>BJHT01000131.1 GCA_014193395.1 Verrucomicrobiota bacterium
TTGGTCGCCGTTGCGCACGCCCAATCCCTGCCGGTCGGCATCTCGCAAAAGGACACCGCCACTCTGCTGGCGGTCGAGGGCCAGGTGGACCTCGCCCGCAACAACTCGGCCGAATGGGAGCCCGCGCAACGCGACGCCACGCTGATTCCCGGCGACCGCCTGCGCACCGGGCCGAACAGCCGCGCCACGCTGCGTCTGTCTGATCTCAGCGTTTTTCGTGTGAATGAAATGACGACGCTCCAACTGCGCCTGCCCGCCGCGAAAACCAAGCGGGCGATGATGGATGTGAAAAGCGGCTCGCTCTACTTCTTCAGCCGCGAGAAACCGCTTGATGTCCATTTCCGTACGCCCACCGCGGCGGGAGCAATCCGCGGTACCGAGTTCCTGCTGCAGGTCGCCGAGTCGGGCGAAACCCTGCTGGCGTTGATCGACGGCGCGGTCGATCTCAACAACGAACACGGTGCCCTCACGCTCGCCGCCGGTGAAGTCGCGCAGGTCGCGCCGGGCAAAGCACCGCTGAAAACCGCCGGCATCGCCGCGCGCAATCTGATGCAGTGGTGCTTCTACTATCCCGGCGTGCTCGATCCGAAGGAACTCGGCCTGAGCGCCGGTGAACAGGCCGCGCTGGCGGATTCCGTGCGCCTCTACACCGCCGGGGATTTGCTCCAGGCCCTCGCGTTGTTTCCGAAAACGAACGCGCCGTCCTCCGATGCCGCGAAGGTTTTCCACGCCGCGCTGTTGCTCGCGGTCGGGCAGGTCGAGCACGCCGAGGCCGCGCTCGCCACGTTGGCCAAACCCTCGGCCACCGCCGCCGCGCTGCGCCGCGTGATTGCCGCGGTGCAATATCACGCCGCCGCCGCCGCAGCGGCCCCGGCGAGCGCCAGCGAATGGCTCGCGGAATCTTATTACGAACAGTCGCGGCAGCACCTTCCCGCCGCGCTCGCCCACGCCCGCAAGGCCGCGGAAAAGTCGCCGGAGTTTGGTTTCGCCTGGGTGCGCGTGGCGGAATTGGAATTCAGTTTCGGCCGCACCCGCGAGGCGCTCGTCGCGCTGGACAAGGGCCTGGCGCTTGCGCCGCGCAACGCGCAGGGCCTCGCGCTGAAAGGTTTTTTGCTCAGTGCGAAAAATCAAACCAAGGAAGCGCTGGGCTGGTTTGACCGCGCCATCGCGATCGACGGCGCGCTCGGCAACGCGTGGCTGGGCCGCGGCCTGTGCCGCATTCGCGAGGGCCGGGGCGACGAAGGGCGGCAGGATTTGCAGGTGGCCGCCACGCTCGAACCGCAGCGCGCCATTCTCCGCAGTTATCTCGGCAAGGCGTGGAGCCACACAGGCAATGAAAAACTCGCGGACAAAGATCTGGCCCTCGCCAAGAAGCTCGATCCGAATGATCCGACCCCGTGGCTGTACTCGGCGTTGCTCAATCAGGAGCGCGGCCGGATCAACGAGGCGATCCAGGATTTCGAGCAGTCCCGCGCGTTGAATGACAACCGCAGCGTGTTCCGCTCGGGCCTGCTGCTCGACCAGGACCGCGCCGTCCGCAGCGCGAATCTCGCCACCGCGTATCGCGACGCCGGGATGCCGGAGACCGGCCACCGCGAGGCGTCGCGCGCAGTGACAGATGATTACGCGAATTTTTCCTCGCATCTGTTTCTGCACGAAACGTACGAGGCGTTGCGCGATCCCAAGCAGTTCAACTTGCGCTACGACAACGCGCGCATCAGCGAGTTTCTCATCGCGAATCTGCTCGCGCCCGTCGGGGCCAGCTCGCTCTCGCAAGGCGTGTCGCAGCAGGAATACACGCGCCTGTTCGACACGAAACGCATCGGAGTGAGTTCGCAGACGGAGTATTCCAGTCACGGCGACTGGAGGCAGACCGGCTCGCAGTTCGGGAACTTCGGCAACTTCGGTTACGCGCTGGACGCCGCGTATCGCGCTGAGCGCGGCTACCGCGTGAACAACGATCTCGAACAGCGCGACGTGACCTTCCGCAGCAAGTTCGATCTCACGGCGCAGGACAGCGTGTTCCTCCAGGCGACGATGTACGAAGGCACGAGCGGCGATGTGCAGCAGTACTTCAGCCAGGCAATGGGCAGCCCGACGCTGCGCGTGACGGAGCGGCAGGAGCCGAATTTGCTCGCGGGCTACCATCACGAATGGGCGCCGGGGGTTCACACGTTGTTCCTCGCGGGCCGGCTGGACGACACGCTGCAAATCGGCGAGCCGAACGCGATGCCGCTGTTTCTCAAACACTCCGGCAAGCCCATCACGTTCGTCACCACGCCGCCGTTGTTTCACTTCAACTATCAGCGCGAGTCGGAAGCCTACGTCGCGGAGGCGCAGCAAATCTGGCAGACGGCCAAGCAAACCTTCATCGCGGGCGTGGCGTATCAGCACAGCACGTTCAACACGGACTCGCTGCTGGACCGCACATTGCAGGGCGTGGTGGCCGACCAGCATTTTCAAACCAGCCAGGAGCGCTACAGCGCGTATGCTTACGAGACCTTCCGCCCGATCCAGCAGTTGAGCCTGCAAGCCGGGCTGACGTACGACCAACTCCGGCACCCGAAGAACATCGACATCGTGCCGATCACCACGGGCGACGAGACGACGCAGCGGCTGTCGCCGAAACTGGGTTTTCAATTCACGCCGTTCAAGGAAGTGAAGCTCCGCGGCGCTTACACACGGTCGCTCGGCGGTGCGTTCAACGAAAACACCTATCGCCTCGAGCCGACGCAGATCGGCGGCTTCAACCAGTCTTATCGCAGCGTGCTGCCCGAATCGGTCGCCGGTCTCGTGCCCGCCAGCCGCTTCGAGACGCGCAACCTCGCGCTCGATCTGAACTTCGACACGGGCACGTTCCTTTCCCTCGAAGGTGAGCTGCTCCATTCCAAGGCCACGCGTACGGTCGGCGTGCTCACCAACTCCACATTTTTCCCCGTGCCCGACCGCGCGTCGTCGACGTCGCAACGACTCGAGTTCGAGGAAAAATCGTTGTTCATCACCGTCAACCAACTGCTCGGGAAAGAGTGGTCGATCGGCGCGCGCTACCGCCTGAGCCAGGCGAATCTGACGGGGCGCTTTGACGCCGTGCCCGCGACCGCGGCGGGCGCAGCGGCGATCATGCAAAACGAGGAGGCGCTGTTGCACCAACTGAACCTGGGCGTGAACTACAACCACCGCTGCGGCTTTTTCGCGCAGTGGCTTTCGGTCTGGTCGATGCAGGAAAACTCGGGTTACGCCCCCGCGCGCTCGACCGCGGATTTCTGGCAGCACAGCGTGTATGCCGGCTATCGCTTCGCCAAACGCCACGCCGAACTGCGCGTTGGCGTGGTGAATCTGGCGAATCAGAACTATCAGCTTAACCCGCTGAACCTTTATGCCGAATTACCCAGAGAACGAACGGTGACCGTGGGTCTGAAGTTGAATTTCTGAGGCGGTCGGCAGCAATTTTTCCGGTGGAATTATGAAATTTATGAAGCTCGGCTCTCTTTTCCTCGCCACGTGGCTCGGCGCGGCGCTAGGCAATGCCGGCGCGGCCGGATTGACCGTCTCTCCCGCCGCGGTTTCGAATCTTTATTCGGGTCCGCTTACGCTGCAAATCACCGGCGTGCCGAACGGCGCGACCGTCGTGGTGCGGATGTTTCACGATTTCAACGGCAACGGTGTGGTGGAGGCCGGGGCCGACGTTTTGATCAAACAATTCAGCCTGACCGACGGCACGATCCCGACGGTCGGCGGCCGCACCAATGCGAATGTGCCGGCGGACCTGGATGGCGCGGTCAACGGCGCGCTCAACGCGTCGCTGGATTTCCGCAATGTCGGCGGCATGGACCATGTCGCGGGCAAATACCTTTTCCAACTGAGCAGCCCGACGAGCGCGTTCACGCCGGTGCTGGTGCCCTTCACGGTGACTGCGACGGCGTTTCCCCAGAGCGTCACGGGCACGGTGGCGGGCGCGAGCAACTGCATCGTGGTGCTGGTGAATCCGGCGCGGCCCGCCGACGTGATCGTGGGCACGACGGCCGCGGCCAACGGTGCCTACACGCTGCCGTGTCCGGCCGGACAATTCGCGGTCCTGGCGTTGCAGGCCGGGTCCGTCACGGATCTCGCGAATGCGCCGCAATTGAACGTCGGCGCGGCGCAGACAGTGTCGCAGGATTTGTCGTTCTTAAATTCCGACCGCAGCATCACCGGGACGCTGCTCGACGGTCCCGGCGGCGCGCCCTTGCCGGGCGTGCCGGTGTCCGCGCAATCGAGCGGCGGCAACCTGGTGCAGGGCTTCACCGACGCAGCGGGCGGGTTCAATCTCAAGGTGCTCGGCGATACGTGGAATCTGGATTTCTCCGCCGCGGACTTGGCGCGACTGGGCTGCGTGGGCTTCCATCAACCAGTGGTGCTCGACGCGACCGGCGGCTCGGTCATTGGCACGAGCGTCAACACGTTGCGCGCCACGGGGCTCATCTACGGCCGGGTGGCGGATGAGACGAGCCAGCCGGTGGCGGGGGCCTACATCACCGGCCTGGACCTGGCGCTCTACACGTACGCCACGCTCGGCACGACGGACGCCGACGGGAATTACACGCTCGGTGTCACCGAGGGCGACTGGTTTGTCGAGCCGCGGGCGGACCGCCTGGGAACGCTCGGCTACCTTGGCCGCACGGCGGTCGTCACCGCCACCGCCGCGACCGCCACCGCGCAGGACATCAACGTCCGTCGCGTGACCGCCGTGGTGAGCGGACGGCTGCTGGACGACAGCGGCGCGCCGGTGCCTGCGTTGACGCTGGTCGCCACGGAGACCACGTTCAACCTGCGCAAGCAGGTGGTCAGCGGGCCGGACGGCACCTTTGACTTGGGACTTTTTGGCGGGACCTGGGCCGTGACCTGCGATGATTTCGAGGCGGAAATGCGCGGTCTGCTGGCCCCACGCCTGACCCTGGCGGTGCAGGACAACGTCAATCAAAACGGGTTCCAACTGCTCTTCCTGCGCTCGACCGTCATCATCAGCGGCGTCGTGACCAATACGACGGGCGCGCCCATCACCAGCATCTACGTCAGCGCCTCGCTGAACGCCGGCGCGACCAATTACCAGACCAGCGGCTTCACCATCGACGACGGCTCCTACACCCTCCGCGTGGCACCGGGCAACTGGCAGTTCTCGCTCAGTCCCCTCACCGATCAAGGCTACCAGAACCCCGCCCCCAAGGACGTCGTAGTCACCGGCGACACCGTCGTGAACTGGTCGGTGACGACGGCTCCTCCTCCGCCGCCGTCACTGGCCATCCGTCTCGTCGCCGCCGGGCGTTTCCAACTCACGCTGACCGGGCAGGGGAACACGCAATACACCCTCGAGTACGCCAGCAGCCTCACCAATGCGGTGTGGACCCTGCTCCTTACCAACACGACCGATCCCGCTGGTATGTTGGTGCAGGAAGACACGCCCGTCGCCGGTCTGCCCCGCTTCTATCGGGCGCGTCTCACGCCCTAGTCTGCTTTGCGCGCGGGCCGGTCGGCACGCTTCGCCGGCCGGACCGCCGCCCACCCGCCTCGCGCGATGCCCCGCACCCTTCGTCTTCTTCGCTCGCGACTGCTGGTCCTCGCGCTCGCGGGGCTGATGGCGGCAACCGCGGGCAACAGCGCGGCGGGCACTCGCTTCGTGCCGCAGTATTCCTTCAACGCCAACGACGGCTTCAACGATCCGGTGCTCGGGGCCAACCGGCGGGCCGCGCTGGAATTCACGCTCTCCCTGTGGTCCACCTGGCTCGTGCCGAGCTACGCGGCGGAAGTCATCACCGTCGCCGTCGGCATGATCGCGCAACCCGGCAGCACCCTCGCCGAGGGCGGGCCGGCGGATATCTATCGCGTCGGCTCGCAGCTCAACCGTGTCACGCCGCTGGCCAATGATTTTTACGGTCGCGATACGAATCCGGGGCAGCCGGAGATCTATGTCGATTTCGATCTCAACACGAATTTCTACCTCGGCCAGGACGGTCGTCCGGGCACCAATCAATATGATTTTGTCACCACCGCGCTCCACGAAATCGGCCACGGCCTCGGCATCCTCGACATTATCAGCCGACAAACGGGCGGCTACTATCGCGACGATGGCCCGAGCGTGTACGAAAGCTTTCTGGCCCAGACCGCCGGCACTTACACGCCGCTGATTTCCATGACTGACGCCGAGCGCCTGGCCGCCATCGGCAGCGGCGATCTTTGGTGGACTGGGCCGGCCGCGTCCGCCGCGAATGGCGGCCAGCCCGTCCGCATCTACGCGCCGCCGCTGGCCGCTGACGGCTCGGGTGTCAGTCATCTCCCGCCCGACTCCGGCAGCCTCTGGTCCCCGAGCTTGGGCAAAGGCGAGGCCACCCACTCGCTCACCGCGATCGAGCGCGGCCTTTTCACGGACCTTGGCTACACCATCGCCACCAATCCGCCGGCACTGCTCTTCAAACCCACCTGCGACACCAATGGCTTTTGCTTCACCTTTCAAACCACGCCCGGAGTTTCCTACGTGATCGAATACAAAGCCGCCTTCCAAGACACCACCTGGACCGCGCTGCCCGGCCCGCCCCTCGTCGGCGACGGCACCGCCCAGATGATCCGCGACCCCGCGGGTCTTGGCGCGCAACGGTTCTATCGGGTGAAGAGTCAGTGACGGGGCAGGGCAGGGGACAGGGGGCAAGGGGCAAGAGACACAGGCAGAAGATAGGAGTTGGAGACAGGAGTCGGTAATCAGTGCTGACTTGGCGAATTCTTCGCCGGTGATCATCTCCGGCAGTTTCTCCAAGCGAAATCTCCATCTCATTAGCACCCGGCTTCACCCCGCCGCTGCGCGGGCCGCGCCGGGCCGGTGCGATGACGTGAATGTCGCGCCGCGGACGCGCCACCCGCGCGGTGTCGGAATCGCGGCCATTGCAGCTTCTGGCGCTTCCACATGCTCCGACCACCCTGTTGTTCACACAGTTTTTTCCTTCTTTCCGCGCAAACGTTTGACATTGAAAACGGTTCAAGGACTATCGCGCCAACAATAACCAAATCGCCCGCCCTGCTCGCCTGGCAAATCCCGGCGATCCCGCTGCAAGGGAACCGCGAACGGTGTTTGTTTCCACGCATGGCAGACCGCGAATTCGATGCTCCATTCCCCCGCCGGGGTGCGCTTTTTTACCTGGCCGTCACCGGCCTGATCGGGGCGGGACTGGCGGTGCTGCTCTTCGGCTGGATCATTCCCGCCAACGTCAAGTCCATCGATCCGCTGCTGCTCAAGAAGGCCGCGCAAGACTCGCGCACGATCATTGACGAAGGCCTGCGGCTCGTGAACGGCGATCGCGTCGGCCCCGCCCAGTTCGTTCTCGCCACCGCCACCCAGGTCGGCCACACCAACACCGCCCTGCTCGCCAATGCCATCGCGGACTATCAGCGCCGGCGGCCCGAACTCGCCCCGTGGGGCGGCTACGATCCCCAGCTCGAACAGGTCTTCAACCTGCGCGAATCCGCCCTGACCGCCACCAACCAGCCGATCATTCCCATCCTCATCCCAGAGAAAAACCGCGCCACCGTCGCGCGGCATCTGGTCAGTTCCAAATCCGGCCCCGTGGCCTCGATCTTTGCAACCCGGGCCATCACCAACTTCGCCCAGTTCGCCCCGGCGCTCGGACCCGGCGGCCAGCCACTGGATGCGACGATCCTGATGATCGCGCTCCTGTCCCACAGCGGTCATCTGGCCGGCAAGCTCAACGACGAGGTGAAAAGCCTCGCGGACGCGGCGGGATCCCAGCCCGCGCAACGGCAGACGCTGGAGATCTTTTACCTCGATCTGCTCTCCTTGGGGAAGCGCCTGAATTGGATGCAAATCGCCGAGCTTCTAAAAGTTTGCACCGATGTCCGGACGGTTCATTTCTTCGCCGAACAGGCCAAGACCTCGCCCGAATCCTTCGCCGTGATTTACACCGCGGCCATCGTGGTGAGCGCCACCGACCGCCTCCCCCATCCCGACCAGGTCGCGGCCCTCATCACCCGCTTCGGCCGCACCTCCGTCGGCGACCTCACTTTCGCGTTGAACACCGGCGTTGACGCCCTCACCGAACTGCTCCGCCGCCAGGTGCCCATCCGCGCCGCCAAGTCCGGCACCTTCGATCCGCTCGTCACCTTGAGCCTGAACCTCCCCAAGACCGCCGTCTTCCTGAAGCTTGTCTGCTTCCTCCTCGGCGTCGCGATGATGGTTCACGGCACCGGCCTGCTCTTCCCGCCGACACCCGGCGTCGCGGCCGCCGCGCCCGCCATGCCGATCATCCGCACCGGCACGCTCGCGTTGGGCATCTGCATCCTCCTGGTCCTCGCCAGCGAGCCTTTTCTCTTTACCAAAGGTCCGCGCCCCGAGTATCAGTTTGAAATCGCCGTCCCCGGTAGTCCGCCAACACCAGTTTCAGCTCCCCTCAAGCCAACCCCCACCAAACCCGTCATGGACATCACCACCATCTTCTCCATCGTCCTGTTCCTCCTCATCCAGATATTCGTCTATATCGTCTGCCTCACCAAGATCAGCGAAATCGACGGCCAACCCGCGCCACCGCTGCTCAAACTCAAGCTGGTCGAGAACGAGGAAAACCTCTTCGACACCGGTCTCTACGTCGGCATCGGCGGCACCGCCGCCGCTCTCGTCCTCCAGGTCATGAACGTCATCGACGCCAACCTGCTCGCCGCCTACTCGTCCAACCTCTTGGGCATCGTCTGCGTCGCCCTCGTGAAAATCCGCCACGTCCGGCCTTTCAAGCGCAAGCTTATCATGGAAGCCGCCGGCGAAGCCAACGCCGAAGCCACCCTCGAAACCGCCGCCCGCACCGTGGGCATCCACGCCCAGTAAAACCGGGTCTTCCCGCCCCCCGGGCACCCACCGCCGGCAGCGCCCCCCGCCATGAACAAAACGCTGATCCTGATCATTTGCGACTTCCTCCTCCTCAACCTGCTGGCCGTCACCCAGTGGAAAAAGGAACCCACCCGCCCGCTCGGCTCGCCCGTCCCCAAACAATCCGTCGGCTCCGTCGCCATCCAGAACCAGGACCTCATGGAGCTGATGCGCATCTCCCTCCAGGACGAGCGCGCCTCCCGCGACCAGCTCGCCGCCCGCCTCCGCTTCGTCCAGTCCGACCTCAACATCGTCGAAGACAGCCTCGCCCAGTCGCAGACCCAGAAGGGCAAGATGGAACGCGACCTCGCCGAAGCCCAGGGGCGCGTGCAGGAGATGACCCAGAAGTTCGCCGCCAGCACCGAACTCGAACGCAAGACCGCCGAGCGCCTCGCCAAAATCGCCAGCGACCTCGAAGCCAAAAAAATCGAGGCCGAGCGCCAGCAGAAAAACCTCACCGAACTCGAGAAACAACAGGTCGCCGCCCGCCAGCAGATGGAGAACCTCAACGCCGCCGTCAAAGTCGCGCAGGCCGAGAAACAACTCATCAAGGAAACCCTCACCGAACAATACCAGCGCGAACTCGAGGCCAAGAAAGCCGAGGCCGCCCGCCAGGCCGCGCTGCTCGCCGAGCTCGACAAACAACGCACCAGCGCCCTCCAGACCGCCCAGGCCCTCAACGCCAGCGTCGCCGTCGCCGAGGCCGAGAAAAAAGTCCTCCGCGAAAACCTCACCGACCTCCGCACCGAGGTGCAGGCCGTCCGCCAGGAAAAAGCCCGCATTGAAGACCACGCCACCAAGCTCGCCACCGGCGTCGGCCAGCTTGCCTCCGGCGTCGGCCAGCTCGCCGCCAAGTCCTCCGAACTCACCCAGGAAATCCGCGACAACCGCCCCCTCAACGCCAACCAGATCCTCACCGACTACCTCTCCAACCGCATCGAGACCGTCATCGAAGGCACCCGCCCCGGCATCTTCTCCCAAGTCACCCGCTCCCGCGAAGTCAGCACCGTCCTCGTCAACGACAACGGCCGCATCTACGCCCTCCTCCACGTCCTCGACACCCCGTTGCGCTTCGAGGACCTCCCCGTCGATTGGGACATCCTCAGCGGCGTCGTCGCCCATCCGCCCAAGCTCTTCTCCATTCCCGCCCTCTCCTTCCTCGCCATCGATCCCCGCATCGTCGTCATCTCCGTCGGGGCCGAACAGGCCGCCCAGCTCGGCGTCCGCGCCTACCCCACCACCCGGGTGCCCACCAAATTTCCCGAAGCCATCCTCGTCGGCAAAGGCGGCCGCTACTACGGCGAAGTCGAATTCCGCATCGACCCCGCGCTGCCGCAATACGTGCGCATGAAAACCAAAATCTTCAGCCGCATCTTCGGTGAATTCTCCCCCTCCACCGGCGACCTCGTCTTCGCCAAATCCGGCGAACTCCTCGGCATCATGGTCAACCGCGAATACTGCGTCGTCCTCAACAACTTCGCCACCGCCCGCGACATCCGCCTCGGCGTCAAAAACACCGACGACAAAACCGGTGTGAAACTCCGCGAGATGAAGCAGCGCCTCAACCGCCTCCCCCTCGCCCTGCAGTAACCCGGCGCGTCGCGGAGTGCGGACGCCCCCGGGCGCAGCGCGGTAGAGTGTCGGCAATTTCCCGCGCTGTGCGTGCGAGCGGATTGGAGGAGACGATGTGAGCCGCCGCTAGCCTCCTTCTGCGCCGCCAGGCTGCTCCCGCCGAACTGTTCAGAGACTCCCCGCGTCGTCTCCTACCAAGGCTATCTGCCCGCTGGGTGCTGCGGACAAACACACCGCACCGGCCGGCTCACTTCCTCCTCTCATCGCAATGTCACCGGCTTGCCGCGCGCGATGGATTGGTAAATCGCTTCGACCACCTTCATGTCCTTCAGTCCCTCCTCGCCGCTCACGATCGACGGGCGGCCGGCGCGGATGCACTGGGCGAAGTCGTCGAGTTGCGGCACGAAATGATCGGTCTGCGGCAGGCGCATTTTGCCCGCGCTGGTGCGGCCTTCGATGCGGTTGTAATTGAACGCGGGGTTCAGCTCGAACCACCCGCGCTCGGCGCCCACCCAGCAGCGGTCGAGGCCGTCCACGACGTAATTGGTGCTGCAACTGGCGATCACACCGCCGGGGAATTTCATCTGCCAACACAGGGTTTCGTCCACCTCGCGGAATTTCACCGCGTCCGTCTTGACCTCGGTGGCGAACACCCAGTTCGGCTCCTCGCCCGTGAGATAGCGCGCGGCCTGGATGACATAAATGCCCACATCCATCAGCGCGCCGCCGCCCGCCAGGTTTTTGCGCAAACGCCACTGCTTCGGATCGCCGATGCGGAATCCAAACGAGGCCTCGATGAATTTGATCTCGCCGAAAACTTTTTCGCGCACCAGGCGGATGGCCTCGCGATGATGCGGCTCGAACTGGCAGCGATAAGCGATGGCCAGTTGCACGCCGGCTTTTTTGCAGCCCGCGATCATCGCGCGGCATTCCGCCACCGAGTTCGCCATGGGCTTTTCGCAAAGCACATGTTTGCCCGCGCGCGCCGCACGCAGCGTGAATTCCGCGTGCTGCGCGTTGGGCAGCACGATGAAAACAAAATCGACGTCCGGCTGTTGCGCGAGGCGGTCGAAGTCGTCGTAGGTGTAACAATTCGCGGCCGGAATGCCGTGCTTCGCTGCCGTCGTCTTCAGCGTCGCCGCGGAGCCGCTGACCAGCGCGGCGAGCCGGCAGTGCTTGGTCTTGCGCAACGCTGGCAGGATGTGGCTGTGCGTGAGACTGCCGAGGCCGACCACGGCGACGCCCAACTTGCGCGCCGCGCCGCGGGTGATCGAAGAGGAGGTGTTGGTGCTCATATTCTTGCAGGTAAAATTGGGGTGGCGACGGCTCGTCGCCACAAGCGGTCGCCACCCCGTGAATCTGAAAATCGAACAGACGTGGGTTGCGAAGCCGCAATCCCGTTGAAAGAGAACATTCCCGCAGATTCAGGGCGACCACAGATGGGCATCCCAAAAGTAGAAATCTGTGGTCGCCTTGAATCTGCGGGAATCCCGCCTGCCTTCGGGCGTGCCGGTTCGGCCGAGCGGCGAGACCGCCGCGCATCCTCAGCGTTCGCGGAGGTGCGGGATGTTTTCGCTTTCTGTGGCATGGGGGAGTCGCGCGCGAGCAGGGGGACAAAACGAAGGGCGGGCCGCAGCCCGCCCTTCACACTTGGTCCGTCGCCGCCGGTTACTTCGTCGGCGAGTAGTCGGTCGCATTGAGGAACTCGGATTTCACGCCGCCCGGGATGGTGAGCGAACCGCCGGCTTTTTCCTCGGACGCCTTGCGGGCGGCCTGCCAGTCGGGGTCTTTGCCGAACGCGCCAAATGAGGCTTTCGCCGCTTCCACGCTCTTGTGGGCGAGCAGATAGATGAGCGTGTTGTCCGCGCCCTTTTGTCCCGCCATCGGCGTCCAGTAACCGAAGTTGGTCATGCCGTGTTTCGCGAACAGCTTCACCGTGTGATCGCGGAAGCGGGCGTTGATCGCGTCCACCTTGCCGGGCGGCGTGATATAGGTGCGCAGCTCGAAGACGCGGTTGCCCACGTTGGCCGGCTTGATCGCGGGCGAGTAATCGGTGGCGGTGAGGAAGGTCTGCTCCACCTTGGCGACCAGCTTGCCGTTGATCTCGGATTCCTTGTAGGCCTTCTGCCACTCGGGGTCCGCCATGAAGGCTTTCCACGATTTATCGCGCGCCTCGCGGTTCGGGTAGGCGAGGATGTAGGTGAGCTTGTTGTCCTTGTTATCAATCGGCATCCAGTAACCGATGTTGGCGATGCCGTGCTTCTCGAAGAGGCGCAGCGTGTGGTCGCGGAAGCGGGCGTTGAGCGCGTCCAGCTTGCCCGGCGGCGCGTAGTAAACGCGCATTTCAAAACAGCGCGTGTCTTGCTCCGCCGCGGTCGTCGTGGTCGCCGCGGTGACACCGGCGATGCCAATCGCCAGCAGGGTGAGGGTGAGTAGATGATTCATATTTAGTGTTTGGATTGCCGCGGGAGTGTGCCGCTCGAAAACAGCGCGGCAAACGAAATCTTCCGCGGGTCAGAAAACGGGGGCGGCTCAGGCGTGGTTATGAAGTTGGTGCGCCAGGAGCGCGGCCGGAGGAGTCTGTGTGAAAAGTAGCCGCCGAGGTGACGAGGCGGAGGCAACTCACACCGATGGCTCTGACTCTCGTGCCGTCGGCACCTGCATGGTCAGCACGGATTTTGGCAGACGAATGGGGGCAGACGAATGGGAACAAAGGATTCTGTTCTCTCCGACCCATTCGTCTGCCCCCGTTCGTCTGCCAATCGAGTTTTCATGTCTGCCAGCGGAAGCTCACCACGGCCACGAAACGGAATTGGCAAAGGAATGGAGGCAAAGGAATGAAGACAAGAATTCCCTGTCCCCATTCCTTTGCCTTCATTCCTTTGCCAAAGATCCCCTGCCGCATTCCGCTGCCCCATTCCCCTGATCCCCCCCCCTCCCTGCGCCCCTCCGCTTCGTTTCACCCCCGCAAAAAAATCGAGGGGCGGATTATTTTCCGCCCCCCTTTTTGTCCTGGCTGAACTCCGCCCTGTTATCCCGCCGGGCGGCGCCGCGAAATTTCCTCACCGCTTCTGTGCGCCGTCACCATGCGGCGAGAGCGTGTGCTTGCAGACGTAGGCGCCGAGCCGCGCGCCGGCCTGCAAGCCCTGCGAATTGGCGGACATGAAATGGATGCCGCCGTAAATCCGGCTCATCCCCGCCTCGACCGCCGCCTGGCTGAACGAGCGAAACGTGCGCGTCACGGTGGGCGCGCCTTCCGAAGTCGCCACAAACGTCACGCGATCTGTGCCGAAGAATTTCGCCAGCACCGTGGCCGCCGCGCCGCTGAACGTGCTGTGACCGGAGATGTATTCCGGAAACGGCGGGGTGACCAGCAAGGGCGTCCAGGCCGCGTCCTTTTCCGTCGCTGCATTGGTGTCGCGGTCGGCATTTTGGATGGCCGTGATCGGGCGCCAGTAGTTGAAGGCGTACTTCGCATCCCACGCCACGATGCCTGCGTCGGCGAGGCTCAGGTTCAACAGCGCAAACAGCCGCGCGTTCTGATCCTGAGTCAGGTGCCGTTGCTTGGAGACATCCTGCGCAATCACGTTCCAATGTCCGGGCGGCGTTACCGTGCCCGCGCCGTCGGCCCAGAAATTCGCGATCAAGGTCTGCTCCGCCGTGCGGCTGGCGCTGTTGGTTCCGCCGAGGCGTTTGGTGAGATTGAAATCGGAAGCGTAGGCCGCCGAGTCGAGCCGCGGCGGCGGGGGCGGACGGAACTGCGCGCCGCTCGTCATCGCGAAGCACGCGACCTGCGGCCACTGCGGATACAGCGCGGGCTTGAGTCCCGGCAGCGTGGGCGTCCAGTCGCCCGGATTGGCACCCGGCGTGTACGGGACGTTCGCGGCGGCGCCGTCGTTGGCGCGCGCGGCGAGGATTGTGCGGGCCACCAATTCGCCATACGCCACGCCGGCCTGGCGCGCGCGGTCGTTGGGCAGGTGCGCCAGCGCGTTGGCGAAATCTTGATCGAACTGCGCCGCGCCGGCTGGGAACAGCGTCACCATGACCTTGTGCGCCGCGGCCGAGATCGCCGCGTCCTCGGAGGCGTGGGCCTTGGCGTGAGTCTTGACCATGTAGGATCGGTGATGCTGCTCGTGCGGCTGCTTGACGCCGTTGGCGGCGTCGAAGATCGACGCGTGCAGAATCGCCAGGTTGCGCGCGGCCATCGGTGGCGCGGTCTTTTCGGTCTTGATGGCGTGGAGGGCGACCGTGTTCCAGTCGAGCACCAGATCGGCGCGGACGGTGAGGGTGGCGCCGAGGAGGAGAGCGGAGACGGATTGGACCAGTGTGCGTGGATTCATGTGGGGTGACGCGGAGTGCGAAGGGCGGATTGGTTTGCCGTGGGCTGCGATTACTAGCGGTTCCTTGATTTCCGCCAGGAACTGAACAGCGCAGGACGGCGCCGGGTGCGGATCGGCAAGCGCCTCGTAAGTGCCCGGACCTGCCAGTCCCGGCGGAGGCGCTCCACCTCCTTGATTTTTCCGCATTGAAACCCGGCGCCACCTGCCGCCTGTCCAGTTCTTGGACGCCACTTAATTAACACGGAAATCCCGCGGTGAATTTTCGGAGGGAGGAATCGCGGCGATTGTGGGGCGAACCGTTGATTTTACGGGGTGAAATGCACTTTGAAAAATCCCTGCCCCGGAACATCACCGCGTTGACGCCACCCCCGCAAACCGCCAGCGTCGCCGCCAGCACCAACGCCCACACACCACGCCACCGCGCCGCCGCAGCAACCTCCACAACCCCGCCGCCCCATGTTCAACCGCCGCCAATGGCTCGCCACCGTCTCCGCGATGAGCGCCGCGAACATCGCCCTCACCGAGGCCGTGTCCGCCGCCGACAATCCCGCCGCCAACGTCGCCGACACCGCCAGCCGCATCCGCATCACGCGCCTCACGGCCACGCCGGTCGGGCGCAAGGTTTTCCTCAAACTCGAAACCAACCAGGGCGTCACCGGCTGGGGCGAAATCTCGCAGCTCGAACCCACCGTCGCCGCGATGCTCGCGCGCTCGCTCTTCGAGTTGCTCGATGGCGAGAACCCCACGCGCATCGAATATCTCTGGCAGAAAATCTACCGCTCGCATCGCGACATCCGGGGTGGGCCATTCATGGTCCACACCCTCGCGGGCATCGACATGGCGCTCTGGGACATCACTGGCAAACTCTGGGGCGTGCCTGTTTACCGTCTGCTCGGAGGCCCGGCGCGCAACAAGGTCCGCGTGTATCCGTCGGCCACGGCCACCAAGGTTGGCGCGGGTCCGCAGCCCTTCGCCGGCACGCCCGCCGAGATTGACCGCCATGTGAAATCCATCGAGCACGCGCGCAAAACCGTCGGGCCCGACGGCATCGTGATGTTCGATGCGCACTGCGCCCTGCCACCGCCTTTTCTGATCCAGTTCGCCGCCGCCGTGCAGCCCTACGACGTCCTCTACCTCGAGGAGCCCGCCGTGCCCGGCAACATCGAGGTCTTCAAGCGCCTGAAACAACACATCGCGATCCCCTTCGCCATCGGCGAGCAGGCCCGCACCATCTGGGAAATCCTGCCCTATCTCCTCGCGGGCGTCGGCGACATCGTGCAGGTGGACTGCGCGCACACCGGCGGCATCAGCGCCCTGCGCAAAATGGCCACGCTCGCCGAGACCTACTTCGCCCCGCTCGCGCCGCACAGCGTCACCACCGACCTCGCCATGAGTGCCAGCCTGCACGTCAGCGCATCCGTGGCGCTCTTCCTCATCCACGAGTACTACCCGAGCATCACGCCCAAAGACCTGATGCAAAAAACTTGGTTCGTGGACAAAGACGGCTACGCCTCGCTCCCCCAAGGCCCCGGCCTCGGCTGCGAAATCAACGAAGCCCGCCTCGCCGAA
>BJHT01000132.1 GCA_014193395.1 Verrucomicrobiota bacterium
CTCGGAGTCTCGTTCGATGACGACGTTAAATTCGCGTTTCATAGGTGAAGGGTGGTGAGAAGTCTCTCCAGTTGGCGAGGGTAGGTAGTAATGCCAACTACCCAAGCGCAGCGGCCCGGTTCACGGGACGCGTGGATGGCAAGTGGAGCACGATGGCCGGGTGAGATGGGGCGCATAGGTAGTCCGCTCAGTCCACATACTTGCTGAAAGCATTGGCCAACTCGACGAACTGCTTCAAGAACTCCTCGGGCACGTTGCGGGGATAGGAGAGATGAACTGCAAGGTGAGCGTCCTGCTTGGGTGAGTAGGGAGCCAGCAATAAGGTCGTGAAGTAACGCTTGTCGAAAGTCTGTGGCACAACTGCCTGCCGTTGATACGGGCCTTTCTGGAGCGTGATGTCACACAGGATGCCACCGGGCTTTGGCCCACGCGTCTCCCACGGGTCTTGCCACTCCCCTGTCATCAGTGGTTCGTGAACTAGGAAGACGCGGGTGTCGTGCTCAAAGTGAATCTTGTCTTTCAGGCGGTGGGATGTGGCCTTGGGATAGTGTTTGAGGAAAAGTGTCTGAAGCTCCGTGTAAAACCGCTTGAGCGCCGGATTCTGTAGTGTCTCAGCGTCGTCGGCTCTGACTGGCGTAGGGACGAGGATGGTAAGGAGTGTCAGCAGCAGCGGCCAGGTTTGTTTCGTCTTCATAATGGTGGTGGGTTCGAGCGGCCTAGATTGCGTTGGGAATAATAGGCGAATTTGGAGTTCCGGCTTTAGCCGGTGGGACGTGGGGAGGACGGGTCTGGGCAATATGTAGCGTGGCGGGTGATTGGACGGTTTGCCGCCTAAAGGCGGGACTCCGAACGGGGGAAGGGACGCGCGGCAGCGCGTCTCTACCGGATCGTGGTAGGGCCGCGCTGCTGCGCGGCCCTGACCTGTCCCCGTCCGCACGCGTGGGGATCGAAACGATGTCGGTTGCACGCGGGCGCGTTGGGGCCGGGGAAAGGTTACGGACGCGCGGCAGCGCGTCCCTACCGGGATAAGAAATAGGTCTCATGGTTTCTCGACGGCGTTGAAGTAGCCTTGGATGGCGTCGCGGTATTCGGCGGGGAGGGTGCGGGTGTCGCGGCCGCTGAGTTTTTGGACTTTGCGGGCGTTGGGGTCTTTGCCGCGGCCGTCGCCGTTGACGCTTTTGTTGGCGCGGTCGCTGAGGGCGCTGTTCATGCCTTCGCCGGGTTGCTGGCCCATTTGCATCATTTGCTGGAGGGCGCTCATGCCGCTGCTCGGTTTCTGGTTTTTCTGCTGGGATTGGAGGACGGTTTTGATGGCGTCGTCGATGAGGTTGAGGGCGTCGGTCTCGGCGGCTTGCGTGGGTTCGTCGGTGAGCGGGGTGGCGAGTTTGTATTCGGCTTCGTCCATGACCTGGCCGGCTTGTTTGAGGCGTTCTTTGACCTTGGCGAAGACGCGTTCTTTCTGGAGGTCGCCAACCTCTTTTTTCAACGCGCCTTCGCGGGTGCCGAGTTCGGTGGCGTCTTTGGCGTAGGTGGGGCGGGTGGCTTTGTCGGTTTCGAGGAGGCGGGTGTGTTCGTTGAGGTTTTCCTGGTCCTGGCGGACGCGGATGAGGGCGAGGAGTTTTTCGAGGTCGCGCTTTTCCATCTTTTGCGGCTCGCCGCTTTCGCCGGATTCCTCGTCGGATTCTTTTTCGCCGGCCTCGAGTTCGTCGGCCCAGGCGAGGATGCGTTTGGCCCAGTTCTGCGCCTGCTGGCGGGCCTGGGCGGAGATGTTTTCGCGGATGAGTTCGGAGACTTGCGCGAGTTCGTCCACGACCTTGGTCTGTTTCATTTCCTGCGAAACTTTGCCGTGGCTGGCGAGGTCGGTGCGTTGGTGGAAGCGGGTGATTTCCTCGTGGATTTTGGCGGTGTCTTTGCTGGCGCGCTCCTGGTCGCCGGCGAGGCCGGAGAGCTTGGCGCGGGTCGGGGCGGGGAGTTCCTCGCGGCGGAGGCCGATGGTTTCGGCGAGGGTTTTCTGGAGGGTGAGATCGACGCCCTGCTCGGTCTCGCCGACTTTGCGGAGGCGCTTGGAAAGGGTGAGGGCCTGCATCTTGTCGAGGTCGTTGGACATTTTGCGCTGCAACTCCTGGAGGGCTTTGAGGGCTTGCTCTTCTTTCTCGACGGCCTTGGCGACTTCGGTGGGGCGCTTGGCGGGATTTTGCTGGGCGGACTTGAGGGAGTCGGTGGCTTCGCCCATTTCCTGTTTGGCGACGTTCTGCATTTGTTCGAGGCTTTGCGCCCAGTCTTTGAGCATCTTGGTGGGGAGCGATTTGTTGCGGAGGCCGTCTTTGAGAGTGCGGAGGCCGTCCTCGGAAATGCGTTCGAGGGTGCGGGCGTTTTCCTTTTGTTCGTCGGATTGTTCGCCGAGTTTTTTGGCGGTTTCGGGGGTGGCTTGTTGGTCGGGCTTTTGATCCTGCACGCGCTTGGTTTCGCCGGTGAGATTTTCCTGTTTGCGGGTGAGTTCCTCGATGGCGACGCGGAGTTTTTCGAGCTGTTCCTGGATCATGCGGGCGTGCTCTTCGCGGCTGAGAATGAGGAGGCGATGGACGCTGGATTCGGCGGGGGCGCGGCCGGGAAAATAATCGGTGGCGGTGCCGCGGACGCTGACGACGGTGCCGGCGGGGATGCCGAGGAAGCCGGGGGAGAACTCGAAGACGCCGGCGAGTTTGCGTTCCGTGTGCGCGCCGGTTTTGACCTTGTTGGTGCGGGTCACGTCGTCGCCGCCGGCTTTTTGCGGCTGGGTGAAATCGTAGCGGAGGCCGAGTTCTTTTACGCCGAAGTCGTCGGTGGCGGTGAGGCGGAGGGGGATGATTTCATCTTCGAGAATGGCGGTTTCGCGGGGCTGGTCGGGGAGTTCGATGAGCGGCGCGGCGTCGCGCTGGGGCTGGAGGAGCAGGGCGAGCGCGGGCTGGGGGCGGAGGCCGAGTTCATCCTGCCAGGTGAAATGAAGCGTGGGCGCGCCGGTGGGGGTGAACATGGGTGAGGTGAAGCTGGCGGCGGTGACGGCGAGGGGCTGGGCCTGGGGTTGGGCGTCGCGGAGTTCGGCGCTGGCGAGATTGCGCGTGGTCTGGCCGCGGAAGGTGAGGCGGGTGCCTTCGAGATAGCTGAGGCGGCCTTGCTGGATGGGTTGCTCGACGACGGGGTAATGGAGGTAGGCGGGGAGTTCGAGGGAGGCGGTGAATTGTTTGAGCGCGGGGCGGTGGGTGGGTTCGATGGCGATCTGGCGCGTGGCGTCGCCGGCGCGCAGGGAGAGGGTGCCGGGCTGGGTCTGGCCGGGGATCTTGAAGAGGGCGTGGCCGGATTTTACGGCGGCTTCGACGGCGGGCTGGCGGGCGAACTGGGAGGTGGCGGTGGCGGGTTTCCAGAAGGAGCGCGGGGTGACGCCGCAGTTGATTTCAAAGGGTTCGCCGTGCGGGACGACGAGGCGCGCGGGGAGGTCGGAGAGTTGCACGAAAGTGTAGCGCGTGATCGAGGCGCCGGGGAGGAACCAGCGTTTCAGCGCATTCAGACTCGCGTCGGGAAAGAGGACGAAGGGAATGGCGACGAGCGTGAGCAGGCCGAGCGCGGTGGCGGCGATGAGGCGCGGGCGTCGCGCGGCGACGGCGGCGGAGAAGTCCATGGGCCCGGCTTCGCGGGCGACTTGCGCGATGGCGGCCTGGCAGAGGGCAGGGGAGACATTGGCGGGACGGCGGGATTCGTCGGCGAGTTCGACGACGCCGAGGAGCCGGTCGCCGAGGCGCCGATGGTGGCGTTGGATGATTTCCGCGAGGGCCTTGGTGTCGCGGCGTTGCAGCGCCCAGAGACGGAACCAGCCGAGTCCGAAATAAGCAGCGGCACCGAGCGCGGCGAGCGACGAGAGCGTGCGCAGCCAGACGGGCGTGTCCCAGAGGCGGTCGGAGAGGAAGAGAAACGTGAACGAGAGGAGCAAGCCGCAGACGGTGCCGCCGATGGCGACGGTGGTGTCCATGCGCCAGAGGCGCTGTTCCATCGCGGCGAATTGGCGGCGGAGGGTTTCGGGGAGTTGGCCGAGCGGTGCGGGGGTGGGCGGTGTCACGGGGATGGCGGTTGTTTTGTTGCGGCGGACGTTAGCGGCGCGGAGGAGGGGAGTCCAAACAAGATTGAAGGCTCGGGCGAAGCTCCAAGGCTAAAGCTCAAGGCTCAAGGGAAGGTTCAAGCACCAAGCCTCAACGGCCGCGCGGAGAAATGCGGCCGTGGGGACGGAAGGTTCGGGGGCAAATGATTACGTGATGGCAGCGACCGGGGCAGCTTGAACGCTTGGTGCTTGGTGTTTCCCTTGAGCTTTGAGCTTTGAGCTTTGAACTTGGAGTTTTTTTTCGTGCGGCAGTTCAGGCGAAGCAGGGAATAAAAAAGGGTCTCGCGAGGAGACCCTTGGGGGAACCGTGGGAGGAGACGGCGTTTACTTGAAGGCGTTCTGCAACGCGGTCGTGTTCCGCGCCGAGGGGGTGGAGCGGATCATGCCTTCCTGCGCGGTGATGCTGTTGACGATGGCGGCGAGGACGCCGCGGGTGACGTGGGAATCAATGTCCACGCTGGTTCCGCCACCGAGCAGACCGCCGAGGAGACCGCCGCCTTTGAGCATGGCGTTTTGGTAGGCGTCGGGCAGGCCCGCGGCGACTCCGGCGCGTTTCACGATGGGGAGAGATTGGTTGGAGAGGTTCTGGCCCTCGATGGTGAGGAGCAGCTTGGTCGCCGCATCGGGACCGCCCTTGAGGATGACGAGCGGGTCGGCGGGGTCGAGGCGCGCGATGGCGGCCTGCACGAGCTGGGAGACCTCGGGCACGGCTTTTTCGGCGGCGGTGTTCATTGCGGTGAGGAGGCGCGTGGCTTTGGCGCGGTCGAAGACGGTCATGCCTTCGGGGATTTGGATTTGATTGGGAGAATTGTTGAAGCTGCCGGCGGCGGACAGATTCTTGCTGGTCGTGGTGGCACTCTGCGTGAGGAGGTCTTTGACCGCTTGGAGTTGGTTGGCGCGGACGACTTTGGGGTCGGGGCCGGCCGGCGGCTTGGGGGCGGCGGGCGTTACGGGCGCGATGGGGATGAGGCCGGGGATGGGCGGCGGGGCGACGGGTTGGACCGGTTGCAGGTATTGCCCCTGCGCGTTGTAGAAATTGGTCACGATTACTGCGCGGGTGCTGACGACGTAATTGGTGACGATGACCGGATTGGTGACGTTGAAGGGCTGAAGGCGGCGTTGAACGCTGGTCTTGGGGACGACGTAATTGGTGACGATGACCGGATTGGTGACGCTGACATAATTGGTCACCATGGCCATGAACGCGGGCCGGGTGTCGAACACGGCGGGCGGGGCGGGTGGCGCGGAGGGCGCGGCTTGTGCGGTCTGCACCGGTGTGTTGCTGTAAATGATGATGGTCTGCGTGTTCGTCACGACCGTCGGCGGCGGTGCGGGCTGGGCGGGGACGGATTGGCCCGGTTGCAGCGTCTTGAGCAGGTCCAGGACGGTCTGGCTTTGGGCGGCATGGGGGAGAGTCAAGGCGACGGCGGTTGCCGCCGACAACAGGAGGTTCAGATGTTTCATAGGGATGGTTTGGCCACAGGACACCTTTAGCAATGCGCGCGGGCGCGACAAGCCATTTTCCCGAATGCCGTGGAAATACGTAGGGCGGCGGACGGCGATGGAGCGGGCCGCACCGCCCGGAAACCGGCGCGGGCGAAGGTGGAATTGCGTTTCCCGGGGTGCTTCAGCGCATTTGCCAACGGTTATGCTTGCCAAAGGAGGTCCCAACCCTAAGTTTGCGCGCTCAATTTAATCGGAAATATGTTTTCAACCTCAGTTTACGCTTTTCTGGCGCAGGCCTCGCCGCCAACGCAACCGCCCATCTGGGTCAACATGGTGCCGTTGGTGTTGCTGATGGTGGTCTTCTATGTCGCCATCCTGCGTCCGCAGCAGAAGAAAGCGAAGGACCTTGCGACGCTGCTGGAGACTCTGCGCTCGGGGGACAAGATTGTTTCCAACTCGGGCATCGTTGGGGTCGTGGTCGGCGTGAAAGACAAGAATGTCTCGATCCGTTCCGGCGACGCGAAGCTCGAAATTCTCAAATCGTCAGTGGCCGAAATCATTGAGCGGAGCGCTCCTGCGTCCGCGAATTGAGCCACCGCCCAGTCACCGTCCGGGGAACCCCTAGCTGCATGAAGCGCAATAACACTTGGAGAGTTGTCACCATTATCTTTGTTCTCGTCTGGGCCTTGTATGAGTTGTACCCGCCCACGCCGCGGCCCCTTATCGGGGAGTTCGTCCGCCGCGCCAGCAGCAAGGACACCAACTTCACCGCCATCGTCACCCGGGCCGAGGCGCTGCAGAAGCAGTCGCTCGAAAAACAGGTCGGCGAAAACAATGCCTACAAAAACCTGTTCGAGGCCATCGGCACCAACTCGATCACCGGCTATTTCCCCATCTTCAATGTCGCCGCCGAGAAGGAGCCGACCCGCGCGATTCTGAACCGCCTCCAGCGCGAGGCCGCCGGCAAGATCAAGCTCGGACTCGATCTCCAGGGCGGCACGTCCTTCCTGGTGTTCATGGACAGTTCCAAGCTCCTCTCCGACACCAACCGCACGGACAAGGCCGCGGTGAAAGAGACCGCGCTCTCCCACGCCGTCGAAGTGCTCCGCAAGCGCATCGACAAGTTCGGCGTCGCCGAACCCGTCATCCAGCCTTCCGGCGAGGACCGCATCCTCATCATGATGCCCGGTCTCTCGGAGTCGGAAAACCAAAGTGTCCGCAACCAAATCGAAAAGGCCGCCTTCCTTGAGTTCCGCATGGTGCATCCGGAATCCGACACCCTCGTCCGCGACGGGCGGCTCGCGCCGGGCTACGAACTGCTGAAGGAAAAACGCAAGGGCCGCGACGGCAAAGATGTCCTCGTCGCCTACCTCGTGAAGCGCACTTCCGAGCTGGGCCTCACCGGCAAAAACGTGAAACGCGCCGGCGTCAACCGCGACCCGATCACGATGCGCCCCGAAATTCATTTCACCCTCGATGACGAGGGGAGTTCGAAGTTCGCCAAAATTACCCGCGAAAACATCGGCCGGCAGATGGCCATCGTCCTCGACGGCGAACTTTATTCCGCGCCCACCATTCAGGGCGAAATCCCCGGCGGCAGCGGTCAGATCACCGGGAACTTCGATCTCAAGGAAGCGTTGGAACTCGCCAGCGTCTTGGAAAACCCGCTCGAAGCGCCGGTCAAAATCATGGAGGAACGCCGCGTCGATCCTTCCCTCGGCAAAGACTCGATCAAGAGCGGCGTCACCGCGGCGCTCATCGGCACGGCGGCGGTGGTCGTGTTCATGCTCGTCTATTACATGCTCTCGGGGGCCGTTGCCATCGTCGCCCTGCTGCTCAACATCATCGTCATGCTCGGCGTGATGTGCTCGATCGACACCACGCTCACGCTGCCGGGCATCGCGGGCATCGTGCTGACCATCGGCATGGCGGTGGACGCCAACGTGCTGATCTACGAGCGCATCCGTGAGGAGCTGGCCGCGAGCAAATCCATCCGCGGCGCGATTTCAGCCGGTTACGACAAGGCGTTCGGCACCATCTTCGACTCCAACCTCACGACCCTGATCGCCTCGGTGTTGCTGATCTATCTCGGCACCGGCCCGGTCAAGGGCTTCGGCGTCACGCTCACCATCGGCGTGAGCGTCAGCATGTTCACGGCGCTGATCGTGACCCGCGTAATCTTCGACTGGCTGCTCGAGAAAAACCTGATCCAGAGCCTGCCGATGCTCCAGCTCATCAAGGGCGAGAAGATTGATTTCATGAAGGTGGCGAAGGTCGCCTTTATCGCGTCGTGGGTGTTGATCGTCATCGGCAACGGCTACGGCCTCTATCGCGGCACCAAGGTGCTTGGGCCGGATTTCATCGGCGGCGACAGTCTCACGATCCGCTTTGACCAAGCCCAAAAGGCAGCCATGCCCATCGACAAACTCCGCGACGCGGTCAGCGCGCTGAAGGCCGGTGATCCGGCGATTCAGTTCCAGAAGGACCTGGCCACCGGTGCCGAGACCTTGCGCGTGACGGTGGCGTTCAACGAGGGCACTCGCGTGTTCGAGGCCATCAAGAAACAATTCACCGCCGCCAATCTCACGTTGCTGAGCCTCGACAAAGTCGGCCCGACCGTCGGCAAGGAAATCACCAAAACCGCCGTGATGGCGGCCTTGTTCGCCATGTTCGGCATCCTGGTCTATGTCGCGTTCCGCTACGAATTCTCCTTCGCCGTCGGCGCCGTGCTGGCGATCATTCACGACATCCTGATGACCTCGGGCTGGTTCTTCCTCACCGGACGCGAACTCAGCGCGCCCATCGTCGCCGCCGTTCTGACCATCATCGGCTTCTCGATCAACGACACCATCGTCATCTTCGACCGCATCCGCGAGGACTTGAAACTCGGCGTGCGCGGCAGCTTCAAGGAAGTGATGAACCAGGCGCTCAACCAGACCCTCAGCCGCACGATCATCACGTCGGGCACGGTCTTCCTCGCCACCCTGTCGCTCTATCTCTTCGGCGGCGGCGTGATCAACGACTTCGCCTTCACCTTCCTCGTCGGCATCGTCACCGGCACCTACTCGAGCATCTACATCGCCAGCGCGCTGGTGCTCTGGTGGCACAAGGGCCAGCGCCCGACCCTCTCGGCGACGGCCGCGCCGGTCCCGGCCCAGCCCATCCGCGCGTAATCAGCGGCCATGCCGCCGGAAGTGCCAACCCACCCGCTCGTTTGGGTGGGTTTTGTCGTTTTCATCCTCGCCTTGCTCGCGCTGGACCTCGGGGTCTTTCATCGGAAGGCCCATGTCGTCAGCTTCCGCGAGGCGCTTGGTTGGTCGGTGGCCTGGATGACCCTCGCGCTCGCGTTTGGCATCGGCCTCATCCCGACCCGTGGCCGCGAGGACGCCCTCGAGTTTGTCACCGGCTATCTCATCGAGATGTCGCTCTCGATGGACAACGTGTTCGTCATCGCGCTGGTCTTCGCCTATTTCCGCGTCCCGAACGAATACCAGCACCGCGTGCTCTTCTGGGGCATTCTCGGCGCGATGGTGATGCGCGGGGCGATGATCGGCACCGGCGTAGTGCTCATCCATCGCTTCCACTGGATGCTCTACGTCTTCGGCGGTTTCCTCGTCTTCACCGGCCTCAAGATGATGGTGGTGGACGACGAGGGCGTGCATCCGGAGCGCAATCCCATCCTCCGCCTCGCGCGCCGTTTTTTCCCCGTCACCACGGAGTTCGAGGGCGACCGATTTCTCACCCGGATCAACGGCCGGCGCGCCCTCACGCCGCTCGCGCTGGTGCTTCTCCTGGTGGAAACCACCGACCTCATTTTCGCGCTCGATTCCATCCCGGCCATCTTCGCGGTCACGCAGAAAGGGTTCATCATTTTCACCTCGAACGTGTTCGCGATGCTTGGCCTGCGCTCGCTGTACTTCCTGCTCGCCGGGGCCATCGCGGCGTTTCGCTATCTGAAAATCGGGCTGTCCCTCGTGCTGATTTTCATCGGTGCCCGGATGCTGTTGCCGCTGGTCGCCGCGCGCGTTCCGGCGCTGGCGGGCGTGACGGTTTCCACGGCGGTCTCGCTCGGCGTCGTGGCGGTGATCCTGCTGATTTCCGTTGGTGTCTCGATCCTCATGGCCCGGCGCGATCAGAAATCGCCGCCGACCGCGTGACGAATCAGGATGGAAGGAAAGCTGAAACGCGTGGAAAGCATACGCCCCGGCCTTCATTTTTTCGTTCCTCGGAAATCCTCGTTGCCGCATCCGTGGCCAAATCCACCTTGCCGATTCCCGCCGCCATGACCTCGCAACCGTTGTCCGAGCGTCTCCGCGAAATCCTCGGCGGTCCGGCGGGCGGGGCCGATCTCACGATCAATCAATTGCTCGCGCGCACCGAGGGGCGGGGCGTTTACCTCGTCATCATCGTGCTCGGCGTCCCGTTCATCTCGCCCATCCCGCTGATCGGGCTGAGCTCCATTCTGGGTCCGGTGATCGCATTTCTCGCCGTGCGGCTGGCGCTCGGACGTTCGGCGTGGGTGCCGCGGTCCGTGGGCGAACGTGCGTTGCCGCGCGGTCTCCGGCAGTTCATCGGCGGTGGCGGCGTGAAGGCCCTGCGCTGGATCGAGCGGTTTGTCCGGCCCCGCCGCAGTGCGTGGATGAACTGGCCGGCCACGCGGATCGCGCACTGTTCGCTCATCGCCCTCATGGCCCTGCTCCTGGCCCTGCCGCTGCCCATCCCGTTCACCAATTCCCTGCCCACGCTGACCGTGATCGTGATGGCCGCGAGCATGATGGAAGCCGACGGCGTCACCGTGTTCGTCGGCTACGCGTTGGCGCTCGCCACGCTGGCCTATTTCGCGCTGTCCGCCGAGGCGATCGTCATCGCGCTCGGGAAAGTGCTCCAACTCATCCACCGCGGCTGGCAGTAAGACAGCCATGACTTCTCCCAAATTCCGCTGGGCTTTGACTCCGCCGCAACCGCTGCTGGTGGACGTCCTCGTCCGCGAGACGCGTGTCTCGCCGCTGCTCGCGCAATGCCTCCTCAACCGCGGCCTGAGCACGCCCGCCGATTGCGGCCGCTTCCTCGACCCCCGCCTGCGCCAGCTCGCCGATCCGTTCCTCCTGCCGAACATGGGCCGCGCCATTGACCGGCTTTATCAGGCGCGTGAACGCGGCGAGCGCCTCGTCATCTTCGGCGACTACGACGTGGACGGCGTCACCTCGACCGCGCTGCTGACGGAGGTGCTGCGGCACTTCGGCTGGCAGGTGGAGCATTACCTCCCGCACCGCATGGATGAGGGCTACGGCCTGAGTCGCGAAGCCGCCGCCAATTGCCTCGAAAAATTTCCCGTCACGCTCCTGCTCGCCGTGGACTGCGGCTCGACCGCCGTTGCCAGCATCGCGTGGCTGCGCGGGCGCGGCGTCGAGGTGATCGTGCTCGATCATCACCAGGTCTCGGATCCGCTGCCGGACGCGGTGGCGCTGGTGAATCCGCAGCTCGGGTTTGGAGTTCCGCCTTCAGGCGGTTCGGCGTCGGCACCGGAACCGCCCGAGGGCGGAACTCCGAACTTTCGCGAACTCTGCTCCGCCGGCCTCGCCTTCAAGCTCGCCCACGCGCTCGTCAAACGCGCCCGCGACCTCAGCCTGCCCGGCGCGGCGGAGTTCGATCTTCGCCCGCTGCTTGATCTTGTCGCGCTCGGCACCATCGCCGACCTCGTCCCGCTCACCGGCGAGAACCGCATCCTCGTGGCCGTCGGTCTCGAGCGCCTGCGCGACACGCAACGCCCCGGCTTGCTGGCCTTGAAAAAAATCGCGCAGGTTGGCGAGGACCTCGGCACTTACGAAGTCGGCTTCCAACTCGCGCCGCGCCTCAACGCCGCCGGTCGCCTCGAAAACGCCGCCGAAGCGCTCGAACTCGTTCTCGCCACCGACCCCGCCGTCGCCGAGCGCCTCGCCCGCACGCTCGACACCCGCAACCGCGACCGCCAGGCCGTCGAGCGCGGCATTCTCGAAGACGTGGTGGGCGCGGTGCGCGCGCGCTTCGATCCGCTGCGCGACTACGCGATCGTCGAGGGCCAGTTGCTCTGGCACATCGGCGTCGTCGGCATCGTCGCCTCGCGCGTGCTCCAGCAATTTTACCGACCCACGTTCATCCTCGGCGGCGACAGTGCGGAATGGCGCGGCTCCGGGCGCAGCATCGCCGGCTTCGATCTCGCGGCCGCGCTGCGCGAGTGCGACGACCTCCTCGTCAAACACGGCGGCCACGCCATGGCCGCCGGCGTCACCATTCATCCCGACAAGGTGGAGGCCTTCCGCGAGCGCCTGAACGCCATCGCGCGCCGCACCCTGCGCCCCGAGGATTTGGTGCCGTTCCTCCGGCTCGACGCCACCGTTGCGCTTGCCGAACTCACCGTCGCACGGCTCGACGAACTCGCCCGTCTCGCGCCGATGGGGCAGGGGAACCCCGCCGTGCAAGTCGTGGTGGCAAACCTCCAACAACAGCGCCCCGCCCAGCGCATGGGCCGCGAACAACAGCACGCGAAACTCTTTCTCACCGACGGCGCGGCCACCGCCGAAGCCGTCTGGTGGAACGCGCCCAAGGAAGGCCTGCCGACCGGCCGCTTCCAGCTCGCCTGCACACCGCAGATCAACGACTACAACGGCCGCCGCACCGTGCAGCTCAAAGTCCTCGACTGGCGCGCGGCTGAGTGATTTGTAGGAGTCGAGGTGACGAGACTCTAACCTCTTTCGCGAGTGGCCCGCCCAAGAACACTTTGATCTGCGTCTTGCGACCAAGTCCCGATCCCACACGCCTCGCCCAGATCAGCCTTCGAGACGCAGTCCGCTGCTCGCGTAGAAAAGGTTAGAGTCTCCTCACGTCGTCTCCTACAAGGGTGGGCGAGCCGCCCGCGCTGCCGTCCTTTGTAGGAGTCGAGGCGACGAGACTCTAACCTCTTTCGCGAGTGGCGCGCTCAAAAACACCTCGAGCTGCGTCTTGCAACCAAGTCCCGATCCCACACGCCTCGCCCAAGTCAGCCTGCGAGACTCAGTCCGCTGCTTGCGGTGAAAAAGTTAGAGTCTCGTTACCTCGACTCCTACAAGACTGGGGGGCGCGCATCCTGCGCCCGATCCGCCTCCTCACGTCGGCGGCTACGGCGGTGGGAAACCCAGCGGCCGCAGCGGAAAAATAAGCGCCGTCGCATCGGATTTCTGGCAAACATGTGTCCTGTGTTCCTGAATTCTCGCTCTGGAGTTCCGCTGCTCGCGGCGCTCGCGCTGTGGTGGCTGGGTTGTGCGCGCCCGCCGGATTACACCAATTTTCCTCCGCAAAATCCCGGCGACTGGGTCGCGTTCGGCGACAGCCTCACGGCGGGTTATGAGATGAGTCCCGATCAGAGTTACCCGGCGCTGCTGGCGGTCCGCCTCGGTGTGTCCATCCGCAACGAAGGCGTGAGCGGGAACACCACGGCGGACGGTCTGCAACGCGTCGCAGCGCTCGTGGCGGCGCGTCCGCGCGTGGTGCTGCTGTGTCTCGGCGGCAACGACGGACTGCGGCAGGTGCCGCGGGCGGAGACGTTCGGGAATTTGTCGGCGATCATCGAGCAGTTGCAGACAGCGGGTGCGTTTGTCGTGCTGATCGGTGTCCGCAGCGCGACGATCCGCGACAAGTATGCGGAGGAATTCGAGCGGCTGGCAAAGGCGCGCCGCACGCTCTACGTGCCGAACATACTCGATGGCTTGCTCGCGAAACCGGCGCTGATGCTCGACCAAGTGCACCCGAACGCGGCCGGCTACGCGGTGATCGCCGAGCGCTTGGAGAAAATGTTGCGCCCGCTCCTGCCGCAACTCGTCGCGCCGCCGACGGGCGGATAGGCGTCACCGCGCCCCTGGTGGTCTTGCGGCACGATGGGTGATTTGTCCAAAGCGATCGACTATCCCCAATCACGCAACACGGATCACGGCTCACGCCTCCTCTCGCATTCCCGAGTTACCTCTTGATATTCTCCCCGCGTGTTTGTTCAGTCGGGCGCTTCTCTGGCCGAAAACCGCGAAAGTGTTAAGGGTACCGGGCAGCTACCGTTTGCGAAGACCGCGACCCAATGAGCGAAAAAACGTATCTCAAGACATTCTGTAAGAAGTGCGGCGGCAAGATCGAGTTCCCCGATTACGCTCGGGGCGCGAGCATCAATTGCCCCCACTGCGGTCAGGAAACCATCCTCTCCGTCGCCTCCGCCGCCCCCGTAGCCGCCTCTGTTGCCGCGCCCGCGACTCCGGCCCCCGCCGCCACCGCAGCGGCATCGGCTGCGACGGCGACCGCGACCGCTGCGGCCGCGGCGGCGACCGCCAAGCCCGCCGCGGCCCGCCCCGCCGCCGCCGCCGACGCCATTACCGCCGCCGCCGCCGCTGCCGCTGCCGCCATGGATAAAGCGAAAGCCAAAGCCAAAGGCTCCCCGCCGCCCGCAAGCCGCTCGTCCGCCGCCTCCTCCTCGTCTTCCGGGAGTCCGAGCAAAATCTCCGCCGCCCTGGCCACGCCACTCGATGAAATCTACGCGGAGATGGACAAGCAGAAGAAAAAGGAAAGCTGCCCGAGCTGTGCCAGTCGCATCGAGATCGGCCAGAGCGTCTGCCCCAGTTGCGGTGCCGGGCTGGTCCGGCACGTCCGCATCATCCGCCGGTATGGCGGCCTCCTGCTCGTCGTCCTCATCATTGCCTTCCCGTTCCTGCTCCCGCGCAACATCAAGCTCCCCATTGCCGCCCTGGAGAAACAAAAATCCAAATTCGTTCCGCCGGCCAAGCCGGACATCGAGATGATCAACCCCGCGTGGAGCAAGGCCAAGGAAGGCAACGTCCACTTCATCTCCGGCTTGATCGTGAACAACTCCACCAAGTATCGCTTCCTCGGCGTGAAGGTCGAATTCGAGCTGCTCGACAAGACCGGCAATTCCCTCGGGAAAACCGTCGATCAGCTCGGCATCCTCGAACCCAAAAAGAACTGGACCTTCCGCGCCGTCGCCATCGATCCCGACGCCACCGGCTTCAAATTCATCGGTCTCACCGCCGAAAAAGTCCCCGCCGAAAAACCGGCCGCCGCCCCCGAGAAGGCACCCGCCGCCAAAGCGCCGGCCGAAAAAGCCCCCGCCCCCAAGCCCGCCGGCAAATAGCCGGAACGAGGGACTTCGGGAGGAAAACTGGAACTGAGGAACTGTGGCCGGATGCCGATAAACACGGCTCGCAATCGACTTTCCTTGTCTCACTGACCCGCCGCTGGTCAGTTGGATGGAGTGTCGGCTTCCAACGGTTCAAGCCGTGATCCGTCGGCAGCGCTGCACTTGGAAACCGCAGTTGCGAGGAAGCACGAAAGACACGAACCGCATGGAAACAAAGGTCGAAAGTGAGTTTTTCCGGCAGCGAAAAACCTCGCCTCGCGGGTGAACCCTGAGCTTGCAGTAACGCGGTCCCTTTTCGTGTCTTTGGTGTTTTTCGTGGTTTCAACTGCTGTTCCGGGCTGAATGGGTGCCGCGCCGCGATTCGCTGTTTCGTGACCATCTCATCCGTCACGCCAGGCCGAACTGCAGGCTGTGCGGACGTCCTGAGCGGGCTGGAAGTCCACGGTCCCATTGCCGCGTCGCGGGAGGAGCGCGCTCCGACGTTCGCACGGTGAAGCGGCGTGAACGCCGCGCTCCCTCTCACGGAGAGCGCGGGAACAAATCTTCCGTTGGCCATTTTTCCACGGCGGCGGCGGCGCGGTGGAGGGCGGGGTCGATGGCGGCGTCGCGGGTTTTGTGGTCGAGGGAGCGTTGGTTGAAGAGGGCGGCCCAACTGAGGCCGTCCCAGCGGCGGACGAGCAGGGTGTAGGTGCCGGGGAGGCTGCCGGTGTGCCAGGCGTTGAATTTTCCCGCGGTGCCGACGGGGCGGACGTTCCAGCCGCAGGCGTAGTAGGCGGCTTTGAGGGTGCCGTCGTCGTTGCGCGAAACGGGCGGGGGCGGCGGGGCGTGCATGGCGTCGAACACGGCACGCGTGAGGAGGGGGCGCGGCGCGGCGGGATCGAGGGCGGCGACGAAGCGGGCGAGGTCGATGACGGAGGCGATCCAGCCGCCGTTGGCGTCCATGGATTCGAGGGCGAAGCCGCCGTCGGGCCAGGGAACTTTCGGGCCGTCGGGGGCGAAGAGATTTTCGCCCATCGCGTTGTCGGGGGTGTGGTAGCGGACTTCGTCGGTGGCGCGGGCGGTGGCGGGAGATTTGCCAAGCTGCATCTGGCGAGTGCCGGCGGGCGCGAGGACGGCGCGGCGGGTGAAGGCTTCGTAGGTTTCGCCGGAGATTTCTTCGATGATCCGGCCGAGGAGGCAGTAGCCGAAATTCGAGTAGGCGTAGCGCGTGCCGGGATCGAAATCGAGGGGCTTGCCGAGGTGGTGACGAATAATGTCGCGCGGGCCGGCGGGCGGGGCGAGGCCGAGTTCCGTGGCGATTTGTTTGGTGCGGAACATCGGGTCGTAGGTTTTGTCGCGGTCCCAGCCGGCGGTGTGCTGGAGGAGTTGGCGGAGGGTGATGCGCGCGAGGCGTTCGTCGGGTGTGGCGTCGGCGGGCAGCAAAGATTTCAGCGGGAGGCGGGTGAAGGCGCGGTCGTCGAGGGCGAGTTTTTTATCTTCGATGAGTTTGAAGACGGCGGCGGCGGTGACGGGTTTGGAGGGGCTGGCGATGCGGAAGCGCGAGGTGGCGGTGACGGGCGCGGGGTGGTCGCGGTCGGCGCGGCCGTAGCCGCGGGCGTAG
>BJHT01000133.1 GCA_014193395.1 Verrucomicrobiota bacterium
AACGGGGTGGCGGACGGCCGGGCGCAGCGTGACGCAACCCCGTGGGGGTTGAAAAACTTTCCCGCCATTACCCAGGGTAGCTCGTTCCTCGCAACCCTGGGCTGGAGGACACAACCCCGTCGGGGTTGCCGAGAGTTGCTGAACGCGCGCCTGACAGCCCAGCGTTCATCGGAACGGAATTACCGAAAGGCATTACGGTTAGTGGTGATAACTTGTGGGCGACTTAGCTACAGCCAGATTGAGTCTCTTCTCCCTCGGCTGCTGCCGGAACTGAAGCTTCAAGAGTTCACCGTCCCTATCCGTGTCCACCCTGGTTGAACTAACTTTTTACTCTCTCTGTGCCCAACGCCGTGGAATCTCCCAACCAATTACCCACGAACGAACTCCGGCCCGGCACCTACTCCGCGCCTTTCCCGGCTCCAATTGTCACCCCGAATACCGCCGCAACTTTCCCGACAAAGGCGCGCTGCTCGGCGGGCACGTTGGCGTGCCATTCGGCCAGGTGCTTCGCGAGGGATTTGTCCACGTCGCGGCTGCCGAGCTTGAGGGCGGTCAGTGACTCCCAACCCGTTGGCTGGGCCTCGAAGAGCGGGAGAAGTTGTTGCGCAATGAGCGTGTTCTTCTCGCGTTGCGACCAGGCTTTGCGCAGCCCCGGCAACTCGGCGGCGAACCAGTCGGCGAAACGGGTGTCGGCCGGCAGGCGGTGCTTCGGGTTATCCATCCGCGCCTGCGCATAGCTGGCCAAGTGAGGCGCATAACTCTTCCAATTGCGAAAGGGCGGGTTGGTCGTCCACGTTCGCGCCATCGCCCGAAGTGAGAAGAGCGAGGCCGTCTCGCAAAACGCTTCGTCGAGCCATTGGTTGGCGTGCTCGGTCTTGCGCCACAGCCGGCGCCAATCGTTGCTATGTGAAATCAGCGCGTGACAGAACTCGTGCGCGAACTGATAGGCATAGCGCGACCACATGTAACCCTCGGCCGCCAGCCCCACGACGATGCCACCTTCGCGCGAGCGCTCGTGGAGGGTGATCGGCGATTTGTCCCGATGAACGATCTCGAAACCCGCATCCCCCAAGCGGGTGTTCGGGCAATACTGCCAGATTTCATCGGCCGCGGAGCGCAGCACCGCCTTGATGTCGGATTCATCGGCACCGCCGAAGCCTTTCAGGTTCACCCGCATCGGGAGCTTCCGCTTGGCGGTGGGCGAGACTTTGGGGGCGGCACCCGCGGCGGCCGCAGGCCCTTCATTTGTCGCCGACGCCGCCAAAAGGCGTGCGCCCGGCAGGACGCCCAGCAGGAGCGCGGAAGTAAATATCCGGCGGCTTATCATGCAAAAATGGGCGACAACGGCAAATCCCGGTGCGCCGCTATGCGATCTGCCGCCCAGCCAGGCTGGCGGCCTTGGCGGCAGGCGTGGCGCGGCCGAGATCGGTGCGGTTAAACAACGGGACGGTTTCCGCGGCACGCTTGTCCCACCAACCGACAACCCGTCGCGCCCAGCTCAGGAACTCCTTGGGCTTTTTGGTGACATGGGTTCGGTAGCCGATGGTGGACAGCTCCAACAGCCCACTCTTCATAATGCCACACCGATGGTAGGCGATGAGCAGAGCCAACTGCTCATCCACCCGGTTGATGGTCTGGCGTTTGCCGCCCTCGGTGAAGCGCAGCGAATAGCTCGGCGGACGCACTATGTCCTGCTCGAAGCCGAGATACACTGCCAGACGGCCATCGTTGGTAAGTTGCGCTCCGTAGCGTTGGAGAAACGCGGCGATCGGCAACGGTGGAAACTTGGGATCGCGCGCCGTGTCGCCGCAGGCACGCATCCACACATCACCCGTCGTGGCGAGGAACTCGCGAAAGGCCGCGTCGTCTTCCGGGAGCTGCGCGAAGGTTAAACATTGTTTGGACATAATCGGGAGTTGCTTGCCGGGCTGCCGATCGCGGGCCATCGGGCACCGCGCGTGGTCGCGCGGCCATTGCTAGCGACGGTTGGATTGGCGTCAATAGTAATGAGATAGGGAAGGCGGGGGAAGGATGGGGGAAGCTTAAAGCCCCAAGTTCAAAGCTCCAGGGAAGGTCCAAGAGCCAACTATCAAGGGAAGCTAGGCGGGCATCTCGGGAATATGGTCTGCCAGACCAACCGCGACGGGCTGCGCCACCCAATCCCGAATAGCTTCCACGCTCTGACCGCCTCTGCCCCCATGAAGCTTGACCCGGTTTGGTCACTTCCCTTGAGCTTTGAGCTTTAGCCTTGGAGCTTCAGTGCTTAACGCTCCGCTTCCAGACCCTTCTCATACGCCGAATTCACCCGGAAGGCCGCGCCCAAGGCCTCGCGCAGGGGGTCTGCGTTCTCGGCGCAGAAGCCCAGATGCGAATGCCGCCGCCAGCCCTCGGCGTGAGTGAACTGACGCGACATCCGCCCCAGCTCCCGCGACTGGTCCTCCATGGTCTGGAGATACGAGTTCAAGCCCTGGCTCAGGTCCAGCCACCCTTGCTGACTCTGATGACAAGCCAGCGCCGCTAGCTTCGTCGCCTGCACCGCCGTCGTGTCCACAAACGCGCCGGGGATGATCCGTCGCCGCAGCCCGTCTCGCAATCCGTGCGGCATGGCATGATAGACCGTCACGTCGCCGTGATACACCGCCCGCGCCGGCACGCTGCGAAAGTTCGGCATCCCGTGCGTGAACGCCGCCGTCACCGCCAGCCGGCAGGTGTTCGTATGATCCTCCATGTAATCCTGCGGCGAATGGGTGAGCACGATGCTCGCCTTGGTCTCACGAATCACCGCCGACACCTGGCGCAGCCGCCGCACCTCGTACAGAATCTCCAGGTCATCACAAATCGGCGCGTGCCAGTGCGCGCCCAGCACCCGCGCCGCCGCCTGCGCCTCCTTCCGCCGCACCGCGCGCGTCTTGGCCGGACTGAACTCGGCGCTGCCGCAGTTCCCCGTCGAGAGATTCAGATAATGCGTTTCCCACCCGGCCTGCTTTAGTAATAACCACGTCACCGCCATCTGGAACTCGATGTCATCGGGGTGCGCGGCAATGGCAATGGCTGATTTCATGGGGCGGATTTATGGCGCATAACCACCTCCTCCTGACAGGAGAAAAACTCCCTGGGCCTGATTTCGGGGTGGCGCCGGCCCGTCGCCACAAGCTGGATGGCGACGGCTCGTCGCCACCCCGGGGGATGTAGCGAATGAACTTACAAGGGTTGCGAGGAAGGACTTACCCTCGGTCCGGATCGAAAATACTTTCCGACCCTACCGACGTGGCATCACCCAGCCGCGAATGCCCGTACCCGCTCGACCAGCGCCTTCACCCGGGCCGGACGAGGTTGACCAGTTGGCGACGTTGTTCGGGAGAGAGTTTCTCATGGTGGCCATCCTCCCCGGTGCCATCCCGCGCACTGGGTTGAGCTGGATGACTTGCGGAAGAGATACTCGGACTAACTGGATTTCATGGTCGGTGGCTTTGTGGTTCGCCCGCTTCCGTTTTCGGTGTCGAGCAAATCGAAACTACCCGACACACAGACCTCTGGAGGAGGCGACGTTAGGAGACTCTGACCTCTTCTTCGGGAAGCGCGCCGCTGAACAAAAGGAGGTTAGAGTCTCCTCACGTCGTCTCCTACAAATGGATAGTAGCCACCGAACTTAGCGACAAGTCAGTAACCATCCTATCCAAAGTCGGCTTCCGAGTCGAACGCTTCCCTTGGTCCATCCATTTCAAAGGACAATCGAAAGTCAGTCTGCAATTCAGCACGGAAGAGTTCTATCGTGACTTCTCCTCCCGCGCCGTCTCCGCCGACGGGCATGGCATCTTGCTCCGGATGGCTTCACTCGAAGGCACTCTCAAAGGCAAAATCAAAGCTTGGAGTGACTCTCACCCTCGCCAATGTAAGCGCCTCAAAGACCTGGTGACCTAGCCCGCTTGGTAGAGACTCATCCTCAGTTGTGGGAGTTACTCACCCCGGAACTCCGACGACAGATCGACCGACCGCGTAGAGATGGAGGGACCTAACTATTGCCATGATGCTCGCTCGCTCGGTGGGAGGGGACTTGACGATTGGTGGATGCGGCGGAGGGAGGAAGCCCCGCGACGGTCCCGGTTTGGATTTCCGCCATTCTGCAGTCCGCTGGTCGCACGAAGCTCGAACCGCGTAAACGCGGAACTCCAAACGGCGATTTGCAAACGGGCGCTCAGGGTTTCCAGTCGGGCGGAAGATAGAGGGACCAGACTTCGCTGTTGAGGGGCGGGGACATGCCGCCGGCGATCCAGAGTTTGTCGCGGTGGATGAAGACGGAGTGTTCGTGGCGCTCTTTCCATTTGGTTTTGGTTTCGAGGCGCTGCCAGTTTTTGCCGTCCTGCGAGTGCCAGACGTCGTCCCAGTTTTTCGAGGGTTTGTTGGACCAGCCGCCGAGGACCCACATCCGGTCGCGATAGACGGCGCCGGAAAACCAGAGGCGCGCGGACCACGGGGCGGCGGCGGTTTCGCGGGTCCATTTCACGCCGTCGCTGGAGGACCAGACGTCGTTGGTGGCGTGGTAGGCGGGCACGTAGTTGCCGCCACCGAAGACGTAAATTTTGTCGTTGAGGACGACGGCCTGGTGGTAGGCGCGCGGGGACCATTCGGCGGCGGCGGTTTCGAGTTTCCAGGTCTTGCCGTCGGCGGTGGACCAGACGTCGTTTTTCAAACTTTTCTCGTCGCCGAAGTAGTAGTTCTCGGTGCCGCCGAGAATCCACATCCGCCCGTGGAACTCGACGATCCCGGCGGTGATGCGCGGGGACCAACCGGCGTTGGTGGTGACTTGTTGCCAGTTCGCGCCGTCCGTGGAATTCCAGACTTGGGCGCTGGCGGAATGGCCGGGGAGCCGGCCGTTGTACCAGCCGCCCATGATCCACATCTTGTCTTGGAAAACGAGGTTCATGCAGAGGTCGCTGTGAATCCACGGGGCGTTGGTGGCGACGAGTTTCCAGGTGCGTCCGTCGGGCGAGGACCACACGTCGCGCGGCGGCGCGGCGAAGGATTGAAACCAGCCGCCGCCGATCCAGAGCTGGTCGCGGAAGACCCATTCGGCCTGCGAATCGCGGGCCTGCCACGGGGCCTTCTCGGTCTCGCGCACCCAGTCGGGCGCGGGCGGGGTTTGGGCGAAGGCGGGGAGGAGTGAGGAGAGGAAGAGATAGAGGGACAGAGAGAAGGAGAGAAGGAGGGCGGGGGTTTTCATGGGGTGCTGTTCGTGATGGAGGGCAGTTTAGTCACCCGACTGTTCGGCTCAATCTCCGATTTGGGCTTTGCGAAATTTCGGGCGTATTCCGGAGGCCTCGTGGGCGGGCCGCCCGCGCTCCGGCCGCAGCGCGCGTGGCGCAGGACGCTTCAGCGGCGGAGGCGGTAGAAGGCGCGTGGGAAGGCGCTGGTGGGCAGCGGGAAGGCATTCTCGGTGGCGAGTTGCTGGATGCCTTGGAGGACCGGGGTCCAGAGGGAAAGATCGTCGGAGGCTTCGAGGATGACGGCAGTGTCGAGGTTGTCCCAGCGGAGGATGAGCGGGGTGCCGGCGGAGGGGATGACGTGGGCGAGGTTGGTCGGCGGGGCGCTGGCTGGCGGGCGGCTGGCGGCGTTGAACGGGTCGGTGCCGGCGTTGTGTTCCTGGAGATTGAGGAATCCGTCGCCATCGGAATCAGCGGCGGGATTGGTGAGGCCGGTGAGGTTTTCCCACGCATCGGAGAGGCCGTTGGCATTGAGGTCCATGAGCGGCTGCGGCTGCACGGGAGGCAGGGTGCCGAGGGTGTAGGCCGCGGTGGTGATCGGTCCCTGGCCGGGAAAATCGGTGCCGAAGGAATAGTTGTAAGCGTAGGCGCGGACGGTGCCGGAACTGGCGAGGGTGACTTTGAGCGGCGGCGCGGGCGAGTTCGCGTAGGTGTAATGCGTCTGCCACGCGCCGCCATTGATCGAATAGTAGAGAACTCCGGCGGCGGCGGCGTTGACGGACTTAAGGAGAACTTCCAGCGGCGCGCCGGAATAATTGCCGGGGGCCGGTGAGAAAACCACGCGGGGCAGCGAGGCGACGGCGGTGCTGGCGTTGGCGAGGAGGACGATGGAACTGGCGGCATCCAACTGGCTCGACAGCGTGTGCGTGGTGTTGAGCGGCACGGCGAGAGGGTTCACGCTGCTGTTGCGGAGGCCGGTGGTGGTGCCGCTGTCGGTGAGGGCGGTGACGCTGGCGCTGCCGGCGTTGAGCGCGGCCGCGAGGGTCCAGTCTTTCACCCGGCGGCGTTGCAGTTCGGTGGCGGCGGCGGCCACGAAGGGTTCGCCGCGGAAGGCGAGGAGGTTGGCGTAAAGCGGTGTCTTGGGCGCGAGCGGGATGCTGCCGGTGGCGATGCGGGCGTAGTGGGTGCCGTTCCAACTCATGCGGTCGTAGGCGGGCAGGCCGTCGCGGGTGCCGAGGAAAACCGTGCTGCCGTTGGCGGAGGGCAGGACGGCTTCGAGGTCGAGGCCGTTGAGATTGACGGCTTCGAGCAGCACGGGCGCGTTGGTGCCGGAGAAGTCGTAGAGGCTCGCGCCGCCGGCGGCATCGCTCCACACGACGAGGAGGCGGGTGAGCAATTCCTCGAGCACGTAAACGTGTCGGATGGGGCGCGGCAGCGGGTAGGCGGGACCGCTGAACACGGTGAGCGCGGGCAGGGCGAAGTTGTTGTTCCAATCGACATCGGTGACGCGCGCGGTGCGCAAGGTGGGCGCGGACGGCTGCCAGAAGAGCACGGTGGTGGAGCGGTAGTTGAAACTGATCGGGGCGGCGTCGTAGCGGAAGGAACCGGCGGCGAATTTGGTGTTCGCCGCGAGGCCGGTGATTTCACCGACAAGGGTGGCCGGGTGCGTGGGGTTCTCGAAGACTTGGAAACGCGAGCCGGGGCCGGTGGCGTCGTCGGTGAGAATGCCGAAAGCGGGCGTGATAAAGGGATGGCCGTAGAGCGGCGTGGCGTCGCGGGGGTTGGCGCCCGGCTCGATGGCCCACAGGGTTTCGGGGCCCGGCTCGAGCTGCGTGCCGGTGAGTTGCGGGCGCGCTCCCGGCGGCGTGCGGTAGCCGGTGATCAGGCGCGTGAGGCCGCCGCTGGCGGGGTCGAGGCCGCAGACGGTTTGTGGTTCCGGACTGGGGAGATCGACGGCGGGCGGCAGGCTGCTGCCGTCGAGGGGCACGGGCTGGCCGCGGTTGAAAGCTTTCGAGGACAACACGAGGGACCAGGCCGAGGCGGAGAGAAAATGGCCGGCGGCGCCGGTTTCAATCTGCGTGAGGCCGGTGTCGGCGGCTTCGCTCCAGACAAACTCAGACTGCGCATTGACGGTGCCGATGCGGAAGGAGCCGGTGGCGCGGTCCACGAGCACGAGATCGCTGATGGTGTCGGCGTTGATGTCGAGCGTGAAGGCGAGCCAGGTGGCAGTGGTGACGGTGGGGGGCGACTTCGACGGGAGCCGCTGGGCACGGGCTGGAGCCGCGAGGGTGAGCAGCAGCGCGAGGGCGAGGAGCGTTTTCATGGCGGTGGAATCGCGGGGTTCAGTCGGCCGGAATGGTCACGGTGCCGCAGTCCCAGACGAGGTTGATCTCGCCGTCGCGGCCGTAGCTGGCGAGGTAGTAGTGATAGGTCGCGCCGGCCGCGACGCTGTGGGTATCCACGAGGTTGAGCCAGCACAGCGACGTGCCGCCGGTATCGTAGGTAAGGGCCTTGATGAAGGGATCGCGGAGGAGCGAAACGTACGTGATCAGTCCGGCGGCCACGGAGGTCGTCACGTCACGTTTCCACGCGATGCCTTCGCGCAACGGAGTGACTTGGACGAGCGCGCCAGGGCGGCCATCCGGCAGCAACGTCTGGCGAAACAAAACGCCGGGCAGCAGGCCGGGGAGAACATGGGTCGTGGGATCGGTCACCAGATTCGGCGGCGGACTGGCGAGCGGTCCCGTGACCCGGTCGTAGGTGATGGGCGGATCGAGGCCGGTGACATCCTCGGCGCGGCGGTTGTTTTCCGGCAGGGACGGCAGCACGCCGATGCGGATGCCGACGGGATACAAGTTGGCGGCGCTCCAGCTCGAGATGGCGCTGCGGAAAAGATTGAACCCGGGCGCGGTGGTGGTGCTGGTGGGGAACGTGACGTCGGTCATCAGGAAGGCGCTCCCGAGTGGGTTCGGCACCACGGGCGGCAGGGGGCGCGCGGGCCACGGGACGAGGGGTTCGCCGACGGCGGGCGCGGGGGGAGTTTTCCAACTGAACTGCTGGGCCTTGCTGTCGGTGACGATCAATTCCGCGAAGCTGATGGCGGAGACAAACGCGAGATAGGTTTGATCGCGCGCAACTTGAAACACCGCCTCGTGCAGCGGCAGGCCGGGCCCGGCGATGGGCGGCAGATCGAAGGCGTAGAACATGGGGGCATATTTCTTCTCCGACTCGCCCGCGAGAGTGTAGGCCAGGTTCATGAGCGCGCCGCCGTTGATCGAGCCGTAGGACACGTTGGTGGTGCCGGCGGGCAGGACGGGCACGGCCTTGTTCGCGGTTTCGCCCGCGCCCAGCGCCAGCAGCGTGACGCGGAAGCGCTGCACGCCCGGCGTGGGGCAGAACCATTTTAGTTTCACCTGGTCCTGGCCGGCTGCGATGAGGAACTCCGGCGGATTGAGCACCGGCGTGGCGGGCGCGGGCAGGAGCAGCACTTCGGCGAGAAATTTCAACGGGCTGGGGTTGTGGTTCTGATCGAAGCACTGGCCGAAGTAGCGCAGCCGCGCGCCGTTCGGCGGCAGGGCCTTGTCCTGCGCGATCACGCTGTCCACCGCGCCCTGCGTGAGATCCACGACCCCGCTTTTCACCAACGCCAGCGGCCCGCCGTCGGCAGAGCGGAAGATGCGCCATTCCTTGGTGGTCGCGGGGAGGTTGAGGAAGACGGTGACGGGCTGAATCTCGAGCGCATCCACGGGCCGGGCGTCGTGCGCGCACTGGCAATCGCCACCCACGGGCAGTTTGGCGGCCCGGTAAACGAACAAGCTCTCGGGGACGATGAAGGGGAACACGACGGCGTGGTTCACCACCTGCGCGGTGGCAAAGGTGCTCCAGTTGGTCGCCGTGAGCAGGCGGAGCTGCAGGACCACGGTCTGGCCGTTGAGATTTTCGGCGGCGGCAAAGACGCCGCGCTTCACGCCGGGGCCGATGGTTGTCGTGCTCGTGAACGGCACGACCGTGGCCAGGTTCGCCAAGGGTGCGGTCGAGTCGCTGGCAAACGCCGTCGCGGCAAAGCGCCCGGCCACGAAACGAAACTCATGCCACAGCGCCGCATTGAGCGCGGGGCGCTGGCGGTCGGCGTAGCCCAGCGTCGATTGGCAGCCGTGCGCGTCGAGCGTCACGCAGGTGACGGCGACCCAGTCGGACTGGGTGTTCAGCAACGAGATTTCGTACGTGAGTTCATCGCCGTCGGCCGGGAAAGCGATCCACTGCGTGTCCCAGATGAGGCCGACCGGCGGCGGATCGCGCAGATCGGTGAAGGTGAAACGCGCGGCCACGACGCTGCGATTGCGCCGCGTGCAGCGGGCTCGGACGTGCGCACGGCTGGCATCGGCGACGGCGGACACGCGCGGCGCGGTGGTCACGGGCAGCACGGCCTGGGTCACGAGTTTGTCGCAGTTGACATACACGCCGCCGGTCGGCGCGGGCGGGCCGGTGCGGTCGCGGAAAATGCCAAACGCCGGCGGGCTGGGCGCGCTTTGGACCAGTTCGTGCGGATTGGGAGGCACGCCGGGCGCGGCGGCAAACCAGTCCAACTGCGTGTCGTGGAGCGCGGTGATCGCGTACCACACGCTGCGGTCCGTGTTGCCGGCGGTGGGCGCCAGCCCGTTGTCGGTGAAGCGCAGATAACCATCGGCGCCCGCCAGCCCTTCAGTGATGAAGGCAATGGGCGCGAGCGTTTTGAACTGCGCCGGATCTTCCAGCGTGACGAGCGACGAGGCCGCGCCGTCGGGGACCGGCCCGCGGTAGATGGCATAGCGGCTGGTGGTGCGGTTCGCGACGCCGGCGGGCAGGGCATTGGTTTTCCAGCGCAGCACGAGCTGACGCTCGCCGTTCGGGCCGACGGGCCGCTCGGTCACGGTCAGATTGCCGGGGACATCCGGGGGAATCGTGCGCTCGGCAATGCCCTCGCACAGCGGTGAGGGCGGGCCGACGCGGCCGAGCAGATCGACGGCGGCGACCCAGTAACGGCAGCGTTGTCCCGCAGTGAAACCGGGCGCGCGTGGACTGTTCGCCGCCTCGGTGAGCGGCGCGAGCCGGTGGGCATCGTCGGCAACGAAGAACGTGCGGCGGTCGCCGGTGTCGAAGGAGAAATTGTCCACGGCGGCGTCATCGAGCAATTTGGCGATGGGCACCGGGGCGTCGTTGACGGGCTGCACCACGGTGGGATGGGAATTGATCCAGGCGGTGAGCTGGGCCGGGGTGGCGTTGAGGGCGAGACCGCCGGCGTCTTCGAGCCGCACGCGATAAACGCGGAAGCCGAGCACATGCTGCTGCAGGCGGCGCAGCGAATCCGGCACGGCCCAGCGCAGCTTGATGGTGAGGTCGCCGGAGGGTTTCAAATCCGGCACCTGCACAATGCGGCCGGGTGAAGCGAGCGTGATCGCCTGGCCGGGCACGAGCGTGACGCGGCCGAGGACGCCGCCCGCCGCGCCGTTCGCCCATTCGCGGATTTCGAGCACCACCGGTCCCGCGCCGGGCGGCAACTGGCCGGCCCAGGCGCGGCCGAGCGCCATGCGGAGAGCGGGATGCTGCGGCGCGAGGAGTTGCACGGCGCTGAGGGCGTCGGTGCTTTGCAACGCGCGACCGAGCACGGCGGACATTTTTACGGGCAGCGGCTTGGAGTCGAAGGGGGAGCTGTTGGCGGCGAGGCCGTTGGCATTCGTGGAGCCGGCCCAGGATTTGCGGCGGAGGAGGTCGCGCAGGTTGCGATCCAGTTCGGCGTTGTCGGCACGGAGAGTGGCGGCGCGCGCGGCAAGCAGCGCGAGGGCGGGCACATCGGCGGTGGGAGTGATGATGGCCTGGCGGGTGAAGGTGCCGGCGGGTGTGGTTTGCAGATAAACGGCGAAGGACTTGCCCAGCAGCGTGGCCGCGCCCGGAGATTGCCACACCACGTAGGCCCAGTTGCGACCGTCGGTGCCAACGATGCTCGTGCCCGCGGTGATCACCGCCGCCTCGAGGTTTGGTTTCGCGGGCGCGGCGTGAACGCGCCCGCCGATCAGCAGGAGCACGAGGCTGAGGAGGACGAACGAAGCGAGGCCGCGCAGATGCGGCCCGCAGGTGGAGAGGGTGGAAACGTGCGTGGCTCGCGAGAAAGCCCGCACGCCAACGGCGACGGCGACCCGACGAACACGGAGTGGCAAACCTGAATCTGAACCCTCATCTCCGAAACGAATTGGGCAAAGGAATGGAGGCAAAGGAGTGGGGACGGGGAAACTTTTTGTCTTCATTCCTTTGCCTCCATTCCTTTGCCCACAATTCCGCTGCCTCGCTCCCGTGCGTCCATCGGCACGGCCCCACTCGCCGGCAAAGTCCCCTCTCCGTGTCCCAAAAACGCTGGCCACATGCTGCGCCGCTGCGGCGCTCGGGATTTCCTCACGTCGGCGTTTGCGTTCGTAGTGGCGGGGAATTCGTGTCCCGCGGGTTTTCCCGGAGGGACGAATGAAAGCGCTGAAGTTCCCGCAGATTCAGGACGACCACAGATTAAGATTCCATCTGTGGTCGCCTTGAATCTGCGGAAGATTCCGTCCCTGTTGGTGCCGTTGCTCTGTGCGGTCCGCCTCCTCACGTCGGCGGCTACGGTGGTCGGGGCGCAGCCGTGGTTTTTGCCATTCCCAGTTTGAAGTTCGGATTTCATGTCGTTGGCGGATCAGGCGGGTTCGGCGGCGGCGGGGCGGTGCTCAGAAGTCGAGTTCGAACTTCAGCGGTTTGTACCCAAAGGACATGTTCAGCGATTTGCTCAGGGTGACCTCGAAGGGCGAGAGGCCGATGGTCACTTCGACGGTGGCCACGCCGTTGCCGGAGATGCCGGTGGCGTCGGCCAGTTGCGCGGGCAGGTTGAGCGCGGATTCGCCGCTCCTGACCGCGGCGCCGATGAGGCTCAGGCGGGCGCTGATGTCCGCCACGCAGAGGAGTTCACCGCTCACGCCGAGGTCGTTCCGCAGGCCGAGCACCGTGTGGTAATTCTGGTTCGCCGGGTGTCCGGGAAGATTGTTTTCCCGGTAGAAATAGAACGCGCCCAAGCCCGCGCCGGCCTTGAGGTTCAACATGCAGGAGGGCGGAATGCCGATAAGCGCGTTGACGCTGATCGCGCCGTAGCCGAAGCCGTAGAAGCCATAGACGGGCAGCGGCGCCGGGCTTCCGACGGGCAGGGTGGGCCGCAGGACGGTGTCGAAGCGCGCGTCGTTGAGCAGCTCTGCGGCCTGCGCGTCCACGCGCGTCATCACGGCCAACAGGTCGCAGGTGCGGCCGAAAAAGAGCGCGGCCTCGAGATCGTAGAAATCGGTCTGGCCCGCGCCTTTGCCGTAGAGATACGCATCGCCGCCGCCGAAGCCGAAACCCAGCTCGGCCTGCTGTACCTTGATGATGCCGAAGAGCGCGCCTTCGGGATTGGACAAGCCAAGGCGACCGGCCAGCCCGTTGAGTGCGCCGGTGTCGGCGAAGGCGAACTTGGCCTCGATTTCAATCTTGGAGGGCACGACCGTCGTGGCCGGCGGCACCGGCGTGCCGAGCGGGATCATCGTGCTGGCCCCGAGGGTGAGTTCGGCGGCGACGCCCGCGGCGACGCGGCAGGCGCTGGCGGGCGTGTCGCTGGTGAGATCGCGGAAGAGCACGTAGCCGTGGAGGTTGAAATCGGTCCCCGTCTTGATGGTGATGTCCGCGTCCAGCCGCAGCTCGTGCAGCGAGTCGCCGTTGATGCGCGCGTGGCCGTCGATCTTGCCAAACTGGAGGTCGCTCAGGTCGGGGAGTCCGGGCGGCCCGACCGGCGGAAAGACATCGCCCGCCGCGCCCTGGAGCATTTCGTTGACGCCGCCGAGCGCCTCATCGAGGGCGGCGCGGAGCTGGTCGCGCGGTTCGGAAAGATGCACGCGCATGGCCTCGCCGAGCAGGCCGGCCTTCGCGTCGCCGAGGAAGAATAACAGCAGCGTGTCGGCGAGCTGGGCGTCGGTTTGCTCCGCCAACGGCTGGGCGGGCAGCATGGGCAGGGCCTGATCGAGAATGGCGGTCCACGCGGGGGCATCGAGGCCCAGGTCGAGAGCGTTGATGCCGGTCTTGAGCTGGCCGATGCCGGAGTGAACGAGGCTGAGGAGGCCGTAGCTTTTATTGAGCATCTCCTTCACCTCGTTCGGCACGGCGGAGGAATTGGTGACGCCCAGTTGTCCGGCGGCGGCGTTGGCGATCACCAGCACCGTGTCCGCGTTCACCACGAAATCGCGGAGCGTCACCGCGACCTGGTCCGCGAGGTCGAGTTTCGCGAAGACGGTTTCTTTCCACCGGGTCGGGACGGGCTTGGGCGTGGTCGCAGACACGCCGCTGAACTCCGCCGCGAGCCGCGCGGCCAGCGCGTCGCGGAACTGCGTGGCGGTGGCGTTGGGCGATTGCGCCCGCACGAAGGCGATGGCGGCGAGCAGCGGCGAGCGCACCAACGCCTCGGGCGTGTCGGCGAGGGCTTCCTCGAATTGCTGGAGCTGGCTGATCGCCGCGGTGAAGCCGGGGAGCGGGCCGGAGATGGCGTCGAGCACGGCGCTGGCACCGAGCCCGTTCAACGCGCCGCCGAGGAGATCGGTGGCGCTGACGCTGGGCAGGTCGGGGCCGAGGGTGGCCTTGAATTTCAAATCGGCAGTGGTTGGCGTGAGCGAACGCACGCGGCTCTTGACCTGCGCGACGACGAGATTCTGCGAGACCTCAGTGCCGGCGCGCATCTGCAACTGCCGGAGCGAGGGGTTCCACTCGAGCGGGAAATCGAAGTCGAGGAGGCCGAGCCAGTTTTTGTGGGCGTGCGGAAAGTAGGCGCTGCCGAGGCGGTAGAAGGGCACGGCCACGCCGGGCGTGCCTTCGTTGCGGGGATCAAAGCCGGCGAGCGTGAACGGCCCGAGGGCGTCGGGCGGTTGCATCAGATAAACCGCGGGCGCGCCGACGCCGCCTGCGGGCGGATCGGCGTGGAGATGCACGGTGAGATTCTCGAAGAACGGCACGTCCAGCGCCCCGGCCACGCTGGCAAAACCGGTCGCGGCACCGCTGCCCGGCCACTTGCTCAGATACGCGCCGGTGACGGGCGTGAGGGAAAATTGGGAGGTGCCCGGGCCGCGCACCTTGAGGTTGCCGGGGACGCACAGCCGGGAATCCAAACCGGTGACGGCAAAGTCGTTGTCGGCGTCACCGCGGGCGATGAGCGATCCATCGCCGCCGCGAAATCCCAACACGCCGCGCAGCACTTCGTCGGTGGCCAGCGCGGGCAGCACGGCTTCCACACCGAGCGCCAGGAAGCCGATGCTGGCGTCGCAGGGGTTGGGTTGTTTGAACTCCATGCTGAGCGGCGTGACGCTCGTTTTCCAGTGGCGCAGCAGTTTCGCGCCTTGATTCGGTGCGAGCGTGCCGCGGTCGAGCGAGCCGTCGCCGAACAACCGCAGACCGGTGAAGGTAAGCGTGAAATCCGCCGCTTTGGTCAGCTCGGGACCGCCGACGCGGAGGCCGCCGTTGAGGAGCGAATCGCGGACGCCGTTGCCGAGGAACGCGAGTTTCACGCCCTGCAAATTCATCGCCATGCCGTACACCGACAGCGTGAAATCTTGATCGGACTGGAGCGCGCCGGAGACGCCGCCGGGCCGCACGTAGAACTTCGATTCCGCGCGCAGCGGATAGCTCGGCGTCGCGACGCCGCCCAGCACGGAGACGCCGACGAACGGGCCGCCCGCGCCGGTGGCGCGCAGGTTCAGCCCCGCGTACTCGAGCGCGCCGGTCTGGTAGGCGGCGGTCTGCGGCGCTTCCCAAGTCAATGCGCCGACCGCGCTGCGACCGGCGAGATGAAGCGCAGCCGTGCGGTTGGTCGGGGCGAGGCCGGCTTGCGCCGGATCGGACTGGGCGAGGTTGGCGGGGTCGCGCCACGGGAGCGAGTGGGCGGGCAGAAACAACGTGCCGTTCGTGAAACCGCCCAGCACGTGCGTGTAGGTGAGGGGCGAATTTTTCGCCACGCCCCAGGCGATTCCGCCGCCGGTGAAATTCACCGACGCGGCGAGCGAGCCGTCCGGGCGGAAGTTCAGCACGTTGCCCACGGGCGTCATCGCACGGCTCAGGGTGCTGACGGGGACGGCGGAGTTGCATGCGATTTTGTCCGGCTCGGATGGTTGGTTGGGATTCCAGGTCAGGCTGCTGAGGGCCACGCCGGTCAGCGTGCTCGTGTTGTCAACCTGATCAAAGCGCATGACAAACTGCGCGGCCCCGACGTCCGGCGCGAAGGCGGCGACCGCCACCCCGCGCGGGAAGTGCGTGAAATAAGCGCCCGGCTGAAACGTGAGCCGCAGGTAATCAATCGTGGCCGCGCCGTCCGCGCCCGTGCCGATCGTGAAGCCATCGCCGCTCACCGTGCGGGCGAGGCGGAAGACCTGATCGTTGCCGGCGTGGAGGAGTTGGTTCGTCGGCCAGTCGATCAGCGGCGGCACGGGCGGCACGGCGGCGGGATCGCCGAGGGCGTAGGCCTCAAGCGTGCCGAGTTCGAAGAAGGATTCGTAGAGGCAGAGGCTCGGGGAGAACGTGAATTTTCCGGTCTGAAAATTCACGGTGATCGACGGCACCTGAAACACCAGCGGCAGCCGTTCGAGGACGACATACAGTGGCGAACTCGTGAGCACCCACGGCTGCACGACGAGGTCCGCGTTCAACGGCAGCGCTACGCCGCTGGCCAGCCACTTGGATTTCAGCCGCCGCGTGCCGGCCTGCGCGGCGTAGCTCATGCCGAGCGGGAACTGTACTTCAAACGTGCCCGCGCTCGCGCCGGCCGTGCCGAGCGTGAGGCCGGAACGTTTCACCGGAATGCCGTTGACCACTGCGGTGTCGCTGGCGGGACCGGTCACCGCCACGGGTGTCGCGCCGGTGAATTGCAAGTCGCCATTGAGCATGACCTTGAGCGGCAGCGCGCCGCCGAAGGTGTGACCGGCGGGGCCCGGCAGCAGGCCGTGGCCGGTGGGAATGTTCAGCGTGCCGGCCGCGTGGGCGGCGGGATCCGTCGTGCCGCCGAGCGTCGCGAGCGGATCGCCAGTGAGCTGGTCGAAGGTGGTGACGAAAT
>BJHT01000134.1 GCA_014193395.1 Verrucomicrobiota bacterium
GCTGCGCCCGAGGACGGCCTCACTCCGGGGCGCGGGGACTGCGGCCGTCCCCGGCCGCAGCGACTTCCGCCGGCACGAGCGGTGTGGGTCAGCGTGCGTCACCCTGCGCTCCACCTTGCTGCGCCCGAGGACGGGCGCACTCCGGCGCCCGCGGAGTGCGGCCGTCCCGGCCGCAGCGACGTCCGCCGGCACGAGCGGTGTGGGTCAGCGTGCGTCACCCTGCGCTCCACCTTGCTGCGCCCGAGGACGGGCGCACTCCGGGGGCCGCGGAGTGCGGCCGTCCCCGGCCGCAGCGACGTCCGCCCGCACGAGCGGTGTGGGTCAGCGTGCATCACCGTGCGCGCCACCCTGCTGCGCCCGAGGACGGGCGCACTCCGGGGGCCGGGGAGTGCGGCCGTCCCCGGCCGCAGCGACTTCCGCCGGCACGAGCGGTGTGGGTCAGCGTGGGTTACCCTGCGCGCCACCCTGCTGCGCCCGAGGACGGGCGCACTCCGGGGGCCGCGGAGTGCGGCCGTCCCCGGCCGCAGCGACGTCCGCCGGCACGAGCGGTGTGGGTCAGCGTGCGTCACCCTGCGCTCCACCTTGCTGCGCCCGAGGACGGGCGCATTCCGGGGGCCGCGGAGTGCGGCCGTCCCCGGCCGCAGCGACGTCCGCCGGCACGAGCGGTGTGGGCCAGCGTGCATCACCGTGCGCGCCACCCTGCTGCGCCCGAGGACGGGCGCACTCCGGGGGCGCGGCGAATGGGGAAAAGCTCAAAGAGCCAAGCTCAAAGCTCAAGGGAAGCGCCAACGACCAAGCACCAACGGCCAAGTGTTTCCAATGCCGGGACACCGAGGCTCGGCGACGAATGCGGGCAGCCACTGGTGCTTGAAATTTCCCTGCAGCCTTAATCTTTGAGCTTTGAGCTTTCCCCCATCCCGTACGCGGTGCTACAACCCGCGCGTGGCAAATTCCACTCTCACCATCGGCTTCCTCGGCGCGGGGAAAATGGCCAACGCGCTGGCCAAAGGCTTTCTCAACGGCGGCCTCCTCACCCCCGACCAGCTCAGCGCCAGCGATGTCTATGAAGGCGCGCGCACGCACTTCACCCACGACACCGGCGCGCGCGCCACCGCCGCGAACCTCGAGGTCGTCGCCGCGTCGGACGTGCTGTTCCTCGCCGTCAAACCCGACCAGGTCGCCGGCGTGCTCGCGGAAATCCGCCCCGGTTTTCAGCCGCGCCATCTCCTCATTTCCATCGCGGCCGGCATCCCGCTCGCGCGCCTGGAGGCCGCGTTGCCCGAGGGCGCGCGCGTCATCCGCGTGATGCCCAACACGCCTGCGCTCGTCGGCGCGTCCGCCTCCGGGTTCGCGCCCGGCAAGGCCGCCACGCCTGCGGACGCGCAGCTCGCCCAGCGCCTCTTCGGCGCGGTCGGCCTCGCGTTCCAGCTCAAGGAATCGCTGCTCGACGCCGTGACCGGCCTCAGCGGCAGCGGCCCCGCGTACGCGTTCCTGATGATCGAAGCCCTCAGCGACGGTGGCGTCGCCGCCGGCCTGCCGCGCGACGCCGCCACGCGGCTCGCCGCGCAGACCTTGCTCGGTGCGGCTCGCATGGTCCTCGAAACCGGCCAGCATCCGGGCGCGTTGAAAGACATGGTTACCAGCCCCGGCGGCACCACTATCGAAGGCCTGCACGAACTCGAGAAGGGCGGTGTCCGCGCTGCGCTCATCAACGCCGTCCGCGCCGCCGCGGACAAATCGCGCAAGCTCGGCCAGGGATGAACTTCCCCCCGCCATCCCAACGGCAGGCGCGGATCATCTGGTTCGCCCTCACCGCCCTCGCCGTTGCCGCCGTCACTGCCTTGCTCGTCGTCCTTATCTGGGGCTTCGGCCGCGCGCTCGGCATTTTGTCACCGGTCCTCTGGCCGCTCGCCATCGCCGTAGTCGTGTCCTACCTGCTCGATCCGGTGGTGGACTGGATCGAGGCGCGCAAAGTGCCCCGCGCCCGGGCCATTCTGCTGGTCAGCATCGCCGCGTTTGGTCTCGTCACCGCCGTCCTGGCGAGCCTTGTCCCGCAGCTCGTCGTCGAGACGCGCGAGCTCGCCGCGAAAGTTCCGGAATACTCGGTGCGTTTGAAACACCGCGTCGAAGGCTGGATTCAGAACCCGCCCGAAATCCTCCGCCGCTTTCTCCCGCCCGCCGCCGGCAACACCGCGCCGTCCGCCCGCACCGCCGCCGCGACCAACTCCACTGCCACCCCCGTCGCGTCCGGCACCAACGCCGTCGCCACGCCCGCGCCCGACGCACAATGGCGTCCGAAACTCGACGACAAAACCGTGGCCTCCGTCACCAACTGGCTCGGCGATGCCCTGCCCAAAGTCGGCCAATGGCTGCTCGACCAAATGTCCCGCGTCGCCTCGCTCTTCGGCCTCTTTGCCGGCCTCGCGCTGATCCCCGTCTATGCCTTCTACCTGTTGATGGAAAAGCACGGCATCTCGGCGCAATGGACCGACTACCTGCCTGTGCGTGACTCGAGTTTCAAAGACGAACTCGTCTTCGTCCTCACCTCGATCAACGGCTATCTCATCGCATTTTTCCGCGGCCAGCTCCTCGTCGCCCTGTGTGACGGCGTGCTCTACACCATTGGCTTCCTCGCCGTCGGCCTCCACGGCGCGTTCCTCCTCGGCCTCATGGCCACGGCGCTCACCATGATTCCCTTTCTCGGGGCCATCACCACCTGCGTCACCGCACTGCTGCTGGCGTTTGTGCAGTATGGCGATCTCTGGCATCCCGCCGCCGTGCTCGGTGTCTTCGCGCTCGTGCAGACCCTCGAGGGCCTCGTCATCTCCCCGAAAATCCTCGGTGACCGTGTCGGGCTGCATCCTCTCGCCATCATCCTCGCCGTGATGACCGGCACGACGCTGTTCGGCGGCATCCTCGGCGGCATCCTCGCCATCCCCCTCACCGCCGCCCTGCGCGTGCTGATGTTCCGCTACATCTGGAAACGGCGCAGCCCGGACCCGGCCGGGTAGGGACGTGTGGCGCGGTGCGCGGTGGAACGAAAAGCTCCGGCTGGAGCCGGAGCACTCCAAACGCTGGCGCGCGGCTCCACAGGCCTTGGCAAAGGAGCGCTCGCACTGACACGTACGCGGCGCATTGCATTTAAGCGTTGGGCCGTCGCGAAGCGTATGGAGGGCGCTGGCCGGAGCCAGCGCTGTCGGCCAGCCAAGAGCGACGACTCATGGCGCCACACTCCAAACGCGTGGCGAGTTTCGCCGGTCATTCGCAGCACCCCGTTTCAATAGTCATCCTCCACCTTCACGCGGTCGGTCTTGAAGCCGTAGATGGTTTTCACCTGCGCGGCCGACGCGGTGCGCTCGAACCACGCCGCGGAACACCACGGATACTGGCTGGCCACCGGCACCAGCCGGTGCTTCACCGCGTTCTGATGCACGTAATTCAGCCGCGCGAGGTAGGCGTGCTGATAGGTCAGCTTCGTGTCGCGGAAGTTGTGCCACACCTCGCGGCCTTCGGTGTCGTCGAGCGAGTTGAGTTGCCGGGCGGATTCCGAATGCAGCTTGGCGATGAACACGCGCAGGTTCGCCGAGTTCGGGTGGCCGCGTGCGACGAAATGGTAGTGGTTGGCAAACACCGCCCACGCTTCGAGCTGCCAGCCGAACTGCTTGGCGTAACACAGGAGCAGCCGTTCGAGCAGGTCGCGCTTGGCATCGGTGTCGAAGAGGAGCCGCTTGTGGAGCGTGCCAGCGGTGAGGAAATAAACACCGCAATCCGCCAGCCGATGCACCGGTGCATGCGGCCAGTCCTTGGGCGGCAGCTGTGACTTGAGGTCAATCGTGGGGACGGGACGCAGGGCAAAGCTGGACGCCGCGGACGGGAGCAGCGGATTATTTTCGCTGGAGTGCATGGCTGAAAAAAAGTGCGGTAAACGCGGACGCTTGGAAAGTCGCGAAGCGTCTGGAGTGCGCCGGCCGCAGCCGGCGCTGTCGGACGGCGGAGGGAAAAGCTCCGGCTGGAGCCGGAGCACTCCACACGCTGGCGCGCGGTTCCGCACGCCTTGGTGATAGGGTGTGCGCGGTGTCTTGTGCGCTTCCGCTTCGCACCACCGCGTCCGAAGTCGCGAAGCGTCTGGAGGGCGCCGGCAGCAGCCGGCGCTGTCGGGTGGACGGAGGGGAAAAGCTCCGGCTGGGGCCGGAGCAGTCCAAACGCTGGCGCGAGGTTCGGGGACGCCTCGGCGATAGGGTGCGCGAGCTGTCTTCGGTGCTTCCGCGTCGCACCACCGCGTCCGCAGTCGCGAAGCGTCTGGAGTGCGCCGGCAGCAGCCGGCGCTGTCGGGTGGACGGAGGGGAAAGGCTCCGGCTGGGGCCGGAGCAGTCCAAACGCTGGCGCGAGGTTCAGGGACGCCTTCGGTTCTCCCCGCCGCTAGTTGTCACCGCGCGCACACAGGGCGGCGCGGCTGCCCAGCTATGCAGCGCGATTCTACCCGGATCAGTCCTCAAGCTGCTTGCGGCGGGCGCGGGCGGGCGGGTAGCGTCGCGTGAAATCCACCATGCCGCGCATCTTAATCGCCGAGTGCAAACAGGAAGTGTCCACGTTCAACCCGGTGTTGAGCGGGTACGAGGATTTCACGATCCGCCGGGGCGCGGAGATTCTCGACTATCATCGCACGGTGCGCAGCGAGGTGGCCGGGGCGTTGAGTGTGTTTGATGCGACGGCGGGCGTGGAACTGGTGCCGACGTATAGCGCGCATTTCATCACGTCGGGCGGGACGCTGGCGGATGGGGCGTTTGCGCGGATTGCGCGCGAGTTGCTGGCGAGTGTGCAGGCGGCACCGGCGGTGGACGGGGTTTATTTTTCGCTGCACGGCGCGATGGCGACGGAGAGCGAGGGCGATCCGGAGGGGTATCTGCTGGCGGAGTTGCGGAAGATTCTGGGGGAGCGGGTGCCGATTGTGATCTCGCTCGATCTGCACGGGATTCTCACGGACCGGATGCTGGAGCACAGCGATGCGGCGGTGGCGTTTCATACGTATCCGCATGTGGATTTTTTCGGGACGGGCGCGCGGGCGGCGCGGCTGCTGTTGCGCATCGTGGCGGGCGAGGTGCGGCCGGTGACGGCGAAGGTGACGGTGCCGGCGCTGGTGCGCGGGGATGAACTCATCACGGAGACCGGCTCGATCCGGCACGCGGTGAACGCGGCGAAGGCCATCGAGGCGAGCGCGGGCGGGCTGTCGGCGGCGATGATGTGGGGGAATCCGTTCACCGACGTGCCGGCGCTGGCCTCGAACAGTTTCGTGGTGACGGACAACGACCCGGCGCGGGCGGAGCGCGAGGCGGTGCGGATTGCGAATCTCTTCTGGGAGCATCACGCGAAAATGCAGGTGCCGCTGACGAGTCTCGCCGACGCGGCGCGGATCGCGACGGAAAACACGGCTGGCATGGTGGTGCTGGTGGATGCGGCGGATGCGACGAGTTCCGGCGCGTCGGGCGACAGCAATGCGATTTTGCGTGCGCTGCTCGACGCGGGGTATGCGGGGACCGCGCTGATTCCGATCGTCGATCCGGGCGCAGTGGCGGCGGCGTTTGCGGCGGGCGTCGGGAACGCGGTGAAGACAACGGTCGGCGGCGCACTGGATCGCGGGCGTTTCACACCGTTGATGATCGAGGGGCGCGTGCGGATGTTGTCGGACGGCTGGTTTCACAGCGAGACGACGCGCGAGCTGTGGCAGGCGGGGCGGACGGCGGTGGTGCAGAGCGGCGGGTTCACGCTCATCCTAACGAGCCGTGCGGTGAGTTTGTATGACCGGGCGTTGTTCCTCGCGCACGGCTGCGACCCGAAACATTTCGGTGCGGTGGTGGTGAAGTCGCCGCACTGCGAGCCGCAGATGTTCAAGGCCTGGGCGGCGCGGTATGTGGATGTGGACGCGCCCGGCTCGACGAGCGCGAACCTGCGGAGCCTGGGCCACACGAAATGTGCGCGGCCGATTTTTCCGCTCGACGCGGAGGTGAAGTTTACGCCGGTTGTGAAACTGTTTTCTCGTGGCGAAGCGGAATCGCGAAGTGATTTGGGCCCAAGCGCGACACAAGTAATTGGCCCAAATGCAAAATCCAAAGGGCAATTATGACGAGGAGGGTGCGAATAATGTTGGCGGTTGCATGTGGGTTCACCCTCTGCTTCCTCGCGGTGTTATCGAAATCTCGGCGGACCCCAGCAGAAGGTTTACCGCCGCAGCTTCGAAGTATGCAGGGCTACCGATCAAGCAATGCACCCTCGGCGAATCTCCAAGCCGTCGTGCTGCCGTTTAGCGTCGTCACGAACCAAACCATCAAGGAACTCATCGCCGCCAGCGGCCGGTTCCGCGCTGCGAACAACCCGCCTGCGAATCCGCCCGGCCGTAAGCTTTACACGGCCGAGCAACCCCTATCGGGCCAGGTCGCCACTTTGCAACGGCTACAGGCCACGTCAGGCGGAACTCTCCAAGCCTATCTGCGTCCCGAATCCCATGTCCCAGTTCAGCTCAAGGGCCACCCGCTCGCCGAGCCAGACCCCGCGCTAGTGGGGCAGCCGAACGGAGACGAACTCATGGCGAAACGCTTTCTCCAAGCGAACCGCGATGTCTTCCTCCTGACCCAACCGGACGATGAATTGCGTCTTAACCATCGCGAAACGGACAAGCTCGGCCGCACCGTCCTCCGCTTCTCGCAGTTCTACCGGGGTCTCGAAGTATGGCCGGGGGAAATCGGTGTTCAATCCGATGCGACCGGCGCGATTGACCTGGTTCACACCACCACCGTTCCCACGCCCCAAGGCTTGGACATGACACCGCGCGTCACCGCCGAACAGGCGACGCACCGCGCCCGTGCCAGCGTTCCGGGCGGGATGAGTGGCGCAACGACTGACCCCAAGCTGCTGATTTACGCCCCGCTTGACCAAGCGGCGAAGCTGGCCTGGAAGCTCGAACTCTCCATTGGGCTGAGCCAGCACTGGCAGGTGGTGGTGGACGCGCAGCACGGCACTAACCTCATGGCGGTAAACATGTGCATGTGCGTGAACGTGGCGGGTTCCGGAGTAGATTTGCTGGGCGTGTCACGCCCGCTGAACGTGGACCTGAGCGACGGCAAGTATTACATGATAGACAGAAGCAAGCCGATGTTCACAGCCAGCCCTCTCAACGGCTTCATAATGATTCTGGACGCAAGAGGCGCGACAAAGGAACAGATCATCGTGAGCAATCGGTTGGTGAACAGATACTTGGTCACCAACACCTCGCCTAGCGGCTGGACAAATGCAGATGCGGTTAGTGCGGCGTTCAACTTTTCAGAAGCTTACGACTATTTCATGGCCACCCATTCGCGAAATTCCTTTGATGGTAAGGGAAGCAGCATCATCGCTACAGTCAGAATCGGAGGCAAGGGCAACGCCTTTTGGCACCCTGGGTTTCGGCAAATGTTTTTCCATTTCATGGACGACCGGTATGCCGCTTCGCTGGACGTTATCGGGCACGAGTTAACTCATGGCGTTGCAAATAGCGTCGGAACAAAAGGTGTCTTGGAATACACAGGACAGTCAGGTGCATTGAATGAGTCGTTTGCCGACATCTTTGGGGAGATGATTGAGAGCCGCTCTAATGGTGGCTCCCCAGACTGGCTGCTCGGCACTGTTCTTAACCGAATCGTTCGCAACCTGAGCAATCCGCCAGCAATCTTAAGGGTAGATCGGATTACGTATCCGAAGAAAATGTCAGAATTTGTTCCTCTGCCGTTAACCGAAGCGGGGGACGGAGGAGGCGTTCATATCAACAGCAGCATAATCAACCGTGCCTACTACTTAATTGCAGCGGGACTCGGCGGAGGGATTGGTATCTCGGACTCGGAACAGATTTTCTACCGGACTTTGACCACGAAATGCCTGCCGCAATCCCAGTTTATTGACGCTCGTGTCGGGGCAATTGCGTCGGCAGAGGATCTATTTGGGGTTGGGTCAAGACAAGCAGTAAAGGTCGCTGAAGGCTTCGACGCCATTGAGTTGTATGCAGCACCTGTGAGCGTGCCGCATTCACCCACGAATCTGCCAGCCGTATTCGCACCCGAATCCACGTTGTGGCTCTACTACGACTCAAGCACTTTCGACTACTCGCTCGGGCGTTACGAAGCAGCACTGGGCGATACCGCCAGCGGCGCACGCCTCGCCACTCTCGCAAAAGTAACGCGACCCTCGGTCACCGGGGGCGGCACGCGGGTGGCTTTCGTGACTAAAAGCAATTCGCTGGCGCTTTTGAACATCACCAACGGCCCGCCTACTTACACGGCTTCGGGCTTGGTGCAAGCTCAGGCGTTTTCTCCAAACGCCAGTTACGCTGCGATCTCTCTTCTCAGCAGCAATGGGGTGCCCACCAGCCAGTTGGCCATCTTCGACTTGGTTCGGAGCAACACGCTCATTGTGGATTTGAAAACGCCTGTCTTCGACGACGATCCGATTAGCAACATCAGTTACTCCGGGAGCATGACCTTCTCACCTGATGAGAGAACGCTTGTCTTCGGCGCGCTTTCGGAGGGAACTGAGCCGGATGGGAGTTCATTCAGGGCTTGGGGACTTTACACCTTGGACATGACTTCCTACGAAATCCACACGCTCATGCCTCCGCTTGCCGGATTGGACATGGGGAATCCGGCTTTCAGTCGGACCAGTAGTCGATTTGTTGTGTTTGATGCCCTGCTTCAAACCAATTCGTACATATTTGTGTCTGATCTGGCGACGGGATTTACCGGCATCGTCGGCACAGCGTTTGGCAGAGTTGGGCACCCCAGCTTCACCGGTGACGACAACGCCATCCTTTACGCAGACGCGGATAACAGCGTTCCGAGCGGAGTCTCAGTTTATCGCCAGCCACTTACCGCTGACAAGCTGGCACCGTCGGGCAGCCGGGGACGTTGGGTATCCAACTCACCCGTTGCCATCACCTACCGCCGCGGGACCTATGTTGCCACCAACAACCCACCCAGCATCTCATTCACCGGTCCCGCCGACGGCAGCATCTACACTTCTCCGGCCAATTTCTCCATTACCTACAACGCCACTGATCCAGACGGGAGCATCGCCAAGGTCGAGTTATATGAAGGGAGTCGGCTTCTGTTTACCCGAACGAATGCGCCATTCACTTCGATCTCCGCAAGCAACTTTCGCGCAGGGTTCCACCGTTATCACCTTCGTGCCTACGATGACCGCGGAGCAGCCTCGACTTCCAGCCCGCTCCGCATCGGTATTCGGCCGCCGCTCGGGACCGGAACGCTCGTCGGAACAGCGAGCAAGCGGTTTGAAATGGCCTTGGGCACAACCAACAGTGGCAGCTATCGCGTCGAGTTTTCCACGAACCTGGTCGATTGGATCTCTCTGGGAAGCTTGGAAAGCCTGTCAAACGCCGTGTTCTTCTCGGATACAACTCTCACCAATCAAAACCGAAGATTTTATCGGGCGGTACGACTGCCCTAGAATTGGCGGAAACGAGAGAAACGCGATATGCGCATTGCACGACCAGCACCCCAAGGAGGCCGACGGGCCAAAGGATTTTCGCAGCCGATTATTGATTGTTTGGCAACCATTCACATTTGAGATCACCCAAATCGCTTTGCTCACCACATTATGAAGATTCGCGAAATACGCTGCGCTGGCCTGCGCGGCGCGACACCCGAGGGCGGTTGGAGCAATGAACTGCGGCCGGAGGATTGTGTTCACACGCTGGTGGCCGTGCATACGGACGAGGGCGCGGTGGGACTGGGGAGCGTGTTCACCAATGACGCGCTGGTGCGGGCGGCGCTGGCGGTGCTCGAGCCGTTGTATCGCGGCGAAAATGCGCTGGAGCCGGAGCGTGTGAGCGAGAAGTTGCATCAAAACATGTTCTGGCTCGGGCGCGGCGGATCGATCACGCACGCGATCAGCGGGATCGACATCGCGCTGTGGGATTTGCTCGGGCAGGCGACGGGGCAGCCGGTGGGGCGGTTGCTGGGCGGGCGTTATCGCGAGCGGGTGCAGCCGTACGCGTCGCTGTTGATGGATGAGCCGGCGAAGTTGCGTGATCATTTGTTGCGCGTGAAGGCGCAGGGGTTTCGCGCGTTCAAGATCGGCTGGGGGCCGTTCGGGCGGCGCAGCGCGGCGGTGGACCGGGCGATTGTGGCGGCGGCACGCGAGGCGGTGGGACCGGAGAACAAGCTGATGGTGGATGCGGGCGGGAGCGACGCGCATTGGTGCAATGGCTACAAGTGGGCGCTGAACACGGCGAAGATGCTGGCGGAGTATGACGTGCATTGGTTCGAGGAGGCGCTGGTGCCGGATGCGCTCGAGGATTTTGTGAAGCTGCGCGAGCATTCGCCGGTGCCGATTGCGGGGGGCGAGGTGCTGACGCGGCGGCAGGGGTTTCAGCCGTGGCTGGAGGCGAGGGCGTTCGACATCATCCAGCCGGACGTGACGAAGTGCGGGGGCATCAGCGAGGAGCGGCGCATCGCGTGGATGGCGCAGGAGCACGGGGTGCGGTTTATTCCGCACGGGTGGAACACGGCGGTGGGGCTGGCGGCGGATTTGCACCTGGCGTCGGCGTTTCCGGGGACGGAGCTGGTCGAGTATCTCACGGGGTCGCCGTTCATTGATGAAATCACGGCGGGCGGCTGGAAGCTGGATGCGGACGGGATGCTGGCGATCCCGACGAAGCCGGGGCTGGGACTGACGCTGGATCGGGACGCGGTGAAAAAGTACACCGGCGGCGAGCGGCTGCTGGATTGAGCGAGGGACGGGGTGATTTTTTAACCACGGATGGACACGGTTGAACACCGATGGGGGAGGGAAAAGGCATGGCTTCGCGGTTTGGAGTGCGGTGACTTGTCACCGCTTTGGCGCAGGCGACTTGTCGCCGTCGATGCACTGTGCGCGTACGGATGGGAGAGCACGTCTGCGCTGGCGCGAGCGGGGGACGCTCCTTTGCAAATTCACGCTTCTCGCAGTTCAACGGCGACAAGTCGCCTTGGGAAAGCGGTGACAAGTCCCCGCACTCCAGAGTATGCGCTGCGTCGCTCGCTTCCCCATTTCCGGCGCAAACTTCGGACTCGATAACAAAGAAGGGAAAGCTCGTTCAACCCACAAGCACCATGCCGATTCTCGACCAATTCAAACTCACGGGACGGCGGGCGTTGATCACGGGTGGGAGCCGCGGGCTGGGCTTGGAAATGGCGCGGGCGCTGGGCGAGGCGGGGGCGGAAGTGGTGATCGCGGGGAGTGATCCGGCGCATCTGGCGGCGGCGGTGACGGAGTTGCGTGCGGGTGGAGTGCAGGTCGAGAGCGTGCAGGCGGATTTGGGAATGCCGGAGGCGGCGGAGGAATTTTGCCGGCGGGTGCTGGCGGCGTATCCGGCGATCGACATTTTGATCAACAACGTCGGGGGGCGGCGGATCAACATTCCCACGGAGGAACTGGCGCTGGCGGACTGGCAGCGGATCGTGGATTTGAATCTCACGCAGGCTTTTGTCTGCACGAAGATGATCGGTGGCGCGATGCTGCCGCGGCGCTGGGGACGGGTGATCAACATTGCGTCGATCAACGCGTTCTGGCCGGGGAAGACGATGCGCGGGCGGTCGTATGAAACGGCAAAGGCGGCGCTGGTGATGTTCACCAAGGCCGTGGCGGCGGACTGGGCGGCGCAGGGCGTGACGGTGAATGGCATCGCGCCGGGGCCGTTCCTGACGGATGCGAACCGGCGGTGGATCCGCGAGCGGCCGGAGTTCGAGGGCGAGGTGCGGGCGGCAATCCCGATGGGACGCTGGGGCGAGCCGCGCGAGATCGGCGCGCTGGCGCTGTATCTGGCCAGCGAGGCGAGCAGTTTCATGACGGGGAGCGTGGTGGTGCTGGATGGCGGAAAGACGCTGTGGTGAGCGGTACTCGGAGCAGGTGACACCGGCGGCACGGCGGCGACCGTGCCATTCCTCGTGTCTTGAAAATCCGTGACTCCCGGCCATGAGGTGCGATGATGCAATCAATAAATCCCCAATGGCAACCCCGCCGGACCGTGCTGAGCAAGGTCGCTGGTGATGCGGTGGTGGTGGTCGGGGACAAGTTACAAAACTGCCACCCAGGTTTATGAAAACCTTTAACCCGGTCGCGGCGCGCTCGGCGTTCACCCTCATCGAACTTTTGGTGGTCATCGCGATCATCGGCATTCTAGCCGGCATGTTGCTGCCGGCACTGGGCAAGGCGAAGGAGAAGTCGAAGAAGGCGCAGTGCCTGAGCAATGCCCGGCAGATCGGGCTGTCGTTCAAGGTGTATGTGAGTGACTACGATGACGCTTATCCGGTTCACGCCGCGTGGAATGACTGGGGCGGCCAGACGGGCACCAATAACGCCGGGATGGGCATGACCCCGGGGACCAACCGCCTGCTCAATCCCTACGTCGGCGGCACCAACGTGTTCCGCTGTCCGTCCGACGGGGGCGACGATGTATGGAATGTGGCCAATTGTTTCTTCGGCTATGGCAGCAGCTATTCCGTGCAGTGGAACACGGACCGGTTTCAAGTCCGGCATGTGACGGGAACGACCATCGCCGCGACGAGCCGGGAGTCCGATTTCAACGGTGCCCCGGCCACGAAATTTGTTTTTGGCGATTACATCTGGCACAAGGACCGCAGCGTTCTGGCGCAAAAGACTTGGTGGCACAACTATGTCGGCGAACGCCGCGTGGTCAGCTTCTTTGGCGACGGGCATGTGGAGTTTTACCGGTTCCCCACGGGTTACGATACCTGGCCCGCAGCGCAACCTTACGACCCGGCCAACGGGGTGTGGTGAATTTGAGGGTGACAGGGAAACCACGGGTAACTCTGGATTCGACAGTTTCCGGACTGCGAACCTGTAAAACCACTAACCTGCACTAACTGGCACTAATAAGAAGAAAGGGCTGACTTCACTCTCGCAATATTCCGTTGATTGGTTCCTATTAGTGCCGGTTAGTGCTGGTTAGTGGTTCTCCATCAGGCGGCCTGAGTGATTGCCAATCCCGGCTTTACCTGTGGCTGCTCGGTTTCAATAGCCTTCCACCGAGGTCGATCACCCAGAATAGGTCAGGAAAAGAAATCGCCCCCTGGCATCGCGGTCGCGACGGCCAAGGGGCATTGTCATTCCGTGCCGCTCCAGCTTGCGGGAGGGCGATCTTACAGCTTCTTGATCCGGATGTTACGGAACTGGACGGCATCGCCGTGGCCGGCGAAACCGAAGTAGCCGGTGGTGCGGGTGACGCCGGGGTGCTTGGATTTGCCCATGTAAGTGGCGGGATCCACCTTGCTCAGGTCCGTGTCGAGAATGACGGTGCCATTGAGCACGACCTTGATGGTTGAGCCTTTGATGGTGACTTCCTGTTCGTTCCATTCACCGACGGGCTTCTGATGCCCGCGTTTGGCGGCGACCATGCCGTAGGCCGAACCGTGATATTGGCGCGGATCGAGCTTGGCATACTTGGGACTCGAGTCATCCAGCACCTGAAGCTCGCACATACCGACATAGGCGGTGTCGCCTTTGCCGGGATAACGAATGGCGAGGCCGTTGTTGCCGCCGGGCGGCAGCTTGATCTCGAGGCGGACAATGTAGTCGGCATACTCGTCTTTGGTATAGAGCGTGCCACCCTTGGCGGGCTTGCAGGCAATCGCGCCGTCTTTGACTTCATATTGGTCCACGGGGCCGGCCCAGCCGGTGAGGTCCTTGCCGTTGAAGATGGATACAAAGCCCTCTTCGTCCGCAGCGGCGGCGGAGAAGGCGGAGAGGGTGAGGGCTGCGGCGAGTACGGCGAGACTGCGAGTGAAGGTAAGTTTCATGGAGGTTGGTTGAGTTGGATGACAGGTGTGGGAACGGGACCAGCTAGTTCAGTTCCTTGATGAAAATATTGCGCCAGCGGATTTCGCCGCCATGGGTCTGGAGCTGGATGGGGCCTTTCTCCGGCACGCTGACTTTGCGGTCGTAGTAGTTTTCGAGTTTGGCGTTGTCCACGACGAGCTTGCCGTTGAGATGGATGGTGACCTTGTCGCCGACCATTTTGATGCGGAAGGCGTTCCATTCGCCGAAGGGTTTGTCGGCGAGGACGAGCGGGTCTTTGCCGGGTGCGCCGGGACTGTTGTTCCAGAGACCGCCGGAACCTTTGTCGGCACCGAGCTTGAACTTGGCCTTCTCGGTGTAATCCCAGATCTGGACCTGCGGCACGCCGCGCAAATAGATGCCGCTGTCGGCCAGCGGGACGGTCTTGTATTCGACGAGCAATTCGAAGTCGCCGTAGTCCTTCTCGGTGGTGGCGTACATGCCGTGGCCGTCGTTCACCAACTCGTCGCCCTCGATGTACCAGTGGGCTTTACCGGTCTTGGGGTTGACTTCCAGCATCGAGCCTTTCTGGTCGGGGGCAGTCCATTTTTTGATCTGCTCGGCGCGTTTGTCGTCGGGCATGGCGAGCAGTTTGCGATGGTCAAAGGTGGTGCCGCCGCGCCAGCCGGACAGGTCTTTGCCATTGAACAGGGCCTTGAAACCCGGCGGCGGTTGAACTTCCGCCAGGGCGCTGCCGGCGAGCAGCAGGGCGGCGGCGGTGGCGATCAGGCCACCGCAAGGAATGCAGGACAGGAGAGGTTTTTTCATAAGTGTCATAGGTGTGCGGGCCGATTGGTAACGGGTATGAACGGGCGCATCAAGCACTGCGACGAGTGCGTGCGGCAAGTTCTTTAATCTTTGTGCCGATGGGTCTGCGGCATCCCGAAGTTGGGGAATGAATCGAATCCGATGGCCGGTTTGGAGGCTGCGGGCTGGGTATCCCGTCCCTGGTCCCCAGCACCTTTTCTCTATCTCTGCAGTGTTCTGATCTGCCTTCACTTTCGGCCTTCGCTTTCGCCGCCGGACGGTTGCGGAGGCGAAACCGGAACACCGCAGGGAGGCGCGGGTAAATTCGAGTGGCTCTCTTGCGGGCGGACGTCGCTGCGGCCGGGGACGGCCGCACTCCGGGGGGCGTGGCGGAGTGCGCCCGTCCTCGGGCGCAGCGGGGTGGAGGGCCGGAAGGCGTGGAATAATTTCAGCAGCCCTCGCGCGGGCGGACGTTGCTGTGGCCGGGGACGGCCGCGCTCCGGGGTGTGGCGGAGTGCGCCCGTGCTCGGGCGCAGCGGGGTGGAGCGTCGGGAGGCGTGGGAAAATTCTTTCGGCGCGCGTGCGGGCGGACGACGCTGCGGCCGGGGACGGCCGCACTCCTGGGCGGTGTGCGGTTCCTGCTCGCAGCGGGGCGGGGCGGGGTTCAGCGTGTCCGGCAGCTTTCCATGATGAAAAAGAAATCGCGCGACCGCAGCATTGACGGGGTCTCGCGGATGCTCCGGTAGGGGCGTCCGCGCGCTTTTTTTCACGCTCGAAGCCATCGTTGTGTCCGACTTAATTCCAGCTCCCGCTTCAACTCCCCGTGCGGCGGGCGGGCTTGCGCCGACGCTCACGGCGGAGGAGCGGCGGCGGATTTTGTCGGAGTTTGCGGGGCCGCCGTTTGATCCCACGCTGGCGCGGCGCGAGCGGTTGCATGAGCTGTTCGAGGCGACGGCGGATTTGTTTCCGGGCGAGATCGCGCTGATGTGCGGCGACGAGCGGATGACGTATGGCGAGCTGGAGCAGAAGGCGAATCAGCTCGCGCGGCATCTGCGTCGGCTGGGCGCGGGGCGCGGCGGGTGCGTCGCGTTTTTGTTGCCGCGGTCCGAGGATGTGTATGTCGCGCTGCTGGCGGTGTTGAAGGCGGGCGCCGCGTATGTGCCGCTGGACCCGGATTATCCGGCGGATCGCATCGGTTTCATTCTCGCGGATTGCGGGGCGCGCGCGGTGGTGACGACGGCGGCGCTGGCGGAAAAATGCGCGGGGTTCGCGGGCGTGGTTGTGGCGTTGGAGGCGCGGCAGGCGGCGATTTTCGCGGAGCCGGACACGCGACTCGGACCGGCGGACGGGGCTGCGCCGGAGGATTTGTGCTATGTGATCTACACGTCGGGCACGACGGGCCGGCCGAAGGGCGTGCAGATCGAGCATCGCAGCGCGTGCAATCTGGTGCGGGCCGAGGGGCGGCTGTTTCAGGTGCGGCCGGAGGACCGCGTGTATCAGGGCTTCTCGATCGCGTTCGATGCGTCGGTCGAGGAGGTGTGGCTGGCGTTTCACGCGGGCGCGGCGCTGGTGGTGGGGACGCGCGAGATGGTGCAGGCGGGGCCGGCGTTGTCGCGGCTGCTGACCGAGGCGGGCGTCACGGTGTTTTCG
>BJHT01000135.1 GCA_014193395.1 Verrucomicrobiota bacterium
GCCGCCGCGATGATGCCCGGCAGTTCGTGATCGGTGAGCGCGGGAATCACCGGCGCGACCAGCACGCCCACCGGCACGCCCGCGTCGCGCAGCCGGCGGATGGCCGCGAGCCGGTGCGCGGGGAGCGCGCTGCGCGGCTCCAGCCGCGGCGTGAGTGTCGGGTCGAGCGTGGTGACGGAGACGAAGACGGCGGCTGCGTGGTGGCGCGCGAGTTCGCCGAGCAGGTCCACGTCGCGCGTGACGAGATGGTTCTTGGTGATGATGGCGACGGGATTGCGAAATTCGGCGAGCACCGCGAGACAGCGGCGCGTGAGCTGGAAGCGGCGCTCCGCCGGTTGGTAGCAATCGGTCACGCCGCTCATCGCGAGCACGGTCGGCTGCCAGCGCGGCGCGGACAATTCGCGACGCAGCAGCTCGGGGGCGTTTTCCTTGACCATGATGCGACTCTCGAAATCGAGGCCGGCGGAGAAGCCAAGGTATTCGTGCGTCGGTCGCGCGTAGCAATAGATGCAACCGTGCTCGCAGCCGCGGTAGGGATTCAGGCTGGCGGTGAAACCCACATCGGGACTGTCGTTGTAGTTGATGAGCGTGGCGCTGTGGTCGCGGTAGAAGCGCGTCTTCGGGTCGGGGTCTTGCGCGGGATCCCAGTCGTCCGCGCGCTCGAGCTGGATCTGCTCGAAGCGGTTGACCGGATTCGCCGCCGCACCGCGCCCGTGGATGGAGGCCGGATCGTTCACGAGGAAAAGGATGGAACTATGAACGGCATTTTTAACCACGGATAAACGCGGATGAACACGGATGGGAAAGGTGAAGATCTGCGGACTCCCTGAATCTGCGGGAATACATCACCGGGTTCGTCCGTTCGCTCACACCACAAACAACGGGGAGCCGAACCCGCCGAGGATTTCCCGCAGATTCAGGGCGACCACAGATGGAAAAAAGAAATCTGCGGACTCCCTGAATCTGCGGGAATACATCAGCGGGACCGCGCGTTCGCTCACACCACGAACATTTCAAAGTCCCCCTCGAATCCCGCCAGCGGATGCCGGCCTTTTGACACCAACTCCCCTGGCACCGGGAGCTGCTGTGCCGCGACCGCGCTGAGGAGACACGGCGTGCCGAGCGCGCCGGCGAGTTTCTCCATGCGGAAAATGAAGTTCACCTCCGGCCCGAGCAGGCTGTCTTCGCCGCGCGAGACCGCGCTGTCCACCATCACGCGTCCGTGATGAACCACGAAGCGAAAGCCCACTGGCGAGGTTTGTTGAAAACTCTTCAGCTCGCGGATGGCCGCCAGCACCTGCGCCGGCAACACCGTCGGCGACGGCCAGAACGCGAGAAAGCCATCGCCCAGATGCTTGTTCACCTCGGCCGTGTGTTTGCGCAGCAGCGTCTGACAGCTCCGGAACCACTCACCGATGGCGGCGGCCACGCGCTCGGGCGGGAGCGTGTTGTTCAGGTGCGTCGAGTTCGCCACATCCGCCACCAGCAGCCAGGTCGGCACCGTCTTGACCGCCGACAAGGTCGCGAACGCCGCCTCGTCCGGCGCGGCGGGCACCGCCTCGGGCCGGTCGCCCTGAATGAAATCAAACTGATGGCCGCACACCTCGATCTGGTCGCCCTGCCGAAGCTGGGCCGGCTGCTTGATCCGCAGCCCGTTGTGCAACACCCCGTTGCTGCTGCCGAGATCGACGAGCCACAGCACGCCCGCGCCGTCGCGGTTGATCATCGCATGGCGGCGCGACACGCTCGGGTCTTCAATCACCAGATTATTTTGCAGCCCCCGCCCAATCGAAAACGAGGCTCCCACTTCCACCGCCGTCCCGTCCGCTCTTCTTACCCAATCGCTCATGCGCGCGACGCTAGCCCGCGCCCGCGACACTGCCCAGCAAGAATAAACCATCGCGCCCGGGACTCCTTCCTGACTGCGTCTCCAAAAAACCCAGGCAGCAAGCCGCCTGACAAATTCGCCGCCTCCTGCGTGCGCGCCGTGGACGGGAATCGCCCGCGCTCTGAAACCCTCGCGGCGCGCGGGTGGTCCCTGTCCGCGGTGCTCCCCGTTGCCGCAAGCCGATAGCGTGCTGCGTCGCACATGGGCAACCCGCGGACGCCCCGCATATTTCGCGAACGCCAGACCAGGCGCCGCCCTGCCGACTCCCAGCCGGCGACGCAGCAGGCTGCCTGTCTGCGCTACGTCGGTCGCGGTTTCGCCGCTCTGTTTTCATCGTGTCCCAGCGGTCGTCCTGATCCGCGGCTGCGCAGACGCGGGCAAACATGCCACCATCGATTCTGGATAGCGGGGCGGGGGTTTTTCAGCAGATTCACTTTTGGCACAACGTCCCCTTTCATGGCTGGGTTGCCTGTGACAATCCAACCCCGGGCGGCGCTGCGCACGGCTCTGGTAGTTCAATCTCCAGATCCCCGGGAAGCGACAGCTTGTGCCTGCCAGGCGGTCGCGACGAGACGTCGCCATCCCGATTCCAAAGGCAGCGCGTGCTTAATTGCGGCGGCGGTCACCGTGGTTTCAGCCTCGTCCGTCCTGGTTTCATTTTCAGTGTTCGGGCCACTCGCTGCTGCCGGCTCAATCGCCCGCCGAGGCCTTCAAATCCAGCGCCACGAAGCGCAGCAGTTCGTCGTTGGACATTTCGGTGAGCAATGATTCCGCGCCCCCTTCCGCACCGAGCACGGACTCGGCGAGTTGTTTCTTCTCGGTGATGAGGGCGTCGATGCGCTCCTCGATGGTGCCGCGACAGACGAACTTGTGGACCAGCACGTTCTTCTTCTGGCCGATGCGGAAGGCGCGGTCGGTGGCCTGATTTTCCACGGCGGGATTCCACCAGCGGTCGTAGTGGATCACATGGCTGGCCGCCGTGAGCGTGAGGCCGGTGCCGCCCGCCTTGAGCGAAAGCACGAAGAACGGCGGGCCGTCGTCACGCTGAAACTCACTCACAAGATTCTGCCGCTCCTTCACCGGTGTCGAGCCGTGCAGAATCAGGCCGGGGCGGCCGAAGACTTCGCGCAGATGGGCGGCGAGCGGCTCGGTCATTTCGCGAAACTGGGTGAAGACGAGGAGTTTCTCCTGCCGCGACGCGATCTCCTCGCTGAGTTCGGCGAGGCGTTGGAATTTCCCGCTGTCTTCCGCGCCGTAAGCTGCGTCGCCGAGCCACTGGCTGGGGTGATTGCAGATCTGTTTGAAGCGCATGAGGAAGGCCAGCACGAGGCCGCGCCGCTGGATGCCCTGTTCGGCCTCGTCGAGTTTCTCCGCGAGTTCGCCCACGCCTTTCTCGTAGAGCGCCGCCTGTTTTTTGCTCAGCGCGCAGAAGGCGGTCAGCTCGGTCTTGTCGGGCAGGTCGGAAATGATGCTGCGGTCGGTCTTCAGGCGGCGCAGCAGATACGGGCGCACGAGCTGGCGCAGCGGCGCGAAGTCCGGGCGCTCCGCCGTCTGGATGGCCTTCACGTAGCGCGAGAACTCGGGGGCGGAACCGAGCAGGCCGGGGTTGAGAAAATCGTAGAGCGACCAGAGATCGCCGAGGCGGTTCTCGACCGGCGTGCCGCTCAACGCGATGCGGGCGCGGGCGCGCAGGCGCTTGAGCGCGCGGGTCTGCTTGGCGCCGGGATTTTTGATCGCCTGCGCCTCGTCGATGACGATCAGCCGCCAGTCGCGCGCGGCCAGCCAGTCGAGCCGCGTCACGTTGCCGTAAGTGGTGACAATCACATCCTTCCCGTCCGTAAACGTCTGCGCCGCGGCCTCGTCGCGCCACTCGGCGGCGGGCGTCTCGGACGGATGCGCGAAGGCGACGCGCAGGCCAGGAGCGAAACGCGCGAGTTCGCTTTTCCAGTTCGCGAGCAGCGACGCGGGCGTAATGAGCAAGGTCGGGCCGGCGACATTCGCCGCGCCGGCATTGCTCCGGGCGGTCATTGCGGTCGCCGCCCCGTGCTTAAATTGCAGCAGCAGCGCGATCACCTGAATCGTTTTCCCGAGGCCCATGTCGTCCGCCAGACACGCGCCGATGCCGAGATTTTGCAGGAACCACAACCACTTCACGCCGGCCTCCTGATACGGTCGCAGGCGTGCATTATTGAGATGCTGGTTCGGATCAAACGCCGCCGCGTTCTCCGGCTGGCGCAGTTGTTCGAGCGCCTCGCGCAACCAGCCGCCGGCGACGACTTCGGACCAGTCGGCGGTCTCGGCCGCAGCCGCGTCGCCGGTCGCGTCGCCGAGCCGCACGCCGGCGAGCAGGCGCATTCCCTCGAGAAACGACACGCCCTCGCCGGCCGTGCCCGCTTCGACCTGCCGCCAGTGTTCGAGCACGCTCTGGAGTTTGTCGCGATCCGCCTCGACCCACTGGCCGCGCAGCAGCACGAGTCCGTCGGTGGATTTCATCAACGCCGCCCATTCCGCCTCCGTCAGCGGCTCGCCATCGAGCGAGGTTTCGACCGAGAACCGCAGCAGGCTCTCGACGCCAAAGCCCGAGTTTTTATGATCGCCGATGCGCACGCTGACCTGCGGCCGCGGCCCGCGTCCGGCCCGCCACCAGTTCGGAATCCGCGTGATGATGCCGCTCTCCTCGAGCGCGGGCACCTCGCGCAGAAACGCGTGCGCCTGCGCGGGCGTCCACGCCTGCGCGGCGAACACGCGCCGGCTCTCCAGCGCCTCGCGCGCCCACGCGCTGCGCTCGGCGGCGCGCTGCACCGGCTCGAGCAACGCGCGCAAGGCGGCCTGATTTTTCGCGCCCGCATAATCCTGCATCGCCCGCGCGAGCGGCAGATGCACGGGCTTTTCCTGCGCCGACAGCCGGTGCGTGAACGTGGCCATGAACGCGAACGGCGTCTCCGGCGAGCGTTTGTTTTCGGCGAGATGAAACGTGACCTTGCCCAGCAAATGCAGCGCCGGATTGATCTTTCCGAGCCACACCTTCAATCCGCCCGCCTTCCGCGCCTCCTCGCGCGCCAACGCGTCCAGCTCGCTCCACAGCGCCGCGAAAACCTCGGGCGCCGCATATTCCGCCCCGCGCATGGCCGGGATACGCAGCGTCATTCCGAAAAACAAATCCGCCGGCGGCACAACCGCCGCGGACGCCTGCCCCTCCGCCGGCTCCGGCGCGTGCGCCAGCGCCGTGAGATACGCCTCGGCCAGCTCGCGCCAAAAACCAAACTCCGCCGACCACCCGCTGCCTGCCTTGCGCTCCGCCGCCAGCGCCAGCAACCCGCGCGCGGATGAATTCGCAAACCCCTCCATGATCGCGGGCATCTCCGGCAACTCCGCCGTCGCCGCCGGCGCGCCGCTGCTCGGCAGCGCGTCGCAGAACAGCCGCCCGTGCGGGGTGAGGACTAAATGGAGTCGGAGATCGGTCATAGTTACGCCGGCCGTGGTTCCTAGATTGCAGCGGAAGTTTTCGCCACCACTTTCGCCACGCCTTTGGCATAGCGCCGACTCGCCGGCTCCTGTTTGTGCCGGTGGACCGTCCGCGGGCCGGGCGGCGGAACTCGCCGTAGCCAGTGCCAGGGTGCTGGCCGGGGGCTCGCAAAACATGACCGTCGGGGAAACGTGGAAGGGGAGCGAAGTTTCGGAGTGCGGTGACTGGTCGCCGCACTCCAAATGCCGCGTGCCGTCGGTTGCGTTGGTTGGCGGGCTGAGTCCATCTACCTTTCCGCAATTCCTACTGTCTTCTCCAAACTCACTCCTTCGGCCACTGCCGTCCCTGCCGGATTATCCGCGCCGCTGTGTCGCCCCAGAATTTCGGCGGCTTGAGTTCAATCCCATGACCAAAATGGCGAAGCGGACGCACCGGTTGTGAATCGGTACCGATGGTTTCGCCGGTCACAGTGCTTACGAACTCTATCTTATAGTTACCGGGTGCTAGTCCGGCCACGTTCACACTGGCTTCGGCTTGCGCGGGGCCGCGTTCGGGCGCGCCCTTGACCACCCGGTAGGCCAGCGGGTCGTGAATCCAGACAAAGGCGCGGTCGGGGGCGGCGAGACCGTGGACCTGCAAACTCACTGGCAGACTCGGGCGCGTTATCTTCATGGTTTTCCATGGGTGCGCCGGCCAGTCAGCGCCGCGCAGGAGTTTCGCGAGCGGCCGGTAGTGTGAGTAGAGATCGTATTTTTCGATGTAAGTATTCCAATGCCAATGCAAACCCGCGCCCGCCGCGCCGCTGAGTGCCGAAGCCCAGAGTGCGTCGTGGAAGACTCGGCCCTCGGGGTCGAGTTCGAAGCGCTCGTTCATGCCCTGCTCACCGAAGAAGAACGGCTTGCCGAACGGGCGCATGAGATGGTCGCTGTCCTGCACTGAGTATTGCGCAGCGTCGATCTCGATGGGCCAGTATTGATGGGCCTGCACGAGGTCCAGCTCGGGCAGTGCGAACATCCCGGCGTCGCGCCAGCTTGATGTGACAAGGTGTTTGAAGGGATCCAGCGCGCGCAGGCGGCCGCAGAGGTCGCGATGCCACGCGGTGTTCGCCTCGGTCGTGAAGCCGTCGAGGTTGTCCACTTCGTTCCACATTTCCCAAGCGACCAGATTCGGGCTCCAGCCCCAGCGCGCGACCGAGTAGCGATGGCGGCGAGCGGCCAGTTCGCGACACTCGGGCTTGGTGAGATAGTCAATAGGTTCGACGACCGGCCCGCCGTTCTCGGCATTGTAGCGATTGCGCTTCCAGCGGTGCGGCATCTTACGATTCCACCAGACTACCATCTCGAAGGTGAGCTGCCATTTGATGTCATGCCGGTCACAGAGGTCCGAGACGGTGTCGAGTTTCCAGGCGCACTCGAGGTCGTATTTGCCGATGCCGGTCATCACGGTTTCGAGCGGGAAGCCGGCGTTCGAGCCATTGCCGGGTGAAGGTTCTTTCTTGAGATCGCCCTGCACCATGTATTCCTGCCAGAGACGGACATAGTTCGCACCGTTCGTGGCGAGCTTCGGTAGGATGCGTTCGTAGAAGTAAGTGCCCTCGCGGTCGGGTGACATGCACAGATTCTGACCTATGGGAAAGAACGAACGACCGGCCGCATCCTCGAGATACATCTTATTCCGTGAACTCACACGAATGGGTCCGCGCCGCGGGCCGGTGACAATCTTCACCGTGAGCGGTGCGCTTTGGCGGGTGCCCGTGGCATCCTTGAGGGCAAGGACGACGCGGTGAAGGCCCGGCTCGCCGCTGGAGAAACGCACGCGCCATTCGGGCTTGCCCACCGGCGCGAGCAACTCGACACGGGCGGCGTCCTTGGCGGCGGGGACTTTGAGCGAGCGCTGGTAGTTCTGAAACCAAAAGCCGGGCACGCGCAGTTCTCTGCCGGATGGGAGGGTAACCGTCGCGTCGAGGGCGAGTGAGTTCGGGTCGTAGGGATTCCCCGCGCCCGGATCGGCGGCGAGGGCGATCTCTGCACGTTCGTATTGGGCGACCTCGGGAGTCAGGACGCGCGCGCCGTCGAGGGAGGCGGCGTGGGCTGGGGAAATCGTGAGGAGTAGAGTGGCGAAGAGTAGATATAACTTCAGCATGATGATCGGAGTGACAGTGAAAAACTCCAAGCTTGTGAGACGGGGAGAACGGGAGATGAAGGTATCCGTGTTTTGTCTTACCATGGCATCAGGAGGCGGTTGTTCGCGACGCCATTAGTCGCGACGCGTTGGTGGAGTTGAGAGGTAGTGGTCCATTCCACACTACCGTCAACGAAGAGAAGATTCCCGCCGTCGCGGTGGATCAGCGAGGTCCAACTAGGGGGATTGCTGGAGCCGAAGGCGAGGACGTTGCCGCGGACGCTGGCGGTGTTCGTGCTCAAATCGCGGTCACCCATCAGCAGTGCGGAAGGGTGGCTCGCCGCGTCGGTTTCCAAAGCGATGAAGTAGCTTACGCCGCGGTTTTGGATTTCGTTGAGAGCGCGAAGAGATGCACCAGAACCTTCTCGCGATGAAGTGAACCGCACGATCTCACCGGCTTCGTTAGTAATCGTCCGGCTGGTGGTGAAAAAGTCGGCGCGATTGGTGTAGCGCCCGCGATCAGCGGGACAAGCGAGTGGTATAGGAGCAATGATTTCCTGCCACATTGCCGTGTAATGAAGCCACGCCGCAGTTTCGTTGGTGAACGCAAGACTGTTGGTTGCGCCATAGGGAAATTTGCCGCCGTGATCGTCGGCAAAAATTCGAGGGGCTTGGCCGAGCGCTTTCAGACAGTCCCGGCATTTCATGCGCTCAGCTTGTTCCCGGCCTCGCGGAATCAGTGCGATGGCGATGGCCGCGAATACCGCCAGCACCGACACGATGCAGAGGATTTCAATGCGCGTGAGAGCAATTATGGCCGGGCGAGATATTTGAGTAGGAAACGCCGGATGCTTTGTTTTCACGCGGAGTTTTCGGATAACCGATAGGTGCGGCGGGAGGTGCGGTCGTGCAGGCTCCGTTCAATCCCTGAGTTTCTGCGTCACGAACGCTTCGCAGCATCAGCACTCCGTTTCATGTGACAGGAGCCGTCTGCGGAATCTTGGTTGTTCACCGCCTACTTCTTCACCGGCGGCGGTGGGGCCTGGATCGGCGTGGTGGCGATTTCGGATTTCACCCCACGCAGATACATGGCCCAGAACTGTTGCACGCGGCCGGTCAGCTCGGGACCGAACGGCACGCCGTGACCCGCGTCGGTCACCGGAATCAGGAGTGAGGTTGTGCCGGCCTTTTTCAGCGCGGCGTCGAGTTTCTCGGCATTGGTGAAATTCACCCGCATGTCTTTCGTGCCGTGGATGGTCATGATCGGCACCGCACTGGCGGTGACATAGGTCAACGGCGAGGCGGCTTTTGCGAGTTCGATCCGGTCTTTCACCGGTCCGCCGAGCAGCCCGCTCACGGCGGGGTCGTCGGTGGTCGCTCCGGGGATCAGCACGGTGGTCATGTCAGTCGGGCCGCAGACGTTGACGACGCAGGTGACGCTGCTGGCGAGCGCGGTGAATTCGCCGAGGCTGCCTTCCAATTCCTTCACGCCCGCCGTCAATCCGAGCAGCGTGACGAGATGTCCGCCCGCCGAACCGCCCGTCGCGCCGATGCGGTTTGGGTCGAGGTTCAACTCCTTCGCGTGGCCGCGAATCCAGCGGATGGCGGCCTTGCAATCGTGAATCTGCGCGGGCCACTTGGCCTCGCCAGAGAGCCGGTAGCCGACGGAGACCGCCGCATAGTTGCCAGTCGCCGCCAGCCCGGCCGCCTGCGAGGCATAGCCCGTGCGGCTCCCGTTAATCCAGCCGCCACCGTGAATGTGGACGACGACGGGCAGCGGCTGGCTGTCGGCGCGCTGTTTCGGCAGATAGAGATCGAGCATCTGAAATGTGTTAGTCGTGCCCGCGTAGGGTTGGTTGAGGCGGATGTCCACCTTGTCGCCGAAGCGTTTTTCGAGGTCCTCGCGCAACGACGGGGCCTTGGGTTTTTCCTGCGCGCCGGCAGCGGTGGCGAACAGCGCCACGAGCAGGAGTGAGAGTTTTAACGTGGGAGCAAAGCGGTGTGAATTCATGGCGTGATCGAACGGGGTTTGGTGGGACGACTCAACCTTGTTCTGGGGGCGAAGCTCCAAGCATAAAGCTCAAAGTTCAAGGGAAGGTCCAAGCTCCAGCAATCAAGGGGGAAGTCGCGGGTGTTACAAGACGGGAAGCGCAGGACAATCCGTACGCTCTCTCATTACTACCCGCTTTTTGCCGAAAGGCCTTCCGGTAATTCCAACGAAGAATCCCAACGGGATTCAGCTTGGGGATCACCGTTCGCACGTCCAATTATTCCGGCGTCACCACCCGTTCCGCCGGGCTGGTAGCACGGCGGAACTGACTGGTAGCCCGTGCTACCGGTAGTTATTGGGGGGTTGGTTTTCAACTCACCTGCGGCGGGGCGAAGCCTTCGCGATAAGTGCGCGAGAGGATTTCCGCGTTGGCTTTGTCGTGGTTGGTGAAGCGGAAGTTGGGGGCGTCCCAGCGGAGTTCCTGGCCGGGGAAGCGGGTGGCTTTCACGGCGAGCAGCGCGGGTTCGGTGATGCGCCAGCCGATGTCGAAGGGCGTCCAGAGCGGTTTCTTGTCGCCGAGACAGTTGTCGGCCCAGTCTTTCCAATGATTGCGCGGGGCGACTTCGGGGAGCGGCTCGTTGGCGACGGCCGCTCCTTTGCGGAAGACGGTGATCTTACCATCGGCTTGCAAGAGGAGAGTGCCCTCCTCACAGACTACCATCGTATGATTGGCACCCACTTTGACCGCGGGGAGATTGAGGGCGGCAAACGAGGGCTGGAGACCGCTGTCATTGTAGTGAACGACGAATTTCTCGCGCGCGAACTTACCGCCACCGGGATAAGTGACGGTACTCTGGTTGTGCGCGGAGTGACCGGTGGTCGAGGCCTTGATGGTGTGAGTGAGCACGGCCTCGGGCGACGGTAGGTCATAGGCGAAGTAGAGAAGGTCGAGCAAGTGACAGCCCCAGTCGGCGAGCTGGCCGCCACCGGTTTCCCAGAACGCCCGCCAGCGCCGGGGTGCAATATCGTCACTGTAGGGTAGATCATCGTTGATAGGGCCGCGCCACAGATTCCAATCGAGATAGTCGGGCACCGGTTTGGCGGGCGAATAGGCGCTCCACGGGTCGGCGAAGTAATGGCCGCGCTCGACGCCGCCGGTCCAGACATAGGCTTCGACGGGGCGGCCGAGCTGATTGCGCCGGAGCATTTCCACGGCCTGCATGCGGCCGGGATTGCAGGCGCGTTGGTTGCCCATTTGCGTGACCAAGCTGGGCCGGGCCTTGAGGCCGTCGCGGATGAGGCGCAGTTCGCTGAGTTGGTGCACGAGGGGTTTCTGGCCGAAGAGATGTTTGTTGTGCTTGAGCGCGGTAAGCATCATCGGGGCGTGGTGGAAGTCGGGCACGTCCACGATGGCGGCATCGAAATCGCCGACGCGGTTGGCGAAGGCTTCGCGGTAATCCTTCACGGTCCAGGCGTTCGGATGTTCCTTCTTGATACGGTCCAGCTCGCGCTGGTCCACGTCGCAGAAGCCAGCCCACTCGACCTGCAGGTGGTTTTTCAAGCCGCCGCGCTGGAGGCCGCCGATGCCGCCGACGCCCATTTGGAAAATGCGCAGCTTGCTGTTCTTGTTGGTCTGCGCGCGCGCGGATCGCGAGAGCGCGGCCACGCCGGCGGTGAGGATGACGCCGTTGCGGAGAAAGGTGCGGCGGGTGACGGGTGAAAAAAAGGAGGCTGTCGTTTTCATAGAGTTGAGTGCTGGAGTGGGATGATGCACGAGCGGCGTTTCATCTCAAGCGAAAGCATCGGGCGGATGGAGCATGGGGAATTTGACCGCCTTCCGGACCGCGGCTGTTCCTGCCCGCGGCGATGCCAAACCCGCGGCAGGGCTGATGCTTTCCAAGCCGCTCCGCCTGGGTCGAGCAGCCGCAACCGCGGACCGATCGCACGCCGGCCGCAGCCGAGGCGCGGAGTGGCGCAGCTCGATTTATTGCGCTTTGAAATCTTCCAACCCAGATGGTAGCTATCCGCAAATTATGGCAAATGCGTCCGCAGTGAGACTGCTTTTTTCGGCCTTTTTCGGCCTGCAACTGGCCGTACCCACGCCGGCATTCAGCACCGAAAACATCCTGTTCATCGGCAACAGCTTCACCTACGGCTTCGGCTGCCCGGCGGTGGAAAATAATGGCGGTGTCCCGAAACTGGTCGAGGTCATCGCCGCGGCGAAGGGCCGGAAAGCGGCGGTCGCGATGCGCGCCGGGGCGAAGGAGGACTGGGGTTGTCATCTGAGCGAACCAAAAACGGAACGGGCGCTGCACGCCCGCCCGTGGAACTGGGTGGTGTTGCAGGATGCCAGCACCAAACCGACGCGCCTGGGCAATCTGAACCGGTTCCTCGAGAACGGGAAAGCCCTGTACCACCGCATCCGGGATCATTCTCCCGGCACCATGATTGTCCTTTACGAAACCTGGGCGCGCGGCGGCGGCTACAGTTACTATTCGGTTGACGCGGCGCACACGACGTTTGTCTCCCCGGCAGAGATGACGACCGAGCTGCGGCGGGGCTATGCGACGTTGAAAGAGGTGCTCGGCGATCTGGAACCGGGGGAACAAGTCCGGCTGGCCCGGGTGGGCACCGCTTTCGCGCTGTGCCAGAAACAATATCCCAAGATCAACCTGTTCTACGCCGACCGGATGCACGCCAGCGACCAGGGCAACTATCTGGCGGCGCTGGTGATCTACGCGACGATCTTTCGCGACAGTCCGCTCGGCGCTCCGCGGAAATTTGCCGGCTTCACGATCGCCCCCCACGTCGCAGCCAAACTGCAGCAGATCGCGGCGGAAACCCCGAACTGACCCGACGGCAGGTACCCAACCGGACGAGTGCGATCCGCTGGAGGTTTCGAATTAGCCGCCACCGCGAACTTCGCGGATGCGGTCGCACCCCGACCGCGGCGTTACTGCCAAGGAGGCTGTCCGTTTCCGTCGCCGGGCCGCACGCAGCGGACTGGGCGCGGGCTCGGAAGCGAGTGCGATGCCGCGCGGGAATTGTTTTGTTTGTGCGCGGTGCGGCGGTTGGTTAATCCTCCGGCACACGTCGCCATCATTTGTTAATTATGAAACTGTGCCGCTTCCTAAATCCGAAGAAACAAGTCTGCGTGGGTCTGTCGCGCGATGACACCACGGTGTTCGATCTGTCTGCCGAAGGGATCGACCGGCTGTCGTCGTTGCTCGAATTCGAGGGGCTGGTGTCGCAGTTGACGCGCCTGTCGGGCCAGGGTTTGCCGCAGTATCGCGTGGCCGAGGTGACGCTGCTCGCGCCGGTGGATCAGCAGGAAGTGTGGGCGGCGGGCGTCACGTATTTGCGCAGCAAGAAGGCGCGGATGGAGGAGTCGGATTTCAGCGCCAGCGCGTATGACCGCGTGTATGACGCGGTGCGACCGGAGATTTTTTTCAAGTCACTGCCCGAGAAAGTCGTCGCGCCCGGCGATGGCGTGGGCATCCGGCGGGACGCGCGCTGGAACGTGCCCGAGCCGGAGTTGGCGTTGGTGCTCAATTCCCGCGGGCACATCGCGGGCTACACGATTGGCAATGACATGAGTTCGCGCGACATCGAGGGCGAAAACCTGCTGTATCTCCCGCAGGCGAAAACCTACCTGCGCTCGTGTGCCGTCGGCCCGTGGATCACGGTGAACGCGAGCGAGGCGGAGGCGCGGCAATGGACCATCGGCGTGGCCATCCGGCGCGCGGGGAAGGTCGAGTTTTCCGGCGAGACCAGCGTTGGGCAGATCAAGCGCACGTTCCCGGAACTGGCGGAGTTTCTCTTCCGCTGCCAGAGCTTCCCGCACGGGGCGATCCTGCTCACCGGCACCGGCGTGGTGCCCCCGGATGGCTTCACGCTGCAGCCCGCGGATGTGGTGACGATCAATATTTCCGGCATCGGCACGCTGGAAAATCCGGTGGTGCAGGTGTGAGACCGCCACCGGTGTAGCCGACGACGTGAGGAGGACGGCCCCGAACAGAGCGGCGGGCGGCTCGCGGGTGGGGCCGCGAATGGCCGGATTCTGGCAGACGAATGGGGGCAGACGAATGCGAACTGGATGGGTCTGAATCCATTCGTCAGTCCCCATTCGTCAGTCAAATCCGAGCCGGTTCGGGGAAAAGCAGCGTCCCGATTCCGAGGGAGAAGAGAAACAGAGATTTCCCGCAGATTCAGGGCGACCACAGACGAGGAATTGGATTGGTGGGACTCGGAATTGGTGAGTCGGAGAATGTGTTACCAGATTTTGTAGCAGACGAGGTGAGGAGTCTCTGACTCTTTCTGTGGGAGCGGCGGGGTTGGGAAAAAGAAGGTTAGAGTCTCCTAACGTCGTCTCCTACATGGATACTGGCATAGGCGGCCTCACAGGCGCTTGGGGGAGAGAAACCATTTCAGTGCGGCGGTGCGGCGGTTCTCGGTTTCCACACACGCCAGCGCGCCTTTGGCCATGGCGAGAGGGTCGGGGCGGACGATGCCAAGGAGGCGTCGCACGCGTTCGGAAATCGTCGGCTCGTGCCCGACCAGAAGGACGTGGCGCGCCGTCGGCAACTGACTGAGCCAGCTCTGGAAAGCCGCGGCCGAAGTGCCGTTGGTCATCTCGTCCACCAACTCCAATCGCACAGGTTTGGCACCACCCGTCTGCTGCAGGACGATCTCCGCCGTCTCCCGCGCGCGCACGAGCGGACTGGCATACGCGGCGTCGAACTCGATGCCGTTGCGCTTCAGGGACTGGCCCAGCTTGCGGGCGTCGCTGCGACCGTCATCGGACAAAGGGCGCGCGCCGTCATCCATGCCATCGAGGGCCTCGGTGTGGCGGAGAAAGTAGAGTTTCATGGGGTTGGTGTTTAGCACGGTTGGTAATTCCGGATGTCACAACTGAGTTACAAGCGAAACAAGACCGACGTGATCCAGAGTAAGATTTTTAAGCAAAGGCTTTCCTGACTTCTGACTTCTGCCAGGCGCATCTAAGTTTCCTGCCACCGATTCCCATCTAATTAGCACCCGGCTTCAGCCGGGTGTCGGGGAAGGCAAAACAGCACAACCGCTTCAGCGGCTTTTCGGTCTTGCCGTGCGGACTAAACATTCGCCAAAGCCGTTGAAACGGCTGCCCGATTCTCGTCCCGAGCAACTCCCGGCTGAAGCGGGGTGCCAATGGGAAGTGCAAGAAACCGAGATACACTCACTTCTACCTTTCGGCCTATTCCTTCCTACCGATCACTGATCAATAGCCGATAGCCAATACCCAATAGCCAATAGTCGAGTGACGATTGCTGATAGCGACTGATCACTAATCACTAATTACTAATTACTTTCCCCTACTCCCTCCTACTTCGCCCCCAGCCACCCGCACGCCCGGAGCCACTCTTCACAGCGTTGGGGCCAGTGAGATACCGGGTTGGCGGAGGGACGCAGACCGTAGCCGTGGCCGCCTTTGGTGTAGATGTGGAGTTCGGCGGGAATGTTGGCGCGCTTTAGTTCGAGATAGAGCAGGGCGGCGTTGACGCCGCGGAGGCTGTCGTCGTGGGTGACGGCGAGGAAGGTGGGCGGGGTTTCTTTTGTCACTCGCACATGCGGACTGAGGGGGCCGACGGTTTTCTCGTCGCCGAGATAGGCGGGGTAGATCGGGATGAGGAAATCGGGACGGCAACCGAGGTCATCGGCGGCGTCTTGTTTCGGATAGGTGGATTGATCCCAGTGGGTGGCGGCCATGACGGCGAGGTGTCCGCCGGCGGAGAAGCCGAGAATGCCGAGGCGCTGCGGGGCAATGCCCCACTCGGCGGCGTGCTGGCGGAGGAGGCGGAGGGCGCGCTGAGCGTCCTGGAGCGGGGCCGTGTGTTGCGGGTCGGTGGGGCGGCGGGGGACGCGGTATTTGAGGACGGCGGCGGTGACGCCGAGAGTGTTAAGCCATTCGGCGACTTCGGTGCCTTCCTTGTCCCACGCGAGGATGTTGTAACCGCCGCCGGGGCAGATGAGGACGGCGGTGCCATTGGCAAGGTTGGTCGGGGCGCGGAAGAGCGTGAGGGTGGGATCGGTGACGAGGGTGAGGCGCAGGGTGCCGTCGTTGCGCGGCGGGGTTTTGCTCGGGGGCGGGGCTTTGAAGGTGGCGTCGCCGGGGACTTCGCGCGGCCAGAGTTTGAATTCGTTGGTGGCGACGGTAGCGGCAGTTGCCGCGACGGTGGTGAGGGTGAGGAGGAAGGTCACGGTGAGGAGTGCCGTGAGGTGGCGGAGGGTTGGTTTCATTGGGCGGAGGGTGGGGAAGTTTCTAGCCACGGACGGACACGGACGAAGGGCGGAGGGATTTGCGGCATTCATGGCGTGATCCACGCGATCTCCCGTTTTCATTTTTCATCCGCGGGCATCGACGTGCATCCATGGTTAACAACTTTTTCTCGGTTGTGCGGATGCGCGGCGGAGCGGCGGCGGAAGCGGAAGTGGTGGCGCGGTTCGTTCACGCCGGCTTCAACGCCGCGTGCGCCTCGCGCAGGAGTTTCTCGGTGGTTTCCCAGTCGATGCAGGCATCGGTGATGGACTGGCCGCGGACGAGTTTGTCGAGGGGTTGCGGGAATTTCTGGCTGCCGCCGACGAGGTTGCTCTCGAGCATCGCACCGATGATGGCGGTTTCGCCGGCTACGCGCTGGCGGACGATTTCGCGGAAGACATCGGGCATGCGGCGGTGGTCTTTGGCGCAGTTGCCGTGGCTGGAGTCGATCATGATGGCGGGCCGGAGCTTGGCGGCTTCGAGGGCGTCGCGGGTT
>BJHT01000136.1 GCA_014193395.1 Verrucomicrobiota bacterium
TCATCGCGAGCAAGGGCGTGATCCGGTGGAAAATTCGCACGCGCGGCGTGACGGCGCACAGCTCGAAGCCGCACCTCGGCATCAATGCGATCAGTCACATGACGCGCGTGATCCAAGCCTTGGAATCCGACGGCGTGAAACTTGCGCAGCGACCGCACCCGATGCTCGGGCCGGCGACGGTGAACGTCGGCGTGATCCGCGGCGGCGTGCAGGTCAACTTCGTGCCGGACGAGTGCGAAATCGAAATCGATCGCCGCCTGTTACCCGGCGAGACGATCGAGGACGTGCTGGCCGGATACGAGGCGCTGCTCGCCGACGTGGGCGCGGGCATTCGCGATTTCCACGCGGAGATGCTGCCGCCAATGCTCACGGATTATCCGCTGGCCACGCCGGCGGACGCGCCGCCGGTGCGGGTGGCCTCCGCGGTGTTGCGCGAACTGGGACTCAATCCCGAGCCGGCGGGCGTGCCGTTTGGGAGCGATGCGAGCAAGTTCGGACGCGCGGGAATCCCGAGCCTCATCTTTGGTCCGGGCAGCATCGATCAGGCGCACGCGGCGGTGGAATACGTCGAGTGCGCGCAGGTGGAGCAGGCGTGTGAATTTTACCGCCAGTTCATGCTGCGCTTCGAGTGAGCCGCGGGAGCGCGGCTTTGGCCTTGGAACGCTGATCGGGTTGGCCGCCAAGAGCGCAAGAAGGCGCAAAGAAGGAAGACCGGCAGAGGTGCCCCGGAGTGCGGCCGTCCCCGGCCGCAGCGGCGTCCACCCGCTCGAGGGCCATCGGTTTTTCCAGCGCCTCACCACGCTCCACCCCGCTGCGCCCGAGACGGGCGCACTCCGCCGCCGCTCGGGAGTGCGGACGTCCCCGGCCGCAGCGGCGTCCACCCGCTCGAGGGCCATCGGTTTTTCCAGCGCCTCACCACGCTCCACCCCGCTGCGCCCGAGACGGGCGCACTCCGCCGCCGCTCGGGAGTGCGGCCGTCCCCGGCCGCAGCGGCGTCCGCCCGCTCGAGGGCCATCGGTTTTTCCAGCGCCTCACCACGCTCCACCCCGCTGCGCCCGAGACGGGCGCACTCCGGTGGCATCACCATCACTGCTGCCGCACCAAAAACTCCATCGCCCCGCGCACCCAGCCGGAATTCCAGTGATGCTTGCGCTTCGGACCGTCGCGGTATTCGTGCGGGATTTTCAATTCCTCGAGCAGCGCGTGCAACTGGACGTGATGCTCGCGGAAATTGTCATAGCCGAAAACCCCGAGCCGCGCCTCTCCGCGCAACACCTCCGCCCGGCTGCGCAGCAACGTCGTGATGCGGTACCGCTCGAAGTTTGCCTGCGTGCCGAGGATTTCCCCCATGCCGTATTTCGTCGGGCCATCCATCGTGAACGGCGCGTCCCAGCCCACGGCCCGCCCGAACATCTCCGGCTGCCGCAGCAACAGCGAGAACGCGCCCCAGCCGGATTTGCTGAAGCCCAGCAGCAACCGTCCGCGCGGCTCGGCCAACGTGTGGTAATTCGTCTCCACGAACGGCACGACGACCTGCGTGAAATATTTCTCCTGCTGCACATGCGCATCCGTCGGGTGATCCGCATACCACGGCAGCTTGGCGAAGGTCGGATAAACACAGATCACCCCGTACCGATTCTGCAATCCGGCGCTCTGGATGTCCTCGAACGCGCGGCCCCAATACTCGCCGGTGCCGGCCTCGACGGGCAACAGATACACGACCGGAAGCTTCTTCGCGGGATCCAGCTTCTCCGGCAGCAGCACCTGGATTTCCGTCGGGCCGGATTGCAGTTCCGACCGCACGATGTGGACGATCACGCCGGCGGCGTTGGTGTGGGGATGGGAGAATTTCGCGGCGGGAATTTCCTGCGGTGTCGGCGCGGCGCACACTCCAATTGCAGCTCCGAGCGCAAACGGCAGCAGGTGAAAACCCAGGAGGCGGTGGGGGCGGCGACGTAAAGCGGTCATAGGTGATGAACGCCGCGAACGTTCGCGAACTGGCCGCCGCGCGACAAGCCGCAAAGCAAATCTCGTCAAGCAAACCGGGTTTCCCAAAGCCGGCGACGACGGCCGAACCGCGGAGAAAAAAGCTCAAAGCTCAAAGTTCAAAGCTCAAGAAAATCACCAAGCCACCAAGCCCCAAAGGCCACACGACACTCCGGAAACCAAACGCTCCCCTTCTCGTTCTTCTCCCCTGCGCTCAAGCCGACCGCCATCTCCTCCATCGTCCGTACCGTCTTGGTCCTTGGCCCCGTATGGTCCTTCCCTTGAGCTTTGAGCATTATCCTTGGAGCTTTCTCGCCCGCGCCTCAACTGAGCCGCACCGGCACGCGCCGCGCGCCCCACGTCCCCGGCTTCGCTTCGAAGCGTCCCGGAATCTTGCAGCCGCAAAACCGGCACGCGCCGTCCCGCAAATTCCACTCGCCGAGCACATACCAGTCGCGCTCGATCAGCCGGCGCTGGCATTGCGGGCACCAGGTGCTGCCGCCCGCAGAGTCGTGGACGTTGCCGACATAGACGTAGCGCAGCCCCTTCCCCAGCGCGATGGCACGGGCGCGCGTGAGGGTCGCGGGCGGCGTGGGAGACTTGTCGAGCATTTTGAAATCCGGATGAAACGCCGTGAAATGCCACGGCACATCGGGGCCGAGGTTCTCCGCATACCACTCCGCGGCCCGATGCAGCTCCGCGTCGCTGTCGTTCTCCCCGGGAATCAGCAGCGTCGTCACCTCGAACCACACGTCGGTCTCGTGCTTGAGATACTTCAACGTGTCCAGCACCGGCGCGAGTTCGGCGAAGCAGAGCTTGTGATAAAACTCCTCGGTGAAGCCCTTGAGATCCACGTTCGCCGCATCCATGTGCCGGTAGAACTCCGCGCGCGGCTCGGGTGACATGTAGCCGGCCGTTACCGCCACCGTCTGGATGCCCGCTTCGTGACACGCGGCCGCCACGTCCATGGCGTACTCGGCGAAAATCACCGGATCGTTGTACGTGAACGCCGCCGACTTGCAGCCGAGCCGTTTCGCCGCGGCCGCGATCGTCTCGGGCGACGCGGCGTCGGCGAGCTTGCCGAACTCACGCGCCTTGCTGATGTCCCAGTTCTGGCAGAAGCGGCAGCCGAGATTGCAACCCGCCGTGCCGAAGGACAGCACGCTCGTGCCGGGATAAAAATGGTTCAGCGGCTTCTTCTCGATGGGGTCCACGCAAAAGCCGCTGCTGCGCCCGTAGGTCGTGAGCACCATGCGGTCGCCCGCGCGCTGGCGCACGAAACAGAAGCCGCGCTGGCCTTCGTGCAGTTTGCAGCAACGCGGGCACAACCGGCACTCCACGCGCCCGTCGGGTAACGTCTCCCACCAACGTCCAGGATGATCTGACTCCAAAATGGCAGTGCTCATGGCTCAGTCCTCCTCGTCGTTCTCGATGAAATCCGGGTCGTGAAATTTCGCGACCGCAAACCGCTCCAGCCGCACCGGCTCGTGCGCTTTGATTCCCCCCTTGCGGCGCGCGATCGCCAACTGCTCCGCCACCGTGCGGACATCTGGAAGGCCCGGCAGCAACGCCCCGCGCCGGCCATCGTCCGTGCTGACGACCACGCCATAGCGCTGCGGATCCAGCGCGGCCTCGTCCGTCACCTCCTCCGGCGGCTGCAACACGCTCACCTCGCAGCGCAGGTCGGGAAATTCCGTCGCGCCCACCGGCGAAAACCGCGAGTCGGAAAACGCCGCGTTCCGCGCGAGCCGCCACGTTTCCTCGATCACGTTGCCATACTTCGGCCGCAACGTGCCGACGCAGCCGCGCAGTCGTCCGTCGCGATCACGCAGCGTCACGAACACGCCGTGGCGCTGCTGCAACTCGTCGCCCGTCGCCGCCGGCGGCTGGTCAGCCGCGCCCGACAACGCCGCCGCGATGGACGCACGCGCCACGCGCGGCAGTTCCGCAAGACCGGGCGCGCTCGCCGCTGCGCTCGGGGTCGGCACTCCGTCGCCATCGAACAAAACCGCCACGCCGTAGCCGACCCCAAACGGCCCTTCATAGCTCAGCACCTCGTGCCCCGAGGAATTCCAATCCACCGCCGCGGCGGCGACGACGGTGGAATCCACCACGTCCTCCGCCGCGAGTTCCTGCAACCTCGCATCCAGCTGCAGCACGTCGCGATACGTGCCGCGCCGCACGGTCTCGATGAACGCGTGATCGAACTCCCGAGCCCGCGGATGAAAGCCCGCGGGCGCGCGCGGCTTGAGCCGGTGGCTCATGTCACCACTCGCCACAACCGCCAGCTTCCGCCCGACGTGGGCCGCCGCCGCGGCGATGGCGCGGCCAAGTTCCTCCAACCCGCCCGCCTGCGGATAATTCAAGCTCAACACCACCGTCGGCCCGCGCCAGCCCGCGTCAGCCAGATACCAGAGCGGCACCAGTGCGCCGTGGTCGAGCGCCCGGCCGGTGATGTCCCAGGTTTTCACCCCGACCGCCTGCGCCTGCGTGGCGATCGCCGCCACAAGCTCAGCATCGTTGGGCAAATCCACGCCACAGTCCGCCGCGCCGAAATCCACGAACGATCCGCGCAGCCGCTCCTCCCGCCACAGGCCGAACGTCGTCGGATGCCGCGGCGAATGCGGCGACACCAACACCACCGCCTGCGGTTCCGCGCGCACCACGCGCGCCGCCGCCGCGCGCAGGCCCGCCACCGTGGCGTCCGCCGCGTGCATCCGGTCACCACCCACGGCGGGCACCAGAATCGGCGCGTGCGGCAACAGGACCGCCAGGCGAATGCGGGAAGCGGAATCAACAGCGGGCGGAACCTCGCGGGTCGCGGCGTTTTTCATAAGCAAGTGAGTGGCCGGATAGGTTTCGTGCGGTGCTGCTTTTTGTTCCTGCGCAAAACGTAACGAAGCCCGCCGCCGATGCAATCAGACCGACCGCGGGCCATCGTGCGATCGCCCCCGAACCGCAAGGGTGGGGACAGCTTGTCCCCACCAAGCGTGCGGCGACGAGCCGTCGCCACCCCGGAGCCGCACCCAAAGCGGAGCGCGACCGATCCCCGGTCTCCGCGGCGACATCGGAGCCGGGGCGCGTGAGTTTTCTTCCGCCCTCGCAGGTGCGAAGCCGCCGCGGGCGGGGACCGCCCGCGCGCCGAATTCCTCGTGCGCCGCGAAGATTTTCCCGCGGGCCAGACGGCCCGCACCCAATCCGTCCCCTCCCATTCCCTTGCCCCAAATTCCCCTGCCCAACTCGCCCGTGCTGACAAGCGGCCGCGTCCAGCACCACCGGCAAGAGCGCCGTTTCCCCAACGCCTGCACGCCCGCTCGCCACATGCAAATCGTTGGAAATTTCCGCCGCCTCCTGCCCCTTTCGCGCGCTCCGCTGGTGCTTGCGCTCGGGCATCCGCTGCCAAACGCCCGCCACGCTGGCACGGCGATTCACTGCTGTACTGCCGCACCGCCGCGCCATTCCTGAATTCCAATTGAATCTTTCCCCCTCCGCCGCACACTCCGCGCGATGAACGCTCCCGCCGCACCCTCGAAAAAACTCACCACCGTCGAAATCCTCGTCGTCGTCATCGCCAGCATCGGCTTTCTCTTCGACACGTACGAACTGCTGATGACCCCGCTGGTCGCCGCGCCGGCCATCGCCGAGCTGCTCCAGATTCCGCAGAACAATCCCATCGTCACCGACTGGGTCGGACGCCTGCTGTGGATTTCCGCGCTGTGCGGCGGCGTCTTCGGCCTGCTCGGCGGCTGGCTCGTGGACCGCTTCGGACGCAAGACCGTGATGGCCGGGAGCATCTTCCTCTATTCGTTCTCGCCGTTCGCCGCGGCGTTCGCCCCGAGCCTGCCGATCTTCATCCTCTTCCGCAGCCTGACCTTCATCGGCGTGTGCGTGGAGTTCGTCGCGGCCATCACCTGGCTGGCGGAAATCTTCGCCGACAAACAGCGCCGCGAACGCTGGCTCGGCATCACCCAGGCCTTCGCGTCGCTCGGCGGCGTGGTCGTCACGATGGTGAGCTTCTGGCTCAGCAAACACGCAGCCGACCTGCCGCACATGGGCCTGCCGCAGGGCCTCGGTGCCAGCGCGCCGTCCACCTGGCGCTACCTGTTGATGACCGGTCTCCTGCCCGCGATCCCGATCGCGCTGCTGCTGCCGTTCGTGCCCGAAAGCCAGGTCTGGCGCGAACGCCGCGCGTCCGGCTCGCTCAAACGTCCCAGCTTCGCCGCCCTCTTCGCGCCTGAACTGCGCCGCGTGACGCTCGTGACCGCCGCGCTTTCCGCGTGCGCCTACGGCATCGCGTTCGGCGCGCTGCAAGTCACCGTCGCCCGCGTCACACCCGGCCTGCCCGAGTTGAAGGACCAAGCCAAAGCCCTGGCCCCGTTGCGCAAAGAAGCCGAGGCCCTCAACAAACAACTCAACGCCCTGCCGCCCGGCGACGAGGCCCGCAAGAAAATCATCGGCGAGATCAAGGTGAACTTCGGCAAACAAAAGCCCATCAACGACGAGGTGAAGAAGATGGCCGACACCGTGCAATTCCATCAGGAAATGGGCGGGCTGATGGGCCGGGTCATGCTGGCGATCCTGCTGATCATCGGCATCCGGCGCGTGGTGCTCCTGAAGGTTTTCCAAATCCCGGCGCTGATCGTTCTGCCGCTCACCTACTTTGTTTTCTTTCAGCAAGGCGGCAACGCGTTCCTCTGGGCCTACGCGATCTGCGGGCTGCTCACCGTCGCGCAGTTCAGCTACTTCGGGGAATATCTGCCGAAGGTTTTCCCGCTGCACCTGCGCGGCACCGGCGGCAGTTTCGCCACCAACGTCGGCGGCCGCATGATCGGCACCAGCATGGCCTTCGTGACCACCAACCTCGTCGCGCCGATGCTCGCCGGCACCGGCCCGATGCTTCCCGCGCACGTCGCCCAGGCCGCCGGCTACGTCGCGCTCACCATCGCCGTGGTGAGTTTCGCCGTGGGCTTTCTGCTGCCGGAACCGAAGGCGGAAGGGGCCGATTGAGGAGCAGTGGCGGCGTCCGCGCCCGCGCTCCGGAGCGCGACCCTCAGGCCCCAGAAGCGTTGAAAGCGTGAAGCGCGCAACGAATTTTCAAACGCCGCCTTCCGTGCGGACGTCCCTGCGGCGTAAACGCCGCGCTCCTTCCGCGTTCGACAGCGCAAACCTGTTTCCCGAGAATCGCCCCATGCCCGCCTCAACCAATGCCGTCATCGTCCTCGTCACCGCGCCCGACCTGAAAACCGCGCGCCGTCTCGCCAAATCCGCGCTCACCGCCAAGCTCATCGCGTGCGCCAACCTCGTGCCGAAAATCGAGTCGCACTACTGGTGGCAGGGCGAACTCGAAACCAGCGCCGAGGTTCTGCTCATCCTGAAAACCACCCGTCCCCGCCTCGCGAAACTCGAGCAACTCATCCTCGCGCAACATCCCTACGACACCGCCGAGTTCGTCGTCCTCCCCATCGCCAGCGGCAGCGCCAAATACCTCGCCTGGCTCGCGGCGGCGGTGAAGTAACTGGTCGCGCTGCCGATTCGAGACGGGACGAAGAAACTGCCGAACTCGTAGCCCAAGTTCGCCAAGCCCTCCTGTGGGCCTTCTCCAGCGCCTTCACTGCCCGCAGATGGTTGACGCCCGGCAGCTTCGGCATGGACTACGCAGTGGTGACTTCCATCTCGCGGACTTCGCACCGCAAGGCCGGTTGGCCGTAGAGATCAAGGTAGCCTTGGATGGCGTCACGAATATTTTCCAAAGCCTCCTCCATGTTAGCGCCTTGGGAGTGACAACCTGGCAGTTCCGGGCAACTCACGGACACGCCCTCCGCGTGCTCCAACAAGGTGACATGAAAGGTTCTCTTCATGTCAGTCAGCCTATGTCGGAGCGCGTGAAGGGCAACCCTGTGAAATCAGATGAACTCGTTGATCAAGTTCTCCAGGAACTCCTGCCGGCCGCTCTCGAGCTTCGGTTCACCCTTTTTCAGGATGTAGGTCTCAAGGCTCTTGAAGCTGGCTTTGCCTTCCTCGATGTCTTTGCCGATGCCGCTGTCCCAAGTGCGGTAGCGGTTCTTGACGAAGTCGGCGAGGCGGCCGTCGGCGCGGATGGCGGCGGCGACTTTGAGGCCGCGGGCGAAGGCGTCCATGCCGCCGATGTGCGCGTGGAAGAGATCAACCGGTTCGAAGCTTTCGCGGCGGACCTTGGCATCGAAATTCACGCCGCCCGTGGTGAGGCCGCCGTATTTCATGATGCTCAACATGCACTGGGTCGTGAGATAGATGTCGGTCGGGAACTGGTCGGTGTCCCAGCCGAGCATGAGGTCGCCCGTGTTGGCGTCGATGCTGCCGAGGGAACCGGCCGCGCCGGCGACTTCGAGTTCGTGCTGCATCGTGTGACCGGCGAGCGTGGCGTGATTGGTCTCGAGGTTGAGCTTGAGATGACCGAGCAGGTCGTATTCGCGGAGGAAGTTCAGGCACGCGGCGGCATCGGCGTCGTACTGGTGCTTGGTGGGTTCTTTGGGCTTGGGTTCGATGTAGAACTGGCCTTTGAAACCAATCTCATGGGCGTAATCGACGGCCATATGGAGGAACTTGGCGAGGTGCTCGAGTTCGCGGTCCATGTTGGTGTTCCAGAGCGTCGAGTAGCCCTCGCGACCGCCCCAGAAGGTGTAGCCCTCGGCCCCGAGTTCGTGACTGACCTCAAGCGCCTTCTTCACCTGCGCGGCGGCGTAGGCGAAGACATCGGCGTTGCAGCTCGTGGCCGCGCCGTGCATGTAGCGCGGATGAACGAAAAGCTGCGCGGTGCCCCAGAGGAGCTTGGTGCCGGTGCGTTTCTGCTCCTGTTTCAGCACCTTCACGACGGCGTCGAGGTTCTTGTTGGATTCCTTCAGCGTCGCGCCGTGCGGGGCGACATCGCGGTCGTGGAAGGCGTAATAGGGCGCGCCAAGTTTCTCGACGAACTCGAAGAAACAGCGCGCGCGCTGCTGCGCTTGGGCGACGGTGCCTTCGCCCAATTCCCACGCGCGCTGGGCCGTGCCCCAGCCGAACATGTCCGCGCCCGCGCCGCGCATCGTGTGCCAGTACACGACCGAGAAACGCAGATGATCGCGCATGGTCTTGCCCTCGACGACCTCGTCGGCGTTGTAGTGTTTGAAGGCCAGCGGGTTCTTGGATTGCGGACCTTCAAACTGGATCTTCGGAATTTCTGCAAAGGCGGCGCCCATAAAAATGTTTTGTGAAACTGCGGTTGTTGGTTCGTCGTGTGCGGTCGTGCTAACGCGAGCGGTGATTGCAAATTTTATTGGGCCGGGAGTCAAGCCTTACGGCATCGGCCCGCGGTGTTTCCCGCTGCCGACGCCCCGACGGTGGGCAAAGGAATGGGGGCAAAGGAATGAAAGTCCGGCGTTCCATTCCTTTGCCTCCATTCCTTTGCCAACCCTCCGGTCTTGCTGCGCGTCAAAACCGGGCCGCGGATGTTTCCAGCTTTTGTTCGCCCTGTTGCTCCTCCTCAGCACCGCGCCCACTGCCCGTGCGCACACCAGTTCCCTCACACGCATCCACGCCGCCGTCGTCACCAACCGCCTCGAAATCACCTTCGAGCTAAACCAGGCCGACCTCCTCCAAGTCGTGCTCAACGCCGGCGCGGACAAGCTCCGTTTTCGCACTCCCGACGAGTTCGCCGAACACACCCGCACCATCGCCCAGCACATCATCGCCGGCACACGCGTCCTGCTCGACGGCCAGCCCGCCCCGGCCGCCACCACCGCCGACTGGCCGCCCGAGCGCCCCGAGCTGGCCACCAAAGACGCGGCCGGAGTGCTGCAACCCGCCGTCATCCCCCTTACCCTGAACTTCCCCCTGCCCGCCGCCGCGCGCGTGCTGGAACTGAGTTTCCGCCTCTACGACGTGGGAAATTTCGACGCGACCTTCGCGCTCCATTTCTACCGGTCCGAAGGCGGCGACGCGCGGCAATTTCTCCTGAGCCGCGGCCAGACCGCCCGCGTGGAACTGCCCGCCACCGCGGCTCCCGGAAGCCCCACCAACCGCGCCAGTCCCAACCCACCGGCCCGCGAAACCGCTGCGGAAAATCCGACCGGCTTGCTCCACTTCGTCGCCGCCGGCGTCGAGCACATCATCCCGTCGGGCCTCGATCACATCCTGTTTGTGCTCGGCTTGTTTTTCCTCAGCCCGCGACTCAAACCGCTGCTGCTGCAAGTGACCGCGTTCACCATCGCCCACTCGCTCACGCTGGCGCTATCGGTGTTTGGCATCGTGAAATTATCCCCCGCCATCGTGGAGCCCATCATCGCGCTCTCGATCACCGTGGTCGCCGTAGAGAATCTCTTCGCGCGCGAGGTCAAGCCGTGGCGTTGGGCGGCGGTCTTCGTGTTCGGACTCTTTCACGGCCTCGGATTCGCCAGCCTCATCCAGGACGCCGGCCTGCCGGCAAGCCAGCGACTCCCCGCGTTGCTCGGCTTCAATCTTGGCGTTGAAATTGGCCAACTCGCGGTGGTCCTCGCCGCGTTCGCCGCCACGGCGTGGTGTCAGCAACGGCCGTGGTATTTCCAACGTGTCACCGTGCCCGTTTCCGTCGCGATCGCGGGTGCCGGAATAGTCTGGACGATCCAGCGGATTTTCTTCTGATTCCAGCGAACCGCGCGACACATCCGAATCTCAAATCGCCCACTCACTCACTCACTCGCTTCCACTCAATCTCATGCAACTCCCTCACCTCACCCCGCTCCTCTTGCTCGGCACGCTGCTCGCCGGCACCGCCCCAGTTTCCTCCGCCGCGCCGGCCGCGCCTGCTGCTCCGGCCGCCACCAACGCCCCGGTTTTCCTCCCCGCCGAGCCGCTCCCCAAAGCCACCACCGCCCCCGTCATCGACGGCAAGCTCGACGACGTCTGCTGGCAAAATGCCAAGACCTACAACGTCGATTACGTTCACTCCGCCAAGCCCCCGCGCCGCGCCGAGACCGTCCCGATGACCGTGAAATATTCTTGGGATGACCACTACCTCTACATCGCCTACGAGACCTTCGACCGGAACCTCGTCGCGCTCGGCAAGGATGAAAAACAAGGCCCGCCCACCAATCGCCGCCAAGGCCTCGAGATCTACAAGGAAGGTGTGAAAGTCGATGTCGCCGAATTTTTCCTCAGCATGGGCGACATGCGTTTCTTCTGGGAGCTGCACCACAATGCGAACAACCAGTTCAATGATGTCTGGTGCGTCGCGACCGATCCCGCGTGGCCGGTGAACCGCTCGACCATGACCTTCTACGGCGTGATGTTTTTGCACGAGGAATTCATCCGCGACGAAGGCCCCTACACCCTCGCCACCGCCGTGCAGCTCAAGCCCAAGGCCGACGGCAAACCCTCCACCATCAATGACGAATCCGACACCGACACCGGCTACACCGCCGAAATCCGGGTCCCCTGGCTCGGCCTCGGCGTCCCGCGCGACCGCATGACCACGCTCACCCGACCCAATCCGGAAAATCCGAAGCAACCCTTCCGCGACCCGGGTCCGTGGAAAATGGACGGCTTTGAATTCTGGGCGCTCGCCGTGTCGCAGGACGGCGATTTGAAAGACCGCTACCACCGCGCCAGCCCCTACATCAAAGGCGGCTTCTTCCACGAAGACGCGCCGTCTTGGCCGCGCTTCCGCTGTGTCGCCCCGGCGGCGACGCCGGCGGCGAAGTAGTGAGGCTGCGCCGGAGTGCGCCCGTCCCCGGGCGCAGCAACGTGACCAGCGCGACACGCTCGAAAAAAACCAGCGCCCTCGTCATTGCGGACGTCGCTGCGGCGCCGGCGCCGGCGTGCGCACGACCCGGGCGCAGGGTCGTCGCGGAGCGACGGTTTTGGAGTGCGGGGACTTGTCACCGCTTTTGCGCAGGCGACTTGTCGCCGTCGAATTCCCGTGCGGCTCCGGTCACGCTGGCGCGCTGGCGCTGGCGCGAGCCGTGAACGCCCCATCCCTGCTTCACGCGTCCCGCCGCTTGACGGCGACTAGTCGCCTTGAGAAAGCGGTGACAAGTCGCCGCACTCCACACTCGCACTCCTTCGATTGCGGCTCTCCCTGACCGGCAGCCGTGGGCCGAGGCCGACTGCTACCGTCACCCGTCGCTCCGCGACAATTCACTTGCTGCGGCTGCGATCTGCATAAAGAGCAGCACGAACGGGCGCACTCTGCGCGCCCCGCCCCCGCCGCCCTTACGGCAGCTCTTCAATCGCAATATTCCGATACCACGCCTCGCTCGGCGGGCCGCCGTGGATTTGCACCGCGATGACACCCGACAGCGGAATCGTTTCATCCGCCTCCGTGTAATCCACCGTCTTGAGGTCGTTCAGAAAAAGCTGAATGCGCCGGCCCTCGCAGCGGATGACATACTGATTCCAATCATCGCGCTTGAGCACCTTGTTCACCGCCGCGATGTCCGACTTCGCCAGCACCTTGTTCCGGCGCGATTCATCGTAGAGGCAGCCCCACCAACTCGGATCGCCCATGTCCGCCTGATAGCCGCTGACCTCGTGATGATTCGGAATCCGCTTCGTGCGAATCTGCACGCCCGCATTCGCCTTCGGCCCGCCCAGCAGCTTGAACTCCACGCGCAGCACGAAGTTCGTGTAGTCCCGCGTCGTGCAGAGAAACTCATTGCGCGGCACCGGCGCCTTCAGGCTCCCGCCCACCACCGCGCCGTCCGCGATGCGAAACGTTTTGTTCGTGTCGCCCACCCAGCCGGCGAACGTCTTGCCGTCGAACAGCGGCACCGCCTTGCCCGCATCAGCGGCGTGGAGGATCGGCGTGAGGGAAATGGCCAAAGCAACGAAGAAACCGGCGTGTTTTTTCATAATGTGTGACCGGGCTTATAGAATCCGCGCGCGCCCCTGTCGAGCGATGACGGCGTCGCCGTGCCAATGAAAACGTTCAACGTTGAGCGTTGAACGTTGAACGTTTTCCCTCCCGTTCCTCCCCCCGCGTTCGCGCCCCAACCTACGCGACCGGCGTCCTCGCCGGAATCCCCTGCCACCGCGTCCCCGCCGGCAGCGACTCGCCTTTCATCAACAGCGACAGCCCGTCCAGCACCGCGCCGTCCTCCATGCGCGTGTCGTAGAGCACGAGCGAATTCCCGCCCACGCAGCTCTTCGCGCCCAGTTCGATGGTGGACATCTTCATCACCCGATCCTCGAACAGATGCGTCTGCAGCGTGCAATCCGCGTTGACCGTCGCGTCGTCGCCGATCCGCACGAGATCGAACTCCGTCATGTCCGTCGTCTCGAGATACACGCGCCGTCCGATCTTCGCGCCCATGAGCCGGAAGAACCAGCAGATGAACGGCGTCCCCTCCAGCACGCCGATGATGAAGTTGTTCGCCAGATGCTCCTGCAACGCGTTCACCAGCTCGTTCCGCCACACGAACGTGTTCCACAGCGGCTTCTCGCACGGCCGATAACGCCCGACCAGCAGCCACTTCATCACCACCACAAACCCCGCCGACAGCGCGCCCGCCGCCGCGTACAAAAACGGGAACAACAGCAGCATCTCGTGCAGATAAAAATCCTCCTGCAACAAAACGATCCACGAGAACAGCAGGCTCGTCAGCGTGATGTAGCCCGTCGGCGGCAGGATCACGCGGAAGAACTCGATCGTCGCGCGTTGGAACCGCAGCTTCCGCCCCGGCTTGAAGGTCGTGTCCAGCGCGAATCCCGTGCTCACCTGCCGCTGCGGCAGAAACAACGCCGGCGATCCCAGCCACGCCGAACCCGTCCGCAGCGCATCCGCGGGATTCGCAGGCGGCGCCGAGAGACACCCGATCAGCACGTCGTCCCCGAGCGTTGTGCCTGGCGGCAGCATCGCGCTGTTGCCGACGAACGTGCGCTTCCCGATGCGCGTCGCCGCCACCGTGATCCAGCCCCGCTCGATGCGCGCCGCGCCCAGCGACACCGCGTCCGCCACGAAACTCTCGTCGTCGATCGCCAGCAAATCCGGCGAGATAAACGACGCCGTCGAAATCTCCGTGTTCCGCCCGAGCTTCGCCCCGAGCAGCCGGTACCACGGCGCGAGATACACCGACGCATACAGCGGCCCGAGAAAATCCAGGCTCAGGTCCAGCAGTTGGTCCACGAACCATTTGCGCAAATAAAACGAACTGAAAACCGGATACCGCCCCGGCTTCACGCGCCCCAGCAGCAGCCACTTGAACGCCGCAATTTCGAGACACAGAAACACCACGAACGACACCGCCACCAGCGGCGACAGCACCAGATACGTGTAGTACTCGTCGAGGTAGTTCAGGTGATTCATCAGGATCATCCCCGGAAAAATCGCCGCCAGCACACACGCCGGAAACAGCACCACCCCGAACGCGTGCAGCAAGGTGAAGAGCCGCCGCCGTCCCGCGCTCACCGGTGCGAACTCGCCCGCGCCCGCCGGCGTCACCGTCCCCGCGCGCCGCGACGGCGAGCCTGACCAGCGTTCGCCCGCCGGGATCACGCCGCCCGCCGGCAGCAGCGACAAATCTTCGAGCGCCGCGCCGTCCTCCAGCCGCGTGTTCTCGCGCAGCACCGCGCGCGTGCCGACAAAACCATCCTTCCCGATCGTCACCGCGCCGATGTGCAGCATCCCGTCGGCGACGTGATAGCCGGTCAGGCTGGCATTGATCCCGATGCTCGCGCGGTCGCCGAGGGTCAGCAGATCGTAAATCGCGAAGCCATCCGTCGCGATGTGAACGTCGTCGCCGATCTGCGCGCCCATCAATCGCAGATACATGTTCAGCAACGGCGTGCCCGCCAGATAATCCACCGGGATCGCCGACTGGATGCTGTTCACAAACCAGAAGCGGAAATAGTAGCTCCCCCACAGCGGATAACTCCCCGCGCGATACCGCCCGATCACCAGCCACTTGATCACGATGGACGCCACCAGCATCACCGGGAAGAGCGCCACCACCAACAGCACCGCGCCCAGCACCGCCTCCCAGCGTTCGTATTCGTCCTCCACCATCCAGGTGTACGTGAGAAACGGCGCGAGCCATTGCACCGAGAAAAAACCGAGCACGAAATACAGCGAGAGAAACTGAAACAACCCGCACCGCGCGTGCTGTCCCGATGTCACCTGCCGAAACGACGGACGCGATTTCCCACCTCGCGGAGCGCCGTCACCGCCGCCGCTGTCGCGACCAGCGGCACTCGCACTCGCGCTTAGATTCCGCGCCCGCGCATCCGCCTCCAGCTTCGCCGCCAGCGCCGCGACGGTCGGATGCTCATAGACATCGAGCATCGAAACGCCCTGCAATTCCGGGTCCTTCCGCAGCTCCGACACCATCCGCGCCGCCAGCAGCGAATGCCCGCCGAGTTCGAGAAAAAAATGCTCGTGCAACGACACCCGCGCCGGCGCGAACAACGTCTCCCACACCACTGCGATCTTCTTTTCCACCGCGCTCCGCGGCCCGGCGGACTCCGCCGCCGGCGTAGTCGCCCGCGGGCGCGGCGCGGGCAGCGCCTTCCGATCCACCTTGCCGCTCGGCAGCGTCGGCAGCGCCGCCAGCACCTCGATCAACCCCGGCACCATGTACGCCGGCAACCGCTCGCGCAGCGCCGCCTTCACTCGCCCTTCTTCCACCACCACGCCCGCGCGCGGCACGACGTAGCCGATGAGCTGCTGAATCCCCGCCACCTCCTCGCGCACCGCCACCGCCGCCGCCTGCACCTCCGGGCATTGCAGCAACACCGACTCGATCTCCGCCAACTCGACGCGGAACCCGCGCAGCTTCACCTGCCCGTCCACACGCCCGAGAAACTCGATCTCGCCATCCGGCCGCCACCGCGCGAGATCGCCCGTTTTGTACAACCGCCCATACACGTCGCCCTCTGGCACGAACGGATTGCGCACAAATTTTTCCGCCGTCAGCTCCGGCCGCCCCACGTAGCCGCGCGCGATGCCGACGCCGCCGAGATGCAGTTCGCCCGCCACGCCCACCGCCACCGGCTCCATCCGCTCGTCGAGAATGTAGGCGGAATAATTCGGCACCGGCCGCCCGATCGTCACCGCTTTGCGCGGATCGCAGTCGCCGCTCGTCGCGATCACCGTCGCCTCCGTCGGCCCGTAGGTGTTCACCATCCGCCGCCCCGGCCGCGCCCAGCGCGTCACCAAATCCGCCGGACACGCCTCGCCGCCGAGGATCAGCAACCGCACGCCCGGCACGTCCTCC
>BJHT01000137.1 GCA_014193395.1 Verrucomicrobiota bacterium
GCGGTGGTTTCGAGGGCGGGGGGAGCGGGTTCTGTCGCGGCGGGTGTGGGTTCTGGGGGGAGTTCGACGATGGCGGGATTGGGGGCGGAGGGGAGAAGGGCGTGGAAATTTTCGGGGGTGGGCGGGGTTGCGGGGAGGAACGTCGGCGCGTCGCCGGGCGCGGGGGCCGGCGCGGACCAGCGGGTGAGGAACGCGGAAAAACCCTCGCCGCTTTCCGGCGCGGGGTCGGCAGCCGGGTTGTTGGTGGGGTCGGAAAGGAAAGGGAGGAGGTCGGCGGGTGCGGCGCTGGTGGTGGTCATGTTTTCGGTTTTTCAGCGGCTTTCTTGGAGACGGAAAGGCGGAGGCGTTCGGAGATCAGGGCGGCGCGCTTGGCGGCTTGTTCATTGGGGCGGGCGAGGGTTTCGAGAATGGGCGCGGTTTCGGTCTCCTTCATGAAGAGCATGATTTTCACGACCACGGCGTCGCCCATTTCCCGCATGATGGCGGCGGCGGAGGCGGCTTCCATGGCGGCGTAGGTCTTGGCGAGTTTCTTGAGGTTGGCGACTTCCTCGTCCTGGACGCGCGCGATGGTTTTGTCCATGTCTTCCTGGACCTTGGCGACGTTCTGGGCCAACTCGGCGTGGGTTTTGGTGACGGTTTGGTCGAACTCGTTTTGCAGTTGCTTGATCTCTTTTTTCAGGGCGGTGAGTTCGTCGCGCTCGGCGCGGAGGCGGACCTCGAGTTCGAGCATCTGCTCGCGGCGTTTGGCGAGCGCGGTTTTTTCCTCGCGGAGATCGCGCACGAGTTCTTCGATTTCGGGATTGGTGAAACCCCACGACGCGGCAGGTGCGCCAGTGGGCGGCGGCTCGGACGGTTCGGTCTGCTCGTGGGCGACGGGGGCGGGCGCGAGGGATTTGGCGGCGCGCAGGGCCAGGCCGGCGGTGAGGCCGAGGAAGAGCACGCCGCCGAGGGCGGCGGCGAGCCATTTCGATTGCAGGAGGGGCAGGAGTTTTCCCATGTCAGTTCCAGAGCAGCTCTGGGTTTAATTGATTCTGCGAGGACGGCGGGTCGGTGCGGCGGGCGAGTTCGTCGAGGAGCTTTTGTTCCTCGCGGGCGCATTCGCGTTGATAATTTTCCTGCTGGTTTTCGAGAAATTTCACGACCACCTCGCGGCTTTGCTGCGCGGTGATCAACTGGAGCAGGGCGAGGCGCGCGGCGGCTTCGGCGCGGGCGAGGGTGTCGCGCTGGCGCTCGAGCCGTTCGCCGAGCCGCTGGCAATGGGCCTGGCGCTGGACGAGATCGGCGACGGGACAGGCCCGCGTCATCAACTCGCGGAGCTCGTTCCAGCCGGCGGCGAGATCGGTTTCGATGGCGGTGAGATCGTCGAGCGCCTGTTGCTGGAGCTGGAGTTGGCGGGCGTAGTATTCGAGGGCGGAGCGTTCCTCGCGTTCGCGGACGGTGAGGAGGGCCTGGAGGGTGAAGCGGAAGTGTTTCATTCCCGGTTAAACGGCCGATTTCAGGGACGGCTGAAGCGGTTTGTTGGGGCGGGGTGGCGGCGGCGTGGGGTTGGCGAGTGCCGTGGCCAGATGCCCCCAGCTCTCGGCGGCGGTGAAGCCCGCGCCGACAGATTGGCGGGCGAAGTGTTTGAGCGGTTCGTGCAGGGCGATGGCGTGGTCGATGGCGGCGTTGCTGCCCGCAGGGTAGGCGCCAATGTTAATCAGGTCCTGATTCTTGCGATACACCGCGAGGGCCTCGCGGGCGCGGCCGGCGAGGGCGAGCTGCTCGGGGGTGAGGAGGTCGCGGACGAGGCGGCTGACGCTGTCGAGGACTTCGATGGCAGGATAGTGGTTCTGCGCGGCGAGTTCGCGGCTGAGGACGATGTGGCCATCAAGGATCGAGCGCACGGAATCGGCGATGGGATCGTTCATGTCGTCGGCCTCGACGAGGACGGTGAAGAAGCCGGTGATCGAGCCGGTTTCACCCATGCCGGCGCGCTCGAGGAGCTGCGGCAACATGGAGAAAACGGAGGGCGTGTAGCCGCGCGTGGCGGGAGGTTCGCCGACGGCGAGGCCGATCTCGCGCTGGGCCATGGCAAAGCGCGTGACGGAGTCCATCATCAGCAAAACATTCTGGCCGCGGTCGCGGAAATATTCGGCGACGGCCATGGCGATGAACGCGCCTTTGAGCCGCGCCAGCGCGGGCTGGTTGGAGGTGGCGACGATGACGACGGATTTTTTGCGGCCCGCTTCGTCGAGGTCTTTTTCGAGGAACTCGCGGACTTCGCGGCCGCGCTCGCCGATCAGCGCGATGACGTTGACGTCGGCTTCGGCGTGGCTGGCCATCATGCCGAGCAGGGTGGATTTGCCGACGCCGCTGCCGGCGAAAATGCCGAGGCGCTGGCCGCGGCCGCACGGGATGTAGGTATCGACGGGCTTGATGCCGGTCTGGAAAACGTGGCGGATGCGCTGGCGTTTGAGCGGGTGCGGCGGTGGCAGCATGGCGCTGACGGTGCGCTCGGTGAGGATGGGGCCGAGGTCGTCGAGCGGCGCGCCGAGGGCGTCGATGACGCGGCCTTTCAAACATTCACCAACGGGCACCTGGAGCGGTGCGCCGAGGGCGATGACTTCGCTGCCGGGGTGGATGCCGTGGACTTCGCCGAGCGGCATGAGGAGGACGTGGCTGCCGCGGAAGCCGACGACTTCGGCGAGGGTCGAGCCGTCGTGGCGCGCGGACTCGATGCGGCAGACTTCGCCGACGGCGGTGAGCGGGCCTTCGGACTCGACGACGAGGCCGATGAGCTGCACGACGCGGCCGCGGTTCTCGAGGGTGCGTGTCGCGCGGATGCGGTCGAGGGCGTGGCCGAGGCGGGGGCGGGCGGGTGGGGGGGAGAGGGGCATGGGGAGAATTTGAGATTTGAAATTTGAGATTTCAGAATTCGGAATTCGAGGCGCTGATTTGGAAATTCGGAATGGCTCAGGAGAGGAGGGATTTTTTGAGGAGGTCGAGTTTGGTTTCGCGGCGGGCGTCCACGAGGCCGAAGCGGGTTTTTACGAGGCAGCCGCCGCGGGTGACGGCGGGGGAGGCTTCGAAGTGGAGGCGCTCGGTCGCGCCGTTGGGCAGGGCTTGTGGGGTGTTGAGGCGCTCGACGAGGGCGAGGTCGTCGGGGTGAAGCTGCACCCAGCATTCGCCGGCTTCCTGGGCTTGATCGAGGGCTTCGCGGATGGTGGCGGCGACGGTGTCGGCGGTGATGGGGAGGTCGGCGACGAGCTTTTGGGCGACCTCGAAGGCGAGGGTGACGAGGGAGGTTTCGCAGTCGTGGATGGTGGTGGGCAGGGCGTCGCGGAGGGATTGGAAAATGCCGTTTTGAATTTCGATCAGCTCGGCGCGCTGCTGGAGAAGTTGCGCGCCGAGGGCGCGTTCGCCTTCGATGCGTCCGCGCTCGAACGCGGCCTGTTCGCGGTCGGCGACGAGCTGCGGATCAATGCCAGCGGGCACGAAGCGGAGAGCGCGCAGCGGGCGGGAGAGGCGGAGGGTTTCAGGGGCGGCGGAGGTCATGGCGGCGGGGCGGAAAAAAAGCTCCAAGGACAAAGCTCAAAGCTCAAGGGAAGAGCCAAGGAACAAGCGTTTCCAAGGGGCAAAGGGCGCAATTTTTTTAGCGGACTATTTGGTCCTTGGTGCTTGGTGCTTCCCTTGAGCTTTGAGCTTTGAGCTTTGAGCTTCGAGCTTCGGCTGCCCGATGCGCGGCCGGATTCAGCGGTGAAATTTTTCACACGCATGGCGGCTCAGTCTCCCTTTTTGCCGATGTTGACTTCGAGTTCGCCTTCGCTTTCGAGGCGGCGGACGACCTCGATGATTTTCATCTGCGAGGCTTCGATGTCGCGCAGCTTGAGTGCGCCCATGAACTGCGATTCTTCGGCGACGGTCTCGGCGGCGCGTTTGGAGATGCAGCCGAGCAGCTTGTTGCGGAGTTGGTCGCTGGCGGTTTTGAGGGCGACGGCGAGGTCGCGCATCTCGACTTCGCGCAGGACTTTCTGCAGCGCGGGCACGTCGAGGTTGGTGAGGTCCTCGAAGGTGAACATCTTCTGGCGGATGGACTGGCTCAGCTCGGGATTGCGTTCGTCGAGGGCGAAGAGGATCGATTTGGTGACGTTTTTATCGAGGCTGTTGAGCATGCGCGCGGCGGTCTTGAGGCCGCCGGTTTGATTGAGCGGGCGCGAGCATTCGCCGCCGGCCTTGCGATTCAAAACGGCGACGATGGTCTCGACGACCTCGACGGGAATGGTGGAGAGCGTGGCGAGACGCTCGATGACCTGCTCGCGCGTGTCGGGGCGCATCATGGTGAAGAGGTCGGCGCTTTTTTCCGGCGAGAGGTAGCTGATGATGAGGGCGACGGTCTGCGGTTGCTCGTGTTTGGTGAGGTTGAAAATCTGGCGCGCGTCCATGTCGGCGATGTGTTGCATGGCGGCGACGGGGGTGCGCGAGGGCGAGACACGGCTGAGGATGCTCGAGGCGCGGATGCGGCCGACGGAGCCTTCGAGGGCGGACTTGGTGTAATCCACGCCGCCGACGATGGAGGTGCGGGCGCGTTGGGCGACGTCGGTGAACTCGCGGAGGATTTCGTCCTGCAGGTTTTTGGAGATGATGTTGCACTTGGCCATGGCGACGGAAATGGCCTCGACCTCGTCCTCGGCGAGGTTTTTGAGAATGGGCACGGCGCCGTCGGTTCCGAGCATGGTGAGGAGCGCGGCGAGCTTCTCGATGCGGGTCATCTGCGAGGCTTCGGAGACCTCGGCGGGGGCATCGGCTTCAGCTTCTGCGGGTGGAGCGGGTGGGGTTTGCGTCGCAGCCATGCGTGATTTCGGTTGGGGGTGGGCGGTGAACGGGCGGGCGGTCCGCCCGCGCTCGGGATTATTTTTGCGGGCTGTCGCCGGACGGCTTAGGTTGGTCGCTGTTGCCGACGAGCCAGGCGCGGATGGCGTGGGTCATGTTCGCCGGGTTTTCGCGGATGAGGCGGTTGAGGGTCTCGGCGGTGACGACGTCTTCGTGCGGGGCGGGTTTTTCCTCGTGGGCTTCGCCATTGCCGTTGCCATTGCCGTTGCCATTGGCGTGCCCGTTGCCGTGCCCGTTGCCATTGGCATTGGTGCCGCCGTTGCCGTTGGGGAAGGCGAGGTTTTCATCCAGCGGGAAACCGATGGGGATATCGTCGGTCTTGGTCTTGCGCAGGGTGTGGAGGAAGAGGGCGAAAAATACCAAGGCCAGCGCGGGCGAACCGAAGTTTTTCAGGAGCGACCAGACGAATTGGTACTTTTCCTGTTTCTCGATTTTCTCGTTCAGTTCGATCACCGGCTGATCGTTGAAGACGACTTCCTCGAGGGTGACTTCGTCGGTGCGGTTGGTGTCGATGCCGAGGGCGCTCTGGACGACGAGGCGGAATTTTTTCAGTTCCTCGGGCGTGCGGGGTTGGGCGACGCGGTTGGTGCCGGTGCCGGTCATGCGGGTGTTGACGAAGACGGCGGCGGAGATGCGTTTGAGGGTGCCGGCGCCTTGCACGATCTGGCTGGTGATCTTGTTGACGTCGTAGGTGGTGGTGGCGGTTTTCTTGGCGGTCTTGGAGCCGGTGAGTCCGGCGACGGAGTTGGTTTCGGGAGTGGTGTTGGGAACAACGCCGGCCGTGCCGCCAGCACCGGGCGTGGTGCTTTCAGTCTTCTCGTCGTTGATGGTGGAGTTGCGGATGACCTGGCCCTCGGGATCGAACTTTTCCTCGGTGCGCGTGATGGTGTCCCAATTGATGTCGGCGGAAACGCGGGCGACGCTCTGGCCGCTGCCGAGGACGAGGGCGAGCATGGTCTCGACTTTTTCGGCGAGATATTTTTCGGCGTTGCGTTTGGCGGTGAGAAGGTTGTTGGACTGGCCGGCGACGGGATCGTTCTCGCGGCTCTCGGTGAGGAGCGTGCCGTGGTTGTCCACGACGGAGACGTTGTTGGGGGCGAGGCCCTCGACGGAATTGGCGACGAGAAAACGGATGGCGTTGACGGTGGCGGGGGAGAGGTCGCCGAGGCCGCGGAGCTTGACCCAGATCGAGGCGGTGGGCTTTTTCTGCTTGTCCACGAGCAGGCGGTTTTCGGGGAGGGTGATCATGACGCGCGCGCCGGAAACGCCGTCGAGCTGGCTGATGGTGCGGGCGAGTTCGCCCTGGACGGCGCGGAGGAAATTGGCGCGCTGCACGAAATCGGAGATGCCGAAATTGGGTTTGTCGAAGAGTTCCCAGCCGGGGCCTTCGCCGCCGGGAATGCCTTTCATCGCGAGCTGCATGCGGGTTTTGTGAACCTTGTCGTCGAGGTTGTAGATCGCGCCGCCGCTGCGGCTGATGCGGTAGGGAATCTTGGCCTCGTCGAGATGGTTGATGACCTTGGCGGATTCGGTGTCGTCGAGCTTGCCGTAGAGGAGGGAAAGTTCGGGGCGGCTGGACCAGAAGAGGAGGCTGGCGAGGCCGGCGACAATGGCGAGCGCACCGATGACGATGCTGATGCGCTGGTTGAGGCCGAGCTTGGCCCAGATGGCGGAGAGCTGTTTGCCGACTTGGGCGAGGTTGTTCATGCGGCGATGGCGGAGCGAGTGTCGGCGGAAAAAGCTTTCCGAAGCGGGAATTGGAAAACCACGGAGGGACGCGGAGGGACACGGAGGGAAAACCACGACCACGAGAGGGTGAGCCGGCCGGCGCTTTTCGTACCTCGCGAGGAAAGTGGGCGTTCGGGGAGTGTGGAGATACCGCGGTTTGGAGTGCGGTGACTTGTCACCGCTTTCGCGCAGGCGACTGGTCGCCGTCGAACTTCTGCGCGCTTCCGGTCACGCGGGCGTGCTGGCGCTGGCGCGAGCCGTGCACGCTCCTCTGCCATGCTCACGCTGCTCGTCGTCCGACGGCGACAAGTCGCCTCGATAAAGCGGTGACAAGTCACCGCACTCCAAAGCGGGTGCCTGTGCGGTTGCGGCATCGTCGCGCTCAGTTCGCCAGTAATTGTCCGAAGTTCCATTTTAGGTGTGCGGCTAGATCTGCATGCGCATCAGCTCTTGGTAGGATTCGAGGAGTTTGTTGCGGACCTCGACCATGAGCTGGAAGGAAACGCCGGCTTCCTCCATGGAAATCATCGCCTGGTGGAGCGACACGTTGCCGCCGCCGATGAGGCCGCGCACGGCGTCGCCGGCCGCCGTCTGCTTGTCGTTCACGCCCTGCACGAAGCGCGAGAGGGTGTTCTCGAAGGAACCGCCGCCGCCGGTTTGATCGACGAAGCGCAGCGGCAGGTCGCCGTTGACCTTCTGCAATTCGGCCGCGGGGATCAGGCCGCCGGGCCGGCCGGCGGCGTCGAGGGCTTTGGCCGCGGGCGCGCTGAGATTGGGCGGAATGAACTGCCGGAAAGCGGAGATGGGGTCCATGCGACGGGCGGTTCAGGGGTTTACCGTTTGCCGATTTGCAGGGCCTGCATGGCCATGCTGCGGGCGTTTTTGACGACGGATAGGTTGGCCTCGAAGGCGCGCGAGGCGGCCATCAAGTCCACCATTTCCTCGTGAACGTTGACGTTCGGCATGGCGACCATGCCGTCGGCGTTGGCGTCGGGATGGCCGGGGATGTGGGTCATGCGGAACGGGCTTTTGTCCTTTTCGATGCGCGCCACCTGCACGCCCTGGGGCGGGGAACCGCCGCCGCCGAGCGCGGCCTGCTGTTGCTTGAGCAGCGTCTCGAAAACCACGGTCTGGCGCCGGTAGGGCTGGCCGTCGAGGCCGCGCGTGGTGTTGGCGTTGGCGATGTTTTGCGAGGTGACTTCAAGCCGGACCCGCTCGGCGTTGAGCGCGGCGGCGGTGCTTTCGATGCCGGTGAGAAGATTGATCATGGCGCAGGTTCGCGGGGCTAAAGGGTGGCGGTGTTTTCGGTGCGGGAGAAAAATTGCGGCAGCGCAGCGATCACGCGTGCCCGGTGATGGCGAGGCGGAGTTTCAACAGCGAGCCGGTGATCAACTGGGTTTCGAGGGAATGGGCGACGAAGTTTTGGTTCTGGTGGAGAAGCTCGGTCTCGAGTTGAACGGTGTTGCCATCGAGGCGGTTCGACAGCGCCTTGGCGTCCTGCGCGAGGCGCGGTTGGAGGGAGCGCAGTTGGTTGGCGTCGCCGCCGTTGACGGCCTGCTGGAGCTGGGCCTCGAAGGTCGGGGCCAGGTCGAGGCGCTTGTAGCCGGGCGTCTCGACGTTCGCGATGTTGCTGGCGATGGCGTCCTGCCGGACCGCGGTGGCGTCCAGCATCTTCTTCGCGGCCAGGTAGCCGTTTTGGTTGAACAGGGCGTCGATCATAACAAAGGACTCGTAGCCGAGAGCGAAGCAACGCATGTGCCACGGAGCGGTGGGCGCGGTTCGCCAATGATTTCAGGGCTTTCGGCGAAGCGGCATTTTTGGGGAGGGAAAATGTTTCCCGGCGGGGCGCGGCATTTATGCCGCTCTGGCGGGGAGATCGGGAGGTGGGCGAAGATGCCGGGAAGATTGGGTAGCGCAGGCGTCCTCGCCTGCGAGTTCCGGCGGCGTCTCGCCGCCAGGAATTGTGCGGGGTGGAGTTGGGCGCATGTTTGCGCCACGAGTCGCCCTGGATTTCCCGCAGATTCAGAACGACCACAGATGGGGACTCTGATCTGTGGTCGCTCTGAATCTGCGGGAGGTTTTCGGGAGGCTTCTGCAGCGGGTTTCGTGGTGCGTCGTCGGCCGATGGAACGGGGCGGCACAACGAGTCGGCGCGGATTGTCGAAGGAGATGATACGAGGAAACTCTGAGCTTTTCGGCGGGAGCGGTGGCGGTGGGCACTCGGAGGTTAGAGCCTCCTCACGTCGTCTCCTACAACGGCGCGCCGCCGGCACGGGATCGGGTTTGGAAATGGGCGGGGTGCGGTTTAGCGTCGTCGCGCGTGACAACTGAAATGGCGGTCATTCCCGTGCGGAACCAGAAGCAGGCCCTGGACTGGGGCCTCGTGCTCGCGAGCCAGGGCATTGTGTGTCGCATCGTGGCGCCGGAGATCGCTGGCGATTGGGGTTTGGAAATCGAGCGGGCGGATCTGGCGCGGGCCATCGAGTCGCTGCGGCTGTACAAGGCGGAGAACCGCGGCTGGCGTTGGCGGCAGGAGATGCCGTGGCCGGGGCTGACGTTTCACTGGGGCGGCGCGGTGTTTTGTTTTTTTCTCCTGCTCGTTCACGCGGCGACTGATCTGGCGTGGCCGGGGTTGCAGCGGGCGGGGGTGATGGACAGCGAGTTGTTTCGCGCGGGCGAATGGTGGCGGGCGGTGACGGCGGTGACGTTGCACGGGGACACGGGGCATCTGGTGTCGAATCTCTCGACGGGTTTTTTGCTGCTGGGATTGGCGATGGCGCGGTTCGGCGCGGGCGCGGGTTTGCTGGCGGCGCTGCTGACGGGCGTGGCGGGAAATCTGCTCGGTTTCTGGCTTTACCCGAATCCGTTCCGCGGACTCGGGGCGTCGGGGATGATTTTGGGCGCGCTGGGTTTGCTGATCTTTCCGTCAGCGCGCTCGGTGGTGGACGGCTGGCCGGCGGCGAAACGGTTGCTCGGCGGAGCGCTGGCGGGGGTGATGTTGTTCCTGTTGTTCGGCTCGAATCCGAACGCGGACTGGGTGGCGCATTTGGGCGGGTTTGTCACCGGGTGCGTGCTCGGTGCTGCGCTGGGCTGGGTGCCGGCGGAACGATTGCTGGACCGGCGCGTTTCGCGGGCGTGTCTGGGTGTGTTCGTCGTGCTGCTCGCGGTGGCGTGGGGGGTGGCGCTGAGGGGGGCGTGAGGCGTGATCCGTGATTCGTGAGGGTTGAGTCCGAATTCGACCGTGACGCGAGGGCATCGCGGTAGCGGAGGTTTCCAAACTTGCTGTGTCGCCGACTTCTAAGTCGGGGGCGCGTCGAAAAATTGGGACGTCCGATAATTTCCACCGGCCGCAGGTTTAGAAACCTGCGACACAGCAGGCTTGCAAGCCTGCGCTACGTGGTCAGGAGAGCGCCGTCAGCGCAGGTTCGCGTCGAGGAGATCGTAGGCGCGGAAGCGGGTCTCGCTGGGGAAATCGTGCGGGCAGTCGGGGTGTTCGACCATGAGGTTCAGCGGCCGGTTGTAGAGGGAGTAAATCTCGAAGGCGGCGTTCGCGATGTTGTCCACGCTCTTCCATTTGAAATTGCTGTCGCCGAGCGGCGCGCTGATGAAGCACACGCGCGGCGCGAGGGCACCGATCATTTCGGGGAAGTCGAAGGGAATTTCGGCGAGGCGGCCCTGATAGTCCGCGAGCTTCGGCATGTAGCGCGTCTGGCACCAGCCCTTCTCGGGAGCCCAGACTTTCGGGTCACCGCCCATGTAATCGGGATAGGAGTCGAGGCCGCAGCTCGAGACGATGACTTTGATGCGATCGTCGAAGACGGCGGTGTACACGGCGTTGTGGCCGCCGAGGGAATGGCCGATGGCGGCGAAGCCCCGGCGCTTGTCCACGTAGGGAAGCGATTCGAGGAGGTCGAGGCCGCGGACGTTGTCCCAGATGGCTTTCATGGTGCCGCTCTGGTAGCCGAGGGCCTTGATGTCGGGCTGGTATTTGGCGAGCAGCGGGTAGGAGGGCGAGAGGGTGACGTAGCCGCGCAGGGCGAGTTCGTGGGCGTAGGCGCGGTTTTGTTTGCCGCCGAGGCCGACGACGACCTGGTGCCCGATGTTGTTGTCGGTCGGGTGCAGGCAGAGGGCGGCGGGGGCTTTGTGTTTTCCGTCGGCGACCGACTTGGGGACGCAGAGGTAGGCGGGCACGCGCGAACCCGGCTCGGCGGCGTAGGAGATGAGGAGGCGGAAATACTCGCCGCAATCGACGCGTTCATGAACCTGCGGATCGAGCGCCACGCGTTTGGCGGAGCCGGGCAACGGCCCCATGACTTCCTGCATGCCGTTGATGATTTCGCCGCGGCGCTTCTGCCAGTCGGAGATGCTGCGCACGGGTTTCACCTGGCCTCCGGCCCCATGGTAGGTGAGCAGTATTTCGGAATCGAGGCGCGCCATTTTCGGCGGCGCGGGCTGCTGACTGGTGACGGCGGGTTTCGACGAGGCAGCGCAGCCGGCCCAGAACAGCGAGAGGGTCAGAGCGGAGGCGAGGGACAAACTGCGGAGGAGGAATGTCATTTGCATGGCCGGAGACTTGCCCGGGGGACGGATTGAAATCAATCCGGGAGACGCGGGGATTGAAGGGGCGTCTCGGCGCTTGGAGTCGCGGCGCGGGAGGCAAGAAAAGCTCCAAGGACAAAGCTCAAAGCTCAAGGGAAGGCCCAGCGCTCAAGCACCAATCCGGCTGACGCTGGCGGCGCGTTACTTGAATTTCACGCGGTCCACCTGGCCGCTCGGCGAGAAGAGGCCCGGCGGCGCGGCGGAGTTGCTGAGGTTCGTTGCACCGTCGAGAGGAAGCTGGAGGGCGACGTGGTTGCTGGCCGGAATTGTTTCACCCGCGGCGACGGTCGCGGCGGAGCCGGCGGCGCCGGTATTCGCCTCGGGATCGGTCTCTTTCTGAAGCCCCGGTGCCAGCAGGATGCCCGTGGTGAGCGCGCCGAGCGCGAGGAAGCTGAAGGCGATGGCCCACGCGGGTTTGGTGTGGAAACTCGCGAGCAATTGCCGCCACCACGGCTCGGGCGCGGCGGCTGCTTCTGCGCGCAGACGCGCGGTGATCTGGCCGGGCAGGCGGTCGAGGTAACCTGGCGGCGGTTGCTCGTGGCGCTTGACGGCGAGCAGTTTCTGCAACCGGGAAAAATCTGGCGGGGCGGGTTTCATGCGTACGAATGCTCACCAATGCTCACTTCAAATAATCTGCCAGCAGGCCCTGCAACAACTGCCGGGCGTAAAACAGCCGGGTCCGCACGGTGGCGACGTTGCACCCGAGGATCTGCGCGATCTCATCATACGACAGGCCCTGGATGTCGTGCATCGTCACCACCAGCCGATGCTTTTCTGACAACTTGAGGAGCGCCCCGTTCAATTTTTCCTGCAACTCCGCCAGCGCGGCGGCGCGGCGCGGGGTCTGATCGCCAATCAATTCGCGCAGTTGGCTCTCCGATTCGCCGGGAAAATCGAGATCGTTCAGGCTCAGATGCGGCGTGCGATTGCGCAGTTGCTTCCGAAAATTCAGCGCGCGATTGACCGCGACGCGGTAAATCCAGGTGAAAAAAGACGAGCCGCCGCGGAAGGAAGGCAGCGCGTGGAACCCGCGGATGAACGCCTCTTGCGTGAGGTCGTTGGCGTCCTCGTGGTTGGCGGTCATGTGGTAGAGCAGGCTGTAGATACGGGCTTGGTGCCGCCGGATTAGTTCGTCGTAGGCGCTGAGGTCGCCGTCTTGGGCGCGGCGGACCAGTTCGGCATCCGGCGGCGTGGACGCAGCGGCGGGATCGGCCGCGCCGGGGGCGGGGGACGCAGGGGATCCCGCGGCGGCGGCTGGTGAAGGCGGCGAATCCGGACCCGGAGGCTGGGGAGCGGCGGCGGGCTGGCCCATACGCGGGGGCTTCAGGCGACCGCGCCGAGCGAGATGGTCTGTTGCGCCAGGAGGTCGGCAAGGCCCGCCAACGCGGTGCGACCGGCATTGTCCGGCAGGGCGTTCAGGGCGGTGCGCGCGGCGGCGAGGTGTTGTTGGATCACGGCGCGGGAGGCGGCGAGGGCGTCGTGTTTTTCCAACAGCGCGACCGTGCGATCATGAAATTCCGGCTGCCACGTTTCGATCAATTCCTTCAGGCGCGTCTGCTCGCCGGGAGTGGCGCGTTCGAGAAAAATCAGCACGGGCAGGGTCAGTTTGCCGCTGGCCAGATCGGTGCCGAGCGATTTGCCGGCGACTTTTTCCGAGCCGAACAAATCGAGACAGTCGTCGTGAATTTGGTACGCGGTCCCGAGCTTCATCCCGAATTCCCGCAGCGCCGCGCGGCGGACGTCCGTGGCACCGCAGAGCCACGCGCTCAGGTCGCAGGACAGCGCGAACAGCTCGGCCGTCTTCATCGCGATCACTTTGAAATAATCTGCGCGCGGCAGCGTGAAATCGTGCCGGCGATTCGTTTGCAAAATCTCCCCCGAGCACACGGTCTTGGTGGCGGAGGCGACGGCCTGGCAGACCGCCGTCGTGGGAAACCCCGCGGCCAGCTTCAGCGCGTGGGCAAACAGGCAATCGCCGAGCAGCACGGAAATCTGGTTGCCCCAGCGCGCCGCGAGCGTGGGGCGTTGGCGGCGGATGCGCGCCTCGTCCATGATGTCGTCGTGAACCAGCGTCGCCAGATGGATCATCTCGATGATGACCGCCACGGTGACATGGTCGTCGCCGAGGGTGCCGACGGCGTTGGCGCTCAACCCGATGAGCGCGGGACGGAGCTGCTTGCCCTGGCTGGAAACGGCGTATCGCGCGTAGGCGGCGATCTCGGGATCGAAGGTGTGGACCTGCTCGCCAAGGCTGACGGAAACGGCGGCGAGAAAGGGGTTCACCGGCTCCACGATGCGCCGCCAGGGCGAATCGGGAACCGTGACGGAAAGGGCGTTTTCAGGGGGTCCCGCCGCTTTGACTTCAGCAGCCAACATGGTCGGCGACTGTAGGTAGCGGTTTCGGGCAAGTCAAACGTTTGGAAAATTGGGGAGATTTCCGCCGTGGAACGGGAGGGGGGAAAGTAATTAGTGATTAGTCACCACCGTTGTTTCCCAACTAATTACTAATCACTAATTACTAATTACTTTTTCCCCTTCAGCGACGCGGGACACCCGGCAGCCGCTCGCGCACCCACGCCACCAGATTCCGCAGACTGCGCGAGCGGTAGCGCGCCGTGATACGCTTCAGCTCGAACGGCGAGTCGGCAGCGCTGTTGACGCCCGCATTCGTGGTGCAGGCCGTGCGGTAGCCGGCGGCGATCACGAGGTCGCGCACGGTGGGATTCCAGTCGCCATAGGGAAAACAGAAGTGCTCGACCGCCCGGCCAAAGAGGTCTTCCAGCTTCTTCTTGCTCGCCGAAATCTCCTCGCGCGCGGCGTCCCGCGGCAGTTGTGTGAGGAACGGATGCGTCCGCGTGTGCGAGCCGATGGCGTGGCCCGCCGCGAGCCATTCGCGGACCTGCGCGGCGTCCATGAGCGGTTCGGTGCGCTCGCCTGCCGCCGCCTCCCATTCGTTCGTTTTGCCCAGCAAATCGGCCACCAGAAACTGAATCGCCGAGAAGCCGTGGCTGCGCAGCGGCTCGAGCCCGTGCTCGAGCACGTTCACAAATCCGTCATCAAACGTCAGCACCACGCGACCCGCCTGCGCCGGCCCCGCTGCCTCCGTCAGCGCGCCGCTGCGATAGCCCGCCTCGCGCAACTCCGCGAGCTGCCGCGCGAACAACGCCGGACTGACATACAGCCCCTTCAACCGCGCCCCGCGCGGCCGCGGCCCCACCTTGTGATACGTGAGCACCGGATTGCCCTTGGCGAACAGCCCCCGGAATTCCCCGAGCGAAGTGTAGTAATGCGGCGTCGCCATGTGTCAGCAGCCTATCCTCGCGCCGCCCCGCCCGTCTCCACCAAAGCCGCCTCACACGCCGCCTCCACCGTCGCCAGTTCAATCGCCTCGATCGGCCCCTCCAGCGGCCCGATCAGCCAGTCGCGATGCTGATACGGATAGCCCATCTCCTGCGCGGCATAGCCCGACACCATCACCACCCGCCGCCCCATCGCCACCGCCAGATGCAACAACCCCGTCACCCCGCCCACCGTCACGCGACACAACTGAATCAGCCCCGCCGTCACCAGCAACGACGCCCCCGCCGACACGACAAAACCCTCCTGCCGCGCGCCCGCCAGCAAGCCCGCCTCTGCCGGTCCGCCGCCGAAAATCACCTGCCGCCCGTGTCTCCTCCACTCCCGCGCCAGCGCCAGATACCGCTCCAGCGGCCAGTTCTTCGGCGGCGAACTCGTGAACGGCTGGATGAACAACGTCGGCGTCCCCATCTCCAGTTTCTCGCGCAGAAAAAATTCCCGCGCCGCCGCCAGTTCCGCATCCGGCAGACGAAACTCATTGCGCACCGGCCCCGCCCGCAGCCCCGACTCGAGGCCCAGCGCCAGATTGCAGTCCGCGAGATGAATCCCGTAATCCCGCGTGATCGGCTTCGTAAACGCCCACCGCCGGCTCGCGCGATTGACCAGCCCCCACCGCTCCGGCGCGCCCGTCAGCCAGCTCAAAATCGCCGTCTCGCCATATCCCTGAAAATCCAGCACATGCGACAACCCCGCCCGCCGGCAGCGCCCGATCAGTTGCAAAATATTGCGCACCCCCGCCAATACCCGCCCCTGCCGAAACGCCTGCCGGTCCAGCAGCAGCACCTCATCCACCATCGCAAACCCCCGCAGCAATGGCGCATTCTCCGTCGCCGTTAAAAACAAAATCCGGTGCTCTGGAAAATTCTCCCGCACCAACGCCGCCGCCGGCAACGTCAGCACGACATCGCCAATGGATTTCAGCCGGGTGAGCAGGATGGCAGGATTCACAATGACAGCGTCTTGAACGGGAGGAGGTTCGTTGTTCCCCCCTTCCGCTGGCAACTGCAAATCCACCAAGCTCCAAATACCCGGTGCCTTCCGAGTTCAGAGTCACACGGGAGTGGAAGCTCAAAGACTCAAGCTCAAAGCTCAAGAGAAGCTCCAATCTCTAAGGACCAAACCGATTCCAAAACCTAGACCACCCTGCGACCCCGCCCCCGATGCAGCCCAATCCTCCTGAAACAGCCATCCAACCCATCTTCCCGAACCCCTCCCATCCCTCATCATGATCCTTGGCGCTTGGAACTTCCCTTGAGCTTTGAACTTTGAGCTTTGGGCTTCCTTCCGTTTCCCCGGAACTTCACTCTTGATTGTTTCAGTGAATCATAGATTTTCCGCGCGTCAGTCGCCCAGATCAGGACTACCCGCATGCCAACCGACAACAACGCCTACACCGGCAACAAATATGACAGTCAAGTCGCGCCGAGCTATGACGCGGACCGGGAAGTAGAGCGGCACTGGTGGGCTGAGGATGCCTTTGTCGCCCGCTATTTTCAGAACCGCCCGGTCAAAACTCTCCTTGATCTACCGGTGGGAACGGGCCGTTTTTTTCGACACTACCAGACCGTGGGCGAGGTCACCGGCGTGGACATCTCCACCGAAATGCTCGCCTTGGCGCGGGCCTCGGCGAGCA
>BJHT01000138.1:0-14593 GCA_014193395.1 Verrucomicrobiota bacterium
CGCTCGCCAAGTATCCCGTCGGCACCAAGGTCAAGGGCAAGATTCGCAACCTCACCAGCTACGGCGCATTCCTCGAACTCGAGGAAGGTCTGGACGGCATGATCCACGTCTCGGACGTCTCCTGGACCCGCAAGATCAACCACCCCACGGAAGTCCTGAAGAAGGGCGACGACGTCGAGGCCGTGGTGCTCGAAATCGACCGCCCCAACCAGCGCATCTCGCTCGGCATGAAACAGCTCACCGAAGATCCGTGGGCCAACATCGACAAGTTCTACAAGGTCGGCGACGTCGTCACCGGCAAGGTCAGCAAGCTCGCCAGCTTCGGCGCGTTTGTCGGTTTGGCCCACGACATCGACGGCCTGGTTCATATCTCGCAGGTCAGCGAGGAACGCATCGACAAGATCAAGAACGTGCTCAAGGCCGGCCAGGACGTGACCGCGCGCGTGATCAAAATCGACCGCAGCGACCGCCGCATCGGCCTGTCGATCAAGGCCGCCAGCTACTCCGACGAGCAGCTCAAGGAAGAGCAGAAGGTGCTGGACTCCCTCAAGCCCGGCGAAGACATGGTGGCGTTGCAACACGCCTTCGATGCCGCCGACGACAAGGAATAGTCGGGGCCGAAAAAATTCGTTCCTTTCGCGACCGGCGGGCTGGAAACAGCCCGCCGGTTTTTTGTTTCTTGGCCGATCTCCGAAGTTGAAACCGCTGACTTGCCGATGGGGCAGGCGAAATCAACCCGGGAAGCATTCGCGACCGGCGATCCGGATTTGGAGTGCGGTGACTCGTCACCGCTTTCGGCAGGCGACTTGTCGCCGTCGAGAACCTGAGGGCTGGTATGCAAAGGGGGCGTTCATGGCTCGCGCCAGCGCGGGCGTGCCGGCGAGTCCGGGGCCGTTGGATCACTCGACGGCGACGAGTCGCCTGCGATAAAGCGGTGACAAGTCACCGCACTCCAAAACACGGCGCCGCCTGCCTTGCCAACGCTGCTCGGAATGGTTGGCGCACGCGCAGTGTGCCTCCGGCAGGCGGGAATTTTTCTCACCCGAAAGAAACTTTGCGAAAACCGCGCGCACTGGCGTCAATGCGCGGAATCATTTTCCCCATGACCAACTCGCTCACCCTCTCCCTATCCGCCGCCCTCGTGCTCTTCACCGCCACCGCCTTCGTCGCGCCAGCGGCCGCGCCGCCAAAGCCGGCCGCCGCGCCCGTGACCACGCCACCGTTTCCGTATCTGGCCGCCAAGGCGTATCGCATTCCGCCGGAAACGACGACCGAGGAGTCGGGCTATTTTTCACTGTGCGAGGGGCGCAACGGGAAGATTTACGTCGGCACCGCGGCCTACGGCCGCAACTCGTATCTCGTCGAGTTTGACCCCGCCACCGAGGCGATGCGCATCGTGCTGGACACGCATAAGGTTGTCGGGCTGCCGCTGGAGCCGTCCGGTTACGCGGCGCAAGCCAAGCTGCACACGCGCAATTTCGTCGGGCCGTCCGGACGCATTTATGTTGGCTCGAAACAGGGCTACCCGAGTCCGGCGGAGAAGAAGAGCGGGCAGATTCCCGTTTATCGCGGCGGCTATGTGCTGACCTACGACCCGGCCACCGGGAAGGCGGAAAATCTCGGCGCGCCGATGCTGCTCAGCGATCCGCGCCAGCCCGCCGACGCCAAGGAAGGCGAGGGCGTGATCGACGTCGTGGCGAACGAGGCGCGCGGGCTCATCTACGTCGTCACCTGCGAACATCAGCACTGGATGCTGCTCGACACGCGCCATCCCGAAAAAGGCTACCGCGATCTCGGCCCCATTCTGCGCGACCAGCCGAACACGCTCATCGATCAACAGGGCCGCGCCACCGCGATCACCGTGGACTACCGCATCGCACGGCACGATCCGGCCACGGACAAGGTCACGGTGGATGATCTGCTCGTGGACGGAAAACCGTTCGCCGAAGTCGTCGGTCCGAAAGCGGTGCATCCCGACTGGCGGCTCGCCGCGGACGGACGCACGGCGTATCTGCAATTGTTGAACGATCTGCGCCTGTTCACGGTGGACCTCGGCGGACGCGCAGGACAGCCGGTCGTGGCGCGTTCGCTCGGGGATCGGGTCGCGGGCAAACATCCGGATTCGCGCGGCTCGATCAGCATTGCGCTGGATGGCCGGGTTTATTCCGCGGTGCGCGTGGACAACGAAACCGGCTTCGGCAAGGGCTACTTGCACCACCTCGTGCGCTACGATCCGAAGACGAGCCAGATGGCGGACCTCGGCGTGCTCACGGTGAAGAATCCGGACTTCTTCGATTTCACCGCACCGCCCGCCAGCAATCCCGACGGCAGCAAGCGCCCGATCCACGGCTTCCATCGGCTGCCGGACGACACCCTCACGCCGCTGCACGTCATCATGGCGCTGATCGTCGCGCGCGACGGGACGATTTACGCGACGACGATTTATCCCTTCACGCTGCTGCGGCTGACGAGGTGACCGACTGGGAAGAGTAATTAGTGATTAGTAATTAGTCGGGGAGGCCGGGGAGTGGATCGGAGCGCTGCGTTTGCAGACGCTGCGTAGTCGTAGCCGACGACGTGAGGAGGCGGATTTCCCCGCATTACGAGTCCGCTCCATCCGCCTCCTCACGTCGGCGGCTACGTCACGTCAGGCCGCACGATGGGCCGCAGTTCTTCCCCCTTGTCTTATTAGTGCCAGGTAGTGCCGGTTAGTGTTTTAACCGGTTCGTGGTGCTGCGGCCTCCGAAGCGGCGTTTAGACCTCCACCGGCTTGCCCGGCTCGGGTTGGTGGATGCGGATTTTGGGGAAGCGTTTCTGGATTTGTTCCGCAAACCAGAAGCGCGAGGACTCGTCGCCGTGGCCGAGGAAAATCACGCGCGGGTCCACCTGGCCGACGAAGTCCATGAGCTCCTCGCGGTTGGCATGGGCGGTGAGATCGAAGTCCTTGACCTCGGCGCGGTGCGTGAGCTCGCCACCGGAACGGCTGAGGTAAAACGGCTCGCCGGGCTTCGAGGCTTTGAGCCGGCCGCCGGGGGTGTCGGGGTCCGCGTAGCCGACAAAGAAGATGCCGTGGCGCTCGTCGCCGACCATGCGCGCGCCGAGATCGTGCGCGGCGGTGTGCTCGCTCATCATGCCCGCGGTGATGACGTAGATGCGGCTGACGTTGAGCTTGAGTTCCTCGACCTGGCGCGGGTCCATGACCTTGAGATCAAGGGCTTCGGTGAGCTTGAGGTTGGTGTGGTTGCGGTTGGCACGATGGGCCTCGAGATCATAAATCTCGGTGAACACACGGCCCAAGCCGCCGATGTAAACCGGCTGGCGGCGCAGGCGGCCCGACTGCATGAGCAGCGCGAGCAGCGCGAGGATTTCCTGCGTGCGGCCGAGCGCGAAGGTGGGAATCAGCACGCCGCCCTTGCGCTTGAGCACGGCGTCGATGGATTGCGTGAGGCGCTCGATTTCCGATTCGCGCGTGAAGCCCGGCGGCGTGGCGCGGTTGCCGCGCGTGGTTTCCATGATGAGCACGTCGGCCTTCACGTCATCAAAGCGCGCGCCGCGCAGCAGGGTCTGGTCGCGGAAGCTGACGTCGCCGGTGTAGAAGAGGGTTTCCTTTTGACCGCGGACCATGATGCCCGCGGAGCCGAGCGCATGGCCGGCGTCGTAAAATTCCAGCACGGGGGAACGCACGCCGGCGCGGGTTTTGTGATGCGCGGCCCATTCGATTTCGCGGTTGTATTTGAAGCCTTGGAAGCGCGCGGATTGTTCATCCACTTCGTCGTGGGTGAAGAGCGGGTAGTCGGGAATCTCCAGTTCCGCGCGCTGGCGGGTCATGACGTTGACCGAGTTGTGCAGCACGCGCTCGACGATGAAATAGCTCAGCTCGGTCATCAGCACATGCGCCTTGGGAAACATGCGCAACGCCACGGGCAGCGAGCCGACGTGGTCGTGATGGCAGTGCGACAACGCGACGGCATCGACCTCGAGATTTTTGATGACGTCGTAGAGCGGCAGGCTCTCGCGGCCCTCGTGTTTGGGATGGGTGCCGGCATCCATGAGCAGGCGATGTCCGTCCACCTCGGCCAGCCACGCACTGGCGCCAATGTCGGTCCGGGGATTGAGATTAATGATCCGCATAGTCCGGCAGGATAGGGGCTGCGCCGGAAGGCTACCAACTAAAAGGGGGAAATTGTGCGGCTTGCGGCGTGATCCATGCGGCGCGCGACTGGTTTGTGGTGGGCGGTGCGGTGCGGATGGCGGCGGAGTGCTTCGAGGCGGAGGATTGGGAGCGCGTCCGGTGAGCAAGCGATGGCGATCGCTCGGCCACAGATTTTGATTTCGCCCGACTGGCGACCGGCGTTTCAGTGAGGCGCACGGACCCGTTTGAGCGGGCTGGTGAACAACTAGCCTTTGACGCAGCGGAGCGAATGCACTAGCAGAGACACGATGAAAGCTTGGCCGATCTACTTCCCGCCGCCGCTGCGGATTCTGCGGTTGAGCCTGTTCGCCGGCGTCGTGCTTGCCGCGACCGGCCACGCCGTCGCGGGTGAGAAAATCATCTTCTCCGGCCGCTTCGAAAAACGCGGACTCCCCGATCTCATCGATCGCGAACGATTGCTGCCCGACGCAGTCAGTTCATTCCCGCAAGCCAATGCCCCCGGCCCGGTCGTCGCCATGCCGCAGCCCAGCACCGGCGGCGCCCTGACGCGTCGGCAGCAGGAGGTCCTGGAGCAGCGGCGCAACTGGATCGAGCACGGACAGAAACCTACCGGCGACGTCGCCCCGGAAAACCCGAACACATCCGAACCGCGCGGCGACCGCGACCCGCGCAACCAACGCAATCCCTTCGACCGCACCGAACCGCAGTCCGACGCGAAACGCCCGTCCAACCAGTTCAACCCCCGCGATTCCGGCGCGAGTCGCAGCCCATTCGGTCCCACCGGCAACGCGCGTGACGAGGCCGGTCGGTCGGACAATCGCCCCGGCTCCGCCAACAACGATTCCTTCACCCGCACCAAAAATCCCGGCGCGCGCCTGCCGGGCGAGACCGCAATGGACGGCCGCAGCGGGGTCGATTTGCCGACGGCCCGTCTGGCACCGCGCCTCGGCTTGGGCGGGGACAACCCGATCCAACAGAAGATGGATCGCGACTCGCAGTTCCGGCAGTTGCTGGATCCCAAACTTGGTGACGCCGCGCGCGGCACGGATTTTTTCAGCCTGTCGCCCGAGCAGTCGCGCATGCAGCAGCAGCAGACCATGGGGCGCGCGTTCGAGGACATCCTCCGCCGGCCGGAGCCGGTCCGGCCGCTCGAAAGTCTCCGCCCGAAAACCTCGTTAAGCAGCAATCCCCTCAACGCCGACGGGCCCAAAGCCGGCGGCCTGAACGACTTCTCGCGCATCATGGCCCCGGCCCCGCCGCCCGAGCGGCCGCGCCTGTCCGTCGCCCCCGCCGAGTTTCCGAAACGGGCGTTTTGAGCCGCGCTGGCGAATGCCTTGTCGCGTCCCACGCACAGTAGGTTGCTTGGAAAAAAACGCGCGCCGTAGCTCGTCCGTCATCGCCGCGCGGAGCGACGGCCCCGAGAAAACTTTCAGCGAGGGCGAGCGTCACCCGTTTGCCCGCCCTCATTTTTTGGATCGAACCTCCACCCGGAACCCTCTGCGTTTCTTCCCATCTCTGCGGTGTTCCGCTCGGCCTCCGCCCCGCAGCGCCCGGACGTTTACTCGGCGGCCCGCTCCGAACACCGCAGAGCGGGGAAGAAACGCAGAGAAGCGTGGGGGTGATTTTGAACAGCGGCGACGGGCGCGGCGTGACGCCCCGTTCGCCCGCCGTCGCCGGCAAGCTATCGTTCGACGATTCGTAGGAAGAGCAGCGGGCTCGTGGCCAACTTGGCACTGAAAAATCGAGCGCCCCTCATGCGTGCGGACGTCGCTGCGGCCGGGGACGGCCGCACTCCGCAGTTGCCGCGCGCCGCTCGTGCCTCGGCTCGGTTTCCGCACGCCTGCCTCCCGCCATCGCTTCCTTGTCTTCACCCGCAGCGATGGTAACACCCGTCCGCCACCACTTACTGAATTGCTCGCATGAAATCACTTCACCGCATCGGTTTTGCTTCCGCCCTCATTTTCATCGCCCTCGCTTTTGCCGCGCCGGTGCTCGCCGCGCCCGAGGCGTTCGAGATCGGGCCGGACACGCGGCAGTTGCTGCCGGGCGGCAAGGAGGCGGACGGCATCATCGGCGATTTCGTGCTGCGCAATAATCGCGTCGAGGCCGTCGTGTCGGCGAATCTCCCGCTGCGGCGCGCGAACATGAGCACGTTCTACGGCACCAACGGCGTCACGCCCGGCTGCCTCTACGACCTCACGCTGCGCGGCGCGAACAACGATCAGCTCGTCATTTTCACCCCGTCGGCGCAGCAGGGGCCGGTGTCGTATGTGCGCGTCGCAAAGGACGGGCGCGACGGCGAGGCGGTGGTCGAGACCGTGGTGACGGCGGCCAACAACGGCGGGCTGTTCAAGCGGCACGAATACCGCCTGCGCGAAGACTGGCAGGGCTTGTTCATCGTCACCACCTATCGCAACGAGGGCAAAACCAACCGCACCGGCAGCGTGGACGATCGCTGGATGCGTTTCGCCAAATCCGGCAAGGCGCGCGACATCGCGTGGGGCGACGCGAACGATCCGGCGGACAAGGCGGGCTACGCCTACGCGTGGCGCGAGCGCGACGGCTTCACCGCGCCGCCGAAGGAAATCTCGCTCGCGCCCGGCGAGGAAATCACAGTCGCGCGCTTCCTCGCGGTCGGTCGCTCGCCGCTCGAGGCGTTCGGCATTCTTGCCGCCGAGCGCGGGCCGACGGGGGTGCTCGCGGGCCGGCTCACGGAGGCGAGCGGCGCGCCGGTACACACCGCGAAAGTCGAGGCGCTCTTCGGCACAAACCGTATCCCGGCGTATCCCGACGCGACGGGCAGCTTCAGCGTGCGGCTGCCGGTGGATGAGTACGAAATCGAAATTTCCGACCTCGGCCGCGAGACGATCAAGCGCACGCTGTCGGTGAAAACCGACGCGACGACGCGGCTGGACGCGCAGCTCAGCGCGGCATCGGTCGTGGTGTTCGATGTGCGCGGCGAGACGGGCAGGAGCATTCCGTGCAAGGCGCAATTCATCGGCGTCAACGGCACGAAGAATCCGAACCTCGGCCCGCAGGATCGCGCGCATGGCTGCGTGGATCAGTATCACTCGGAGCGCGGCGATTTCCGCGTACAACTGCCGCCGGGCAATTACCAGATCGTCGTCACGCGCGGCATCGAGTTCAGCCATCTCGACCAGACGATTCATCTCTCGCCCGGCGCGACGCACGAGTTCAAGGGCGTGCTCAAGCGCCTGGTGGACACGCGCGGCTGGGTCAGCGCCGATTATCACAATCACTCGACGCCCAGCGGCGACAACGTCTGCGGCACCGACGACCGCGTGATCAACCTCGCCGCCGAGCACATCGAGTTCGCGCCGACCACCGAGCACGCGCGCTTCTACGACTGGCGGCCGCACATCGAGAAGCTCGGCCTGCACGACGAAATCACCACCATCCCCGGCGTCGAGCTGTCCGGCGACGGCCCGCATTTCAACGCGTTTCCCTTTGTCCCCGTGCCCTTCACGCAGGACAACGGCGCGCCGCCGTGGGTGAAAGACCCGCGGCTCAACGCGGTGATCCTCCGCGATTTTCAAGGGGCGAATCCGTCGCGCTGGGTGCAGATCAATCATCCCGACATGGTCGAGAACTTCATCGACCGCGACGGCGACGGACGCGCGGACGGCGGCTATCTCGGGCTGGGGCAGTTGATCGACGGCCTCGAGACGGCGAACTACAGCGCGTCGGGAATTCTCGAGGGCGTGCCGTTCAAGGTCGGGCGCGACCCCAAGACGGGCCGCGAGGCGGTGCAGTACGTCCGCGAGTTCATCTGGCTGCAGCTTCTCAATCGCGGCCATCGCTACAGCGCCGTGGCCGTGTGCGACGCGCATTCGGTCTATGGCAACGGCGTCGGCGGCTGGCGCATGTACACGCCGAGCGCGAGCGACGAGCCGGCGAAAATCGACTGGCAGGAAAACATCCGCCACGCCAAGGCCGGCCGCATCATCCTCACGAGCGGGCCGTTTTTACAGGTGCAGACCGAGGACGGCATCCTGCCCGGTGCCACGACGCGCGCGAGCGGTTCGATCAATCTGAAGGTGAAAGTGCAATGCACCGACTGGATCGACATCGACCGTGTGCAGGTGCTGGTGAATGGCCGGCCGCGCGCGGATGTGAACTTCACGCGCCAATCGCATCCGCAGTTTTTCGCGGACGGCGTGGTGAAATTCGACCGCCTGATCAACGTGCCGTTGAGCGAGGACGCGCATCTGATCGTCGTGGCGTGCGGGGAAAATTTCGATCTCAAGACTGGCTACGGCACCAGCCCGCAGGCCAAGCAGCGGCCGTGCGCGTACAACAACCCGATCTTCGTGGACGTGGACGGCGACGGCTTCAAGGCCAACGGCGACACGCTGGGCTTCGCGCTGCCCGTGAAAAAAATCACCGTGCCCGAGGCGCGGAAGATTTTGGGGCAGAACTGAGCGGTAGCCGGGGTGTTGGCGAAGCGCGGCCTTCGGTTGCGGGCGGAACGCGGCGTTCGGGATTTGGAGTGCGGTGACTTGTCACCGCTTTCCCAAGGCGACTCGTCGCCGTCGCCAACCCACGAGCCGCGATGTGCAGAGGAGCGTCCACGGCTCGCGCCAGCGGTGGCGTGCCGGCGGGTCCGAGGCCGCCGCCTCATTCGACGGCGATCAGTCGCCTGCGCGAAAGCGGTGACAAGTCCCCGCACTCCAAACGAAATGCGCCGCGCGCCTTGGATCGGAGACTGGCGCTCGGGATTTGGAGTGCGGGGACTTGTCACCGCTTTCCCGAGGCGACTTGTCGCCGTCGCCAACCTGCGAGCCGCGAAGCGCAGAGGGGCGTCCTCGGCTCGCGCCGGCGGTGGCGTGCCGGCGAGTTCGGGGCCGCCGGATCATTCGACGGCGACAAGTCGCCTGCGCGAAAGCGGTGACAAGTCACCGCACTCCAAACCGAAATACGCCGCGCCGCTGCCGCGCGCGGAATCGGTGCTTGGCAGCGTCTGGCGCGGCTCGTACGCTCCCGCCCCGTGAACACTTGGCTGCGCTTCCTCATCATCGCGAACGCCGCCGTCTGGTTTGGCTCGGCCATTTTCTTCACGTTCGCGGTCGGGCCCGCCTTTTTTTCCCCCGAGTCGAAGGAGCTGTTTCAGGGCGCGTATCCGTATTACTCGGGGGCCGTGGCGCAGTTGGTAATCGAGCGTTTTTTCAAATGCCAGCAGGTGTGTGGTTTCATCGCGCTGGTGCTGCTGGTGGCGGACAAGTTCTACACCAACCGTCCGCTGGACCGCGCGCTGGGCTGGCTGGTCGCGGTGCTGCTCGGCCTCAGCCTGGCCAGCGGCTACTGGCTGCTGCCCTACATGAAGAAGCTGCACACCACCAAATATGCGCAGATGAGCACGCCGGCGCAGCGGGAGTTTGCGACCACGCGTTTCAGCCGCTGGCACGGCGCGTCGCAAGCCGGGAACCTGCTCGTGATGCTCGGCCTGCTCGTCTATCTGCGCCGCGTGACAACGCCCCCGGAGACCCAGCGCTTCCTGGACACGAGCGGCGTGAAGAGTTGACCACCGCCCCGTCGCTCACCGCACCCCAACCCCTTCCGTCTTCGGCCCGATCATCGTCCCGCCGTCCACCACCAGCGTCTGTCCCGTGACCAAATCGGAGCCGGTGATGAAACTCATGATCGCGGCGGCGATGTCCTCGGGACGGCACACTTTTCCCAGCACGGCGACGCGTTCGCGCGCGGCCTTGGAATCTTCGTAGGCGTCGCCGAGGCCCTTTTGCAGCCACTCGCCCGCGATGAAACCCGGCGCCACGGCATTGACCCGCACCTTCGGCCCGAGCACGCGGGCGAGGGAGATGGTGAGATTGATCACCGCCGCCTTCGAGGCGCAGTAGGGAATCGAGCTGCCCGTGCCCGCGATGCCCGCGACGCTGGCGACGTTGACAATCGCGCCCTGCCCCGACGCCTCCAGATGCGGCCGCGCGGCGCGCGCGCATTGAAACACGCCCTTCACATTCACACCGAAAATGTTCTCCCAGTCCGCGTCGGTGACCTCCTCCAACTGGCTGTGCGCAATGAAGCGCGTGGTGCCGGCGTTGTTCACCAGGATGTCGAGCCGGCCGAACTCGCGCACCGCCGCCGCCACGATCGCGCGGCAATCCGCGTCCCGCGCCACGTCGCCCGCGACCGCGATGGCGCGCACGCCCAACGCCCGCGCCTCCGCCGCGACCGCCTCGGCCTCCGCGCGCGACCGGCTGTAATTGACCGCCACGTCGCACCCGCCCCGCGCCAGCATCAACGCCGTCGCCCGCCCCACGCCGCGGCTCGCCCCCGTGACCACTGCTGCCTTGCCTTTGATTTCCATAATTTTTTTGGTGGCGCGGAGCATGGGAGCGTGCGCGGCAGCTTGCAGGTGAAATCGGCGCGCCCCGGAGACACGCAGCCTACGCCTCCATCTCGCCCCCCGATTTGCCCATTGACTCCCCCACCCGCTTCCCTGCCATCGTTTGCCAACCGAACCGCCACCCGTCGTCACTCCAAAAAAATCCCGCCATGCCGGACCCCGCGACCCAGCACTACCAAGGCGAATCCGGCCGCCACTATCACGAGATCAAGCGCGGCATTCCGCCCGCCACGTTCGATTGGGTCGCCCGTCTGCGCGCCGATAAATTCACGCCGCACGTCCGCCCCGACGACGTCGTGCTCGAATTCGGCGTCGGCCACGGCTGGAACCTCGCCGCCCTCCGCTGCCGCCGCCGCATCGGCTACGACATCGCCGAATCCGTCGGCCCCCCGCTCGCCGCGCACGGCATCGAATTCATCCGCGACCTCCGCCCGCTGCCCGACGGATCCATCGACACCCTCCTCTGCCACCACGCCCTCGAGCACACGCTGCACCCCGCGAACGAACTTGCGGAAATGCGCCGCCTCCTCAAACCCGGCGGCCTCCTCCTCCTCTGCGTGCCCTACGAAAAAGAGCGCCGCTACCGCCACTTCAACCCCGTCGAGCCGAACCACCACCTTTACTCCTGGAACGTCCAGACCCTCGGCAACCTCGTCACCGACTGCGGCTTCGCGGTGCTCTCCGGCCGCCGCGTGCGCTTCCGCTTCGACCGTTTCGCCGCCGTCTGGGCGCACCGCCTGCACCTCGGCGAACGCGGCTTCCGCTGCCTCCGCGCCCTCCTCCTCGCCATCGACCCGGAATTCGAAGTCCAAATCATCGCCCGCCGCACGGACACGAAGATGTGAACCACAGAGACAGGATGAACACGGAGAAGAAAAGCTGAGGTTGCGGCATCTCCCTCTTCCCGGTCTTCCTCTGTGCTCATCGCGTCTCTGTGGTCAAAAATTTTCCCGTCCCACCCGCCGTCGCGTCCCGCCGCCAATTCATCCCCTCGCATTCCCTTGCCCCAAATTCCCCTGCCAAACTCGGCCGCACTCACGAATCGCTGCATCCCGCCGTCCACGCGGGCGTCTGCCGAGCGAATGCAGGGCATTTCCCTCGGCTCCTTCCCTCTCTGCGTTCCTTCCGATCTCTGCGGTGTTCCAATTCGCGCCACCACGATCGGAGCGTTTCCTGAAAACACCGCAGAGATCGGAAGGAACGCAGAGAAGGACAGGGCGGAAGCGCGTACCGCATAGTCACTGCGGAGGCTGTCAGAGTTTTGCCTCCACGCTTGCCGCCCCACGCGCTCCGCTTGGGTTGCGGCTCTGCCCCTCTGTGTCCATCGCGTCTCTGTGGTCAAAATTCCCCCTCCCGTCCCCAATTTCATTTGCCGGTTGACGCTCCCCAACGCCGTGGGGACGCTGCGCGCCGCTTAAAACCTATGCCGAAAATCCTCCGCGCCCTCCTCTCCGTTTCCGACAAGACCGGTCTCGTCCCTTTCGCCCAGACGCTCGCCGCCGCGGGCATCGAACTCATCTCGACCGGCGGCACCGCCAAGGCCCTGCGCGATGCCGGCCTGAAGGTCATGGACCTCAGCGATTACACCGGCTTCCCTGAGATGCTGGATGGCCGCGTGAAAACCCTGCACCCGAAAGTCCACGGCGGCCTCCTCTTTCTGCGCGGTAATCCCGAGCACGAAGCCACCGCGGCGAAGCACAGCATCCCGCCGCTCGACCTCGTCGTCGTGAACCTCTATCCCTTCGAGCAGACCGTCGCCAAACCCAACGTCTCGCTCCACGACGCCATCGAGAACATCGACATCGGCGGCCCCTCGATGCTCCGCAGCGCCGCGAAAAATCACGCCAGCGTCACGGTCATCACCGACCCCGCTGACTACGCCGAGGTCGCCGCGCAAATCCAGGCCACCGGCGCGACCACGCTCGACCTCCGCTGCCGCCTGGCCGCGCGTGTCTTCGCCCGCACCGCCGCCTACGACGCCGCCATCGCCACGCCTCTCGCCGCCGCCTTCCCCCCCGCCGACACCGCCCCGCCGTTGCCCCCGACGCTCAGCATCAACGCCCCGCAGGCGCAAACGCTGCGCTACGGCGAGAACCCGCACCAACGCGCCGCGCTCTACGGCCGCTTCCACGACTACTTCCAGCAGCTCCACGGCAAGGAACTTTCCTACAACAACATTCTCGACCTCACCGCCGCCGCCGCGCTCATCGGCGAATTCGCGGGCGAACGCCCGACCCTCGCGATCCTCAAGCACACCAACCCCTGCGGCGTCGGCCGCGGCGCGAGCCTGCGCGAGGCCTGGGACCGCGCGTTCGCGACCGACAAACAAGCGCCGTTCGGCGGCATCATCGCCGTCAACCAGCCGCTCGACCTCGCCTGCGCCGAGGCCATCGCCGAGATTTTCAGCGAAGTCATCGTCGCGCCGTCGTTTCAACCCGACGCGCTCGCGCTGTTGCAGAAAAAGAAAAATCTACGCCTGCTCCTGACCCGGAAAGACCCCGGGGCCGCCGCGCCGTGGGACATCCGCAGCGTCGGTGCGGATTCGTTCCTCATGCAGGAACGCGACCGCAAAATCGTCACCGCCGCCGACGTGAAGATCGTGACCAAACGCCCGCCCACCGACGCGGAATTGCAGGCCATGCTCTTCGGCTGGCGCGTGGTGAAACATGTGAAATCCAACGCCATTGTGTACACCGCCAGCGACCGCACGCTCGGCATCGGCGCGGGCCAGATGAGCCGCGTGGATTCGAGTCGCATCGCCGTGTGGAAAGCCGGCGAGGCCGGCCTGCCGCTGGCCGGCAGCGTGGTGTGCAGCGATGCGTTCTTCCCGTTTCCCGATGGCCTGATCGCCGCCGCTGAAGCCGGCGCCACCGCCGCGATCCAGCCCGGCGGCTCGGTGCGCGATGCCGAGGTCATCGCCGCCGCCAACGAACGCAACGTCGCCATGGTTTTCACCGGCGCGCGGCATTTCCGGCACTGAACTGAAAATGCCGACGGCTCACCGCGATGGAGCGCGCCAGCGCGTTTTGGAGTGCGGTGACTTGTCACCGCTTTCCCGAGGCGACTTGTCGCCGTCGAACTGCGGAAGACGTGCTTTAGCAATGGGGCGCTCACCGCTCGCGCCAGCGGTGGCATGCGTGCGGGATCGGACGCGTGCAGGTGTTCGCCGGCGACCAGTCGCCTGTGCGAAAGCGGTGACGAGTCACCGCACTCCAAACCCAGCGGCCGCGTCATGAATCCGGGCGTCCTCCTCATCTCGCCTGATTTCCCGCCGGCCCGCGGCGGCGTGGCGGACCACACGCTGCGGCTCGCGCAGGAGCTGGCCGCGCGCGACCCCGTCGCCGTGCTGACCTCGACCGCGAACCAATCCGCGCAGCCCTTCCCCGTTCACGCCGAGATCAGCGACTGGACCAACGCCGAGTCTCTCGAACGCGCCATCATCACCCGCGCCGCTGACAAAGCCCTGCTCTGGCAATACGTCCCGCACATGTACGGCCGCGGCGGCGTCAACGCGGCCATTGGCAAAGTGATGCACCGCCTGCGGCACCACGTGCCCGGCCAGCTCGTGATTGCGCATGAAATCGCCGCGCCCTTCTCGCCGCTGCCGCATCGCTTCTGGTACGCGCTCAACCATCGGCGGCAATGGCGGCAGATACTCGCGGCGGCGGATGCGGTGGGGATTTCCTCGGAGGCGTGGTTCGAGGAATGGACCGGTCGCGAGCCGCAGCACGCCGCGAAACTTTTCCTACTGCCCTCGCCATCCACCATTCCCGTCGTGCCCGTCTCCGCCACGCACGCCCGCGACTGGCGCGCGGCCCACCAACTCCCCACCAACTGCCGCGTCCTCGCCTACTTCGGCACGCTGAGCGCGAACAAGCAGTTCGACTGGGTTCTCGCTGCGTGGGAACGCGCTCAAGCGGCGGGCCGTCCCGTCGCGCTCGCCGTCGCCGGCGGCAACGCGACGATCGCCGTGCCCGACGCCCTGCGACCGCTGTTCCGTCCGCTCGGCTATCTGCCGGCGGACGACGTGTCCCGCATGCCCCAGGCCGCCGACG
>BJHT01000138.1:14603-16177 GCA_014193395.1 Verrucomicrobiota bacterium
ATCGACGGCGTATCCGAACGGCGCACCTCTTTCATGGCCGGCCTGAGCCACGCCTGCGCGGTGGCGACCACGCTCGGCCACAATACCGGCTCCACCCTGCGCCACGCCGATTTCTTCGCCGCCACCGAGGCCACGGACGAAGCCGGTTTCATCGCCTCCGTGCAGTTGCTCCTCACCGACGACGCGCTGCGAACCCGCCGCGCCGCCGCTGGCCGTCAGGCCTACCACGCCCGCTACGACTGGCCCCGCGTGGTCGAGCGTCTCGCGACGGCGCTCGGAGTGGGGAAAGAAAGTAATTAGTAATTAGTGATTAGTAATTAGTGGGGAGGGTTCGGTGATTTGTATCCTCCAGTCATGGAATAGGCAGTTGTCGCGGACTGAAAAATGACAATCACTGACCGGCGTGGAAAAGTAATTAGTAATTAGTGATTAGTAATTAGTCGGAAGGGTTCGGTAGTCTGTACTGTTCAGTCCTGAACCTGATAGTTGTCCCAGACTGGAGAGTGACGACCAACCAAGCCCGCCTCCTTAGCCGTAACCATGCAGTGAGGGCAACTGGAGCACGGCCTTCAGGCCGCAGGAACGTGCGTCTTGCATGGGTCGTTCTATTTATCGGGACCACTTTCTAGGTTCATCAGATAGTGAGTCGAGTTACGCGGTTGAAAAGTTTTGAGCAGTCCCTGCGGTCGGGCGCTTCTGCGGCCTGAAGGCCGCGCTCCTTGCGCGCTGCTTGCATGGCTACGAGATGGAATGAAATCACCCAGATGATTTTTTTCAGCGCCACTCAGTGCCAGTCAGTGGTTCCAACCAATCCTCCGTCCACCACCCATTCTCTCCACTTCAGCCCCCAACTACGCATCACGGATCACACATCACGCCCCCCGCCCCACTAATTACTAATCACTAATTACTCTCCCCACCCGCACCTCCCGTATTTTGATTGCCCCCGTCCCGCCCGGCCCCTTTGATCGCCGCATGAAACTCGATTCCCACCAGCACTTTTGGAAATACGACGCCGCGCAGTACGGCTGGATGAAGCCCGCGTGGCCGATCCGCCGCGACTACCTGCCGCCTGACCTGCAACCGCTGCTCGCGCGCTGTGGACTCGATGGCGCGATTGCCGTGCAGGCGCGGCAGAGCCTCGAGGAATCGCGCTGGCTGCTCGAACTGGCCGACCAACATCCGCTCATCAAAGGCGTGGTCGGCTGGGTGGACCTGCGCTCGGAACGCGTTGAGGACGAGTTGGCGCGCTTCGCACCGCACCCGCGCTTTGTCGGCGTGCGCCACGTCGTGCAGGACGAACCCGACGATGACTTCATGCTGCGCCCCGACTTTCTCCGCGGCATCGGCAAGCTGCGGCAGTTCGCGCTGCGCTACGACCTCCTCATTTTCCCGAAACAACTGCCCGCCGCCATCGAACTCGTCCGCCGCTTTCCCGACCAGCCCTTCGTGCTCGATCACCTCGCCAAGCCGTTCATCCGCGATGGCTTGCTGTCGCCGTGGCGCGAGCAAATCCGTGCGCTCGCTGAGTTTCCCAACGTGATGTGCAAGGTCTCCGGCATGGTCACCGAGGC
>BJHT01000139.1 GCA_014193395.1 Verrucomicrobiota bacterium
GAGCGCGACTTTGGAGTGCGGTGACTTGTCACCGCTTTTGCGCAGGCGACTGGTCGCCGTCGAAGTTCTGTGCGGCTCCGGTCACGCGGGCGCGCCACCGCTGGCGCGAGCCGTGAACGCCCCATTCCCCGCCCACGCCTCCCGCCATCCGACGGCGACCAGTCGCCTCGCAAAAGCGGTGACAAGTCCCCGCACTCCACAGCCGCCCCCGCCGCGTCCCTGTAGCGCAGCTTTCCAAACCTGCTGTATCGCCGATTTCCAAATCGGCAGGGGCCGCGAAGTTGCGAGCGCGTGTGAGAAAACGAAGCGTTGCGTGCGACCGTCCGCCCGCGGGTTTGGAAACCCGCGATACAGCAGACTTGGAAGTCTGCGCTACAGGGCAGCGGTGCGCGGCTGCGTCGGCGCTACCGCGACAGATGCTTGCTTTGCGTTTTGCTCCCCATACCGTCGCGCGCGTCCGGCGGTTTAGCCGCCGGATGGTCCGCGCCCATTGCACCCATCACAGCAACTCGTTTTATGTCCGCCATGACTCACAGCTTCCCTGAAACGGCCTCTAGTTCCGGCCCGACTCCCCATCTCCGACCCATCGCGATGTCGCGGCGAAGGTGGGAATCCCGCTCGAGGCACTGGAGTTTCACGGCCGGCACGCGGCCAAACTGCCGCTCTCGCTCATTGATCCGATCCAGGCGGCGGCGGGCAATCTCGTGCTCGTCTCGGCGATGACGCCGACGCCGAAGGGCGAGGGCAAGACGACCATCAGCATCGGCCTCGTGGACGCGCTGAACCGCATCGGACGGCGCACGGTCGCGGTCCTGCGGCAGCCGTCGCTGGGACCGGTCTTCGGCGTGAAGGGCGGCGCGAGCGGGGCCGGGCGCGCGCAGATTGTCCCGTGGGAATTGATCAATCTCCACCTGACCGGCGATTTCAACGCCATCGAGAAGGCGCACAACCTCCTCGCGGCGATGATCGACAACAGCCTGCAAAACCGCCGCAACACGCACGGTCTCGACCCGCGCACGGTCGTGTGGAAACGCGTGCTGGACATGAACGATCGCGCGCTGCGCCGCGTGATCGTGGGCTTGGGCGGCCGCAAGTTTGGCGTGCCGCGCGAGACGGGCTTCGACATCACGGCGGCGTCCGAGGTGATGGCCGCGCTGTGCCTGGCGGACAACCTGCCGCATCTGCGCGAGAAGCTCGGCGGCATCTTCGTCGGCTACACGCACGACCGGCAGCCGGTCTTCGCGCGCGATCTCAAGGCGCACGGCGCGATGGCCGCGCTGCTGCACGCGGCGATCCAGCCGAACCTGGTGCAGACCATCGAGGGCAGCGCGGCGATCCTGCACGGCGGGCCGTTCGCCAACATCGCGCAGGGCACCAACTCGATTCTCGCCACGCGCATGGGCCTGAGCCTGGCGGAGTTCGCGGTGACGGAGGCGGGCTTCGGTTTCGATCTCGGCGGCGAAAAATTCCTCAATCTCAAGTGCGGCTACGGCCGGCTCTCGCCGCGCGTCATCGTGTTGGTCGCGACGGTGAAGGCGCTGAAATATCACGGCGGCGTGACGCTCGCGCACCTCGGCGAAACCAATGCCGGCGCGATCGAGAAGGGCTTCGCGAATCTCGCGCGGCACATCGAGAACGCGCGCCTCTTCGGCCGCGAGCCGGTCGTGGCGGTGAACCAGTTCCCCACCGACACGCCGGAGGAATTGCGGCAGGTGGTGGCGTTGTGCGCCGGGATCGGCATTTCCGCGGCGGTCGCGAATGTCTGGAAATCGGGCGGCGCGGGCGCGGAGGAACTGGCGACGTTGGTCGCGCGCGCCGCGCTGACGGGCACCGCGCCGCACCGGCCGCTCTACGATTGGAACTGGTCCGTCGAGCGCAAGGTCGAGACGGTGGCGAAGAGCATCTATGGCGCGGCCGGCGTCGAGTGGCTGCCTGCGGCACGTGAGAGCTTGAAGCGCATCGTTGAGCTGGGCTGCGACAAACTCCCCGTCTGCATGGCCAAGACGCAGAACTCGTTCTCGGACAACCCGGCGTTGCTCGGGCGTCCCGAGGGCTTTCACATTCGCGTGCGCGAACTCGAACTGGCCGCGGGCGCAGGATTTGTGGTGCCCATCACCGGCGACATCGTTCGCATGCCCGGCCTGCCCGAAGTGCCCGCGGCGGAACACATCGACGTGGATGATCAGGGGCGGGTGATTGGGTGGGAGCGATGAACCGTGACAAGCAATCGAGCCGAGTCTTTTTGACCACAGAGACACGATGCACACAGAGAAAGACAAGGACTCGCTGATTGAACATCGTTCGCTGATTGGGGACTTGGCCTTGTCGCCGCCGTCCCCCGTTTTTCTCTGTACTGCGGCTCTTCAGAATCCTCGCGCGCCGCGTGGATTTTGCGGTTGCACGGACAGCCAGTTCAGCCCGCGCCCAATTCGTCCCTTTCCATTCCCTTGCCCCAAATTCCCCTGCCCAATTCGGCCGCACTCCCCAACCGTTGCATCCCGCCCTGCACGCGGGGCTTCTGCCCGGCGATTGCGGGGCATTTCCCTCGGCTCCTTCCCCCTCTGCGTTCCTTCCGATCTCTGCGGTGTTTTCTGGAAACGCTCCAATCGTGGTGGCGCGGAGTGGAACACCGCAGAGATCGGAAGGAACGCAGAGAGGGAAAGGGCGGAAGCGCGTACCGAGTACTCAATGCGGAGCCGGTCAGAGTTTTGCCTCCACCCTTGCCGCCCCACGCGCACCGCTTTCGTTGCTGCCCTGCCGCTCTGTGTCCATCGCGTCTCTGTGGTTTCAACACCCGTTCCAACTGCCTAGACCCGGCTGAGGGGTGCTGGCGTGCGGGCGGTCCCCCGCGAGCAGCGGCTCCGAACGGGCGCGGGTGGCCGGAAAACTCGATCAAAGACGGGCGCGAACTTCGCGAAGAATGGCGCGGGTTGCCTCCTGATTCCTGCGAATGGAAGTGTCCGCTCGCCGGATGCGCCGATCGGCGGCTTCCATTCGCTTTCGGATAATTCCCATTTCGGCGAGGCATGAGTTCGCGGCTTCCGACCAGTTTGATTCCTGTGACAACCGGGCGGCAGGGTCTGCTTTCGTTGTCATGGCGCAAATCCGGGGCTTCTCGTTTAAGCGCATGAAGCGCTGGGAAAACCGCCTCCACCAGCCTACCCCACCAGTTCCCGCATCACCTCGCAGCCCGGCTCCACGATGTATTGCGGACGCCCGCTCAAGTCCGTGACCGTCGCATTCACCGCGTCGATGCCGAGATTGTGATACAGCGTCGCGAAGACATCCCCGAACCGCACCGGCCGTTCCGTCGCCTCGCCCCCGAGCCGGTCGGTTGCGCCGATCACTTGCCCGGTCTTCATGCCGCCGCCCGCGAGCAGCGCGCACGAGACACGCGGCCAGTGGTCGCGGCCCGCGTCCTTGTTGATCGACGGTGTGCGGCCGAACTCGCCCCACGCCACCACCGACACATCTTTTTCCATGCCGCGATCGTGCAGATCCTGCACCAGCGCCGTCACCGCCTGGTCGAACATCGGGAAATCCTGCAGCGCGATCTTGTGATTGCTCCCGTGGTAATCCCAGAAACCAAACGACACCGTCACTGCGCGCGCCCCCGCCTCGACCAATCGTCGCGCCATCAGAAAATGCTCGTTGATCCGCGGCGAGGCATCGCCGCGAATCGCCGGATCACCCTTGCCATACCGCTCGATCGTCTTCGGCGATTCCTTCCGGAAATCCAGCGCCTCCGCGAGCTGGCTCGACGTCAGCACGCCGAATGCCTGCTGCGTAAACACATCCAAACCCTCCATCAAGCCGCTGCTGTCCACGTCGCGCCGGAAGCGGTCGAACCCCGCCAGCAAGGCCCGCCGATCTTCGAGCCGCTCGGTCGTGATTTCGCCCAGCGTCAGGTCCGCCTTGCCCTCGCCATCCGGCTGGAACGAGCGGTGCGGCACGCGCAGAAAACCCGGCCCCGCCAGGTTGTACGGCCGGTGTTTCGTCCGGTTCTCCAAGCCCACGAACGGCGGCACGGCTGTGTTCGCCGGCCCCTGCAATTTCGAGATCACCGAGCCGAACATCGGCCAGCCGCCGGGCGGCTGATTGCGTGTTGGCCGGCCGGTGAAGCACTGGAAATTGTCATGCCCGCCCTCGGCCCCCACGATGGACCGGATGGGCACCAGCTTGTCCATCATCCCCGCGATGCGCGGCAGATGTTCGCAGATGCGGATGCCCGGCACGTTCGTCGCCATCTCGCGGAACGGCCCGCGAATCTCCCGCGGCGCGTCATTCTTCAGGTCGTACATGTCCTGATGCGGCGGCCCGCCCGGCAGGTAAATCATGATGATCGCCTTGTGCGACTTGCGGATGCCCGCCGCCGCCTCGGCCTTGAGCAATTGCGGCAGCGTCAGCCCGCCCATGCCGAGCGCGCCCACTTTGAGAAAGCTCCGCCGCGACACTCCGTCGCAAAACCGTCCGCCCGCTGTGGAATTAAAAGTCAGCATAAAGAATCGACGGGGACTGCGACGTGACGCCGCGGGGATTCTTTCAACCTAATCACGGACGCGCGCCCCCGGTGCCGCAGATCTCGCCGACTGCGGGTTCTCACGGCGTCGCGTCGCGCGAACGGATCGCCAGCCGTCACTCAATCCTCGCCAAGCCCGTTCATTTCACCGTTGCAACGAGGCAGGCAGCGCTCGTGCCGGCGAAGCTGCGGCTGCTGCGAAGGTGAAGGATTGAAGCCGCCGGTCGGCGGTTGGTCACGGGCCTTATCGGGAAGGGGGTTCGGAAAAACAAAAAACCCCCGGTTGCCAGAGGGTTTGGAAATTGGTTGCGGGGGTAGGATTTGAACCTACGGCCTTCAGGTTATGAGCCTGACGAGCTACCGGGCTGCTCCACCCCGCGAACACCTGAAAAACTTTCCGCCGGAGAAAAGTTTTGCCAGCGGGTTTCCCCACCGGCGGGGGAACTACTACGGGGTAGCGGCGCGGGGGGCAAGGGATTTCACGGGAAATCTTTTTTGGGACGGTTTTTTGTGAGGGAACGGGGGCGGCGTGGGCTTCGCGGGCGCAAATGCGGGGGAGTGATGCGTGATGCGTGATGCGTGATGCGTGATGCGGCCGATCGCCGCAGGCGCAAATTCGCCGGGAAAGCGAGATGCTTTGCGGCGGGGACTGTGGGAACGGAAAGGCGTGGCAAAGGAATGGGGGCAAAGGAATGGGGACAGGGCGATTTCTCGTTCTCATTCCTTTGCCTCCATTCCTTTGTCATCTCGGTTGCTGGTGAGCAGCGACCGCCAACGGTGCGGGGATTTCCGCGCAAAAGCAGAGCGCGTTTCTCCCTCTGCACACACTTTGCGGCGCTGGCGAAAAGGGGAGGCCCGCACACGCCGCAGGTTTTCCAAGATGTGCTGAATATTCGGTGGCCGATTAGGTCTGTCTCCGCTCGAAAGCGCGCGGGATTCGGTTCGTGTTTGCGAACGGGAAGTTTCGGCGCGCGTAGTTTTAGCCAGTCACTGAATCTGCCAAAGGCACTGAATGAGCACACCGAAAGACGCTTCCGCACGCGGGATGGAACAGAAGGATTTGCAGGCGGTCGAGCAATTGAAGAAGGCCGCCGCGACAATCAAGGCCGAGTTGTCCAAGGTGATCGTGGGCCAGGAGCAGGTGGTCGAGGAGGTCTTGATTTCTATTTTCACCCGGAGCCACGCGCTGCTGGTCGGCGTGCCGGGGCTGGCCAAGACGCTGCTCGTCTCGAGCCTCGCGCAGACGCTGCACCTGAGTTTCAAGCGCATTCAGTTCACCCCGGACTTGATGCCGACGGACATCACCGGCACCGAGGTCATCCATGTGGACCCGGCGACGAGTGAGCGGCAGTTCCGGTTTCTCAAGGGGCCGATTTTCGCGAACATCGTTCTCGCGGACGAAGTCAGCCGCACCCCGCCCAAGACGCAGGCGGCAATGCTCGAGGCGATGCAGGAGCGCAAGGTGACGGTGGGCGGCAATGATTACGCGCTGCCGAAACCCTTCTTCGTGCTGGCGACGCAGAACCCCATCGAACAGGAAGGCACGTATCCGCTGCCGGAAGCGCAGCTCGACCGCTTCATGTTCAACATCGTGGTGGATTATCCGACCGCAAAAGAAGAACTGGCGATCATGAAGATGGCCACCGGGGTGTTGTCGGAGAAGCTCAGCCCAGTGCTGTCCGAGCAGGACATTTTGAATTTGCAGGACACGGTGCGGCGGATGCCGGTGGCCGATCATGTGTACGTCTATGCCGAAAAAATCGCGCGGGTGACGCGGCCGAAATCGACCGAGGTGCTGGACTTCTGCAAGAAGTGGCTGTCGTGGGGCGCGGGTCCGCGCGCGAGCATCAACCTGATCATGGCCGCCAAGGCGCGCGCGATGTTGCACGGCCAGTGCTACGTCGGGTGCGAAGACGTAGCGGCGGTGGCGCTGCCGGTCATGCGGCACCGCATTATTCCCAATTTCGCGGCGCAGAGCGAAGGCGTCACCGCGGACGACATCACGCGCAAGATTCTCGAGTCGCTCCCGAAGGACGAGAAGCTGAGCTGAGCGGCGGCCGACGATCACACCGCCAACCCCGCCTGCGGCTTCGCGCATGGACAAGGCAACCCTCGAAAAGCTCCTCGACCCGGTCGCGATCTCGCGCGCCGAGACGCTGGGCCTGCACGCCCGGATGCTCGTCGAGGGCTACATGGCGGGCGAGCACAAGTCCCCGTATCACGGCTTCGCCATCGAGTTCGCGCAGCATCGCGAATACGCCCCCGGCGACGACCTGCGGCATCTCGACTGGAAAGTTCTCGGCCGCACGGACCGCTACTACATCAAGCAGTACGAGCAGGAGACGAACTACGTCGCGCACATCCTCCTCGATGGCAGCGAGTCGATGAAGTACGGCTCGGGCAAATACACCAAGCTCGACTACGCGAAGATGATCGCGGCGTGTCTCTCCTACATGATCCTGCATCAGCGCGATGCGATTGCGTTGGACATCTTCGACACGGTGACGCGCGATTATCTCCCCCGCAGCAACAGCCACAGCATGATTCACAAGGTGCTGACGACGCTGGCGGCGTTCAATCCCACGGCCCAGACGAACATCGCCGTCGTGCTGCACGACATGGCGGTGCAAATCCGGCGGCGCGGGATTGTCATCATCATCAGCGACCTGTTCGATGATGAGCAGAAGATCCTCGAGGGCATCCAGCATCTGCGTTTCGGCGGGAACGAGGTCGTGGTGTTCCATGTGCTCGACAAGGATGAGCTGGAATTTCCGTTTACCGGCCTGATCGAGTTCCACGGGCTGGAGGGCATCCCGAAAATTTTGACGCGTCCGCAGGAGATCAAGAAGAGCTACCTGCGGGAACTCGAGGCGTTTCGCACGACGCTGCGCGAAGGCTGCGAGCGCAACCAGTGCCACTACGTCCCCGTGAACACTTCCCAGCCGCTGCACGAAATCCTGAGCGGCTACCTCGCGTTCCGCCTGAAGACCACCACGCGATGAACTCCGCCATGCGCCAGCCGAACTTCATCAAACCCGTTGCTACAGCGGTTGGCGGGCATTCCTACTGATTCGCGGCGATGTCATTTCTCAATCCATTTTTGCTGTTCGGCGCGGGCGCGGTGGTGATCCCCATCGTCATCCACCTGCTGAACAAGCGGAAATTCCAGCCGGTGGTGTGGGCGGCGATGCGGTTCATCAAGGCCAGCCTGCAACAAAACCAGCGGCGGATGCAGATCGAGGATTTGCTGCTGCTGTTGCTGCGCTGCCTCTTGCTGCTGCTGCTCGCACTGGCGCTGGCGCGGCCGGCGATGCGCAGCTCGTCGAACAAGGTGCTCGGCCAATCCAAGGTCACCGCGGTCCTCCTGCTCGACAATTCCGCGAGCATGGGCATGAGCGATGGCGTGCAGACGCGCTTCGACAAGGCGCGCAAGGCGGCGGAGCAGGCGATTGATTCGTTGCCGGCAGGCTCGGCGGCGGCGGTGTTCCTCGCGTCCGATGTGGCGCAGGCGGTCATCTCCGAGCCGACGCACGACTTGAATCTGGCGCGTAAGGTGGTGCGCGAGGCGCAGTTGTCGGATCGGTCGAGCGATATTTATCCGGGCATCGAGCGCGCGCTCGAAACACTCCGCAACCGGCTGGCGATTCGGAAGGAGATTTACTTGTTCACCGACGGCCAGGCCAACGGCTGGCGGCAGATGGCCGACGTGCAGAAGATTCTGAAAAAAGCGGGCCAGGCGGGCAGCGCCGAGGAAGTGCAGGCGCATGTGGTTTTGATCAGTGACCGTGAGGAACGGAATCTCGGCGTGAGCGCGTTGTCGGTCGTCACGGGGCTGACACCGGCGAACCGGCCGCTGCGCTTCGAGGTGCAGGTGACCAATCACGGCAAGCACGAGGCGCGCGACATTCGCGTGGCGTTGAGCGTGGATGGCGAGCCGCCGAGCGACGAGGTGAACATCCCGTCGCTGCCGCCGGCTTCGACGCGCGGCGTGTCGGTGTTCGCGCGGTTCCGCACGGAGGGATTTCACACGGTGACGGCGCGGATTCCCGAGGACCGTTTGCGCGGGGACGACCAGCGGGTGCTGGCCGTGCGTGCGATCCGCGAAGTGCGTGCGCTGCTGGTCGATGGCAATCCGGCGGGCGAACCGCGCGAGACCGAGACCTTCTTCCTGCGCCATGCGTTGCAGCCCGTGGCGGCGGCGGATGTGGAGAATTATTTCATCAAGAGCACGATCATTCCGGCGGCGGAATTTTTCGAGGCACGGCTCGACGACTACGACGTCGTGCTGCTGGCGAACGTGCCCGAGTTCCCCGAAGCGACGGTGGTGGCGGTCGAGAATTATCTGCGGCGCGGCGGCGGCCTGATCATTTTCCCAGGCTCGAAAATCAACGCGGGTTTCTACAACACCGTTCTGTTCAAGCAGCATCAGATTCTCCCGGCGTCGCTGGGCGAGCCGCGCGGGGACGCCGGGCAGGAGGACAAGTTCTTCGGCTTGCAGACCAAGAATTACGATCATCCGATCGCGGCGCTCTGGAACGATCCGGGCGTCGGCACGCTGGGCAGCGTGCGGTTCTACCGGGCGTTTGAACTCGTCCCCGCCGTCGAGTCGGCGACCACGAACGCGCCGCCGCCCGGTGCCAAAGCAGCCAAGGCGGGCAAGGGAAAAACGCCCGAGGTGCCTGAGGCGAAGGAAGTCGGCGCGGCGCGGATTGTCCTGCGGTTTGCGGATGGTGCGCCGGCCATCGTCGAGCGGCCGTGGGGACTCGGGCGCGTGGTGTTGTTCAGCAGCTCGGCCTCGACCGCGTGGAATGATCTGCCCGTGCGGCCGGCGTTTCTCCCCTTGATGCATCGCACGCTCGGCTCGGTGCTGAACCGGCAGGATGAGAATCTCAACGTTCGCGTCGGCCAGGGTTTCGCGCGGCGGATGGGCGGCGAATTTCTCGGTCGCGAGGCGGTGGTCGTTGCGCCTTCAACGGGCAAGCAGCCGGTGCGCGAATCGCGCAAGATCGAGCTGGTCGGCGGTGCCCCGCTCTTGCAATTCGAGGGCACGGACCGCGGCGGCGCTTACGATGTTTCGGTGAAAGATCCCGCCACGACCCTGCGCTTTGCGGCGCAGCCGGACCCGGCGGAATCGTCGCTGGAAGAACTGACCGAGGAGGACGTGAAGTCCCTCGGCACCGTGGCGCATGTGCTGCGGTGGAGTCCGAACCTGTCGCTCCGCGAGGCGTTCGAAAAGGACCGGCTCGGCGCGGAGTTCTGGCTGCCGCTGCTGTTGCTCGTGCTGGCCTGCGCGGCGGGCGAGATGTATTTGGCGCAACGTTTCAGCCGGTCCAAATGAGATTTATCCCGGCCTGACGAATCCATGACTGATTTCATCCTCAAACTGCTCGGAGCGCGCCTCGAAAGCGCCGGCGACATCGCCGGTGTGCGGCTGATGTTCCATGGCGGCATGGGGATGGGCTGGTTCGTGCTCGGGGTGCTGGTGCTCGGCGGGCTGGCGTGGTGGTTGTATCAGCAAAGCCCGGTCAGCCTCACGCCGCTGCGCCGCCGCATCCTCACCGCGCTGCGCATTATTTTCCTGACGTTGCTGCTGCTGTTGCTGCTGCGCCCGGTGCTGTCATTCACGGTGGAAGGCAGCGTGCGCCGGTCGCTGCTCCTGCTGGTCGATAACAGCGCGTCCATGCAGATCAAGGATCCGCGGATTCATGCGGACGACGTGAAGCGCGTGGCACTGGCCCGCAATGTCCTTGATCCCGCGAAAGGCCTCGGCCAGGCGGTCGAGCAGGCGCGCCTCGGCGGCCTCGATAATCTCGCGCGCATGGACATCGTGAAATCGGCGTTGCGCAACGAGCGCCTCGATCTGCTGCCGCGGCTCGATCAGGAGTTCGACCTCGTGCCGTTTTCCTTCGCGCAGACCGTCAACGCGTTGCCGCGCGGCAAGGGTGACGAGGTCGAAGGCGACGAGAAAAAGGAAACCACCGAGACCAAGAAGCGCCGCAAGAAGGCGTCGGTGAAATCATTTGAATGGGTGGATCGCCTCGACGGCACGGGCACGCTGACGGCCCTCGGCGACGCGATGCGCGAGGTAGTGCAGCGCAAGCGCGGTCAGCCGCTCTCGGGCGTGTTGATCGTCACCGACGGCGCGAGCAACAGCGGCCTGTCGCCGCTCGAAGCCGCCGCCGCCGCGAAGCAGGAGGGCGTGCCGCTCTACATCTACGGCGTCGGCATTACGTCACCGCGCGATATCATCGTGGCGGGCATTTACGCGCCGGACATTTCGTTCGTGAAGGACGAGGTGCGCGTGAACGTGCGGGTGCGTTCGCAGGGCTTGGCCGGCGAGACCGCGCGGCTGGTGCTCAAGCTCGGCACGGAAAAAATCGCCGAGGAGGAAGTCCGATTTGCGGGGGAGGCGGAGAAGTTGGTCTGGCTCAAGTTCACGCCGGAACGCACGGGAGATTTTGAACTCGAAGCTTCCATCGAGCCGCGCGCCGACGAGACCGTGAAGGACAACAACTCGCGCACGCAACGGCTGCGTGTCGTCGATAAGAAAATCAAGGTGCTCCTCGTCGAGCAGGCGCCGCGGTGGGAGTATCGCTACCTGCAGGCGATGCTCATGCGCGACCGGCGCATCGAGGTGAAGGTGGTGCTCTTCGAGGGCGATCCGTCGATCTCGCGCGGCGAAGGCACGCCGTATCTCGAGGGCTTCCCGACGCGCAAGGACGACCTCTACAAATACGATTTGATCCTGTTCGGCGATGTCGATCCGAAGTCGCTCTCGACCGCGAACATGGAGGCGCTGGCGGATTTCGTGAGCAAGTTTGGCGGCGCATTGGTGATGGTGGCTGGAAAGCAATTCAGCCCGAATGCGTATCGCCGCACGCCGATCGAGCGCATGTTGCCCGTCGAGTTCGAGGCCGGCACCGGGGCCGCCTCGACCGCCGACACCGTGGCCGACAAACCGATCCGCCTTCAACTCACCGCCGCCGGCAAGTCGAGCACGATGATGAAGCTCGCCGAGAAGGACGAAGAGAACGTGAACTTCTGGAAGAACCTGCCGCCGATTTTCTGGGACGCACGCGTGACGCGCGCCAAGCCCGGCGCGGAGGTTTTGCTGGTCGATCCGGACCCGGTGAAGGAGACGCGCTTCGGCAAGATGCCGGTGATGGCGCTGCAACAATACGGCCTCGGGCAGGTGCTCTACATCGGCACGGACAACACCTGGCGCTGGCGCAAGAACACGGGCGACAGCTATCACACCGCGTTCTGGGGCCAGATTTCGCAGCGCATGGCGGTGCAGCGGTTGCTCGGCGCGTCGAAGCGCACGCAGCTCACCTCCGAGCGCCAGAACTACGTGACCGGTGATCGCGTGAACATTTACGCGCGGCTGTATTCCGTCGGGTTTGATCCGGTGACCGATCCGTTCGTGCGCGGTTTCTACGGGCTGCGTTCCGGCACGATTGGCGACCAGAGCGAATTGCAGTTGCGGCCGGTGCCTGACCAGCCGGGCGTTTATCGCGGGGAGTTCATCGCGCCGGCGCCGGGGCTGTATCACCTGCACGTCGATCAAGATCCCGAGATGAAGCTGGATTTCAGCGTCACTGAACCGCGCTTCGAGCTGGGCGAGACGGCGATGAACGAGCCGTTGCTGCGCGAGATGGCGTCGGTCAGCGGCGGGGCGTTTTTCCGCGAGGAAGATTTGTTCAAGCTGCCGGACACGATCATGAAAAAGACCGACCGCGTGCGTTCGCCGCTGGAGGTCGAGCTGTGGTCGTCGCCTTTGTATTTCCTGCTGTTGATCGGCGTGGTCACCGCCGAGTGGATCTTGCGGAAGTTGTCGCATTTGAAATAACCGAGCACCGATGAGCCAGGCCGTCGAAACACCGAATCCCGTCGCCGTCAGCCCGAGTCCCGAGCTGGCGGGGCGGCTGGGCGCGGTCCGGCGCAAGCATCTGCTCGTGCAGTGCGGCGGCGGCATCGCGCTGGCGCTCGGGGCGCTGATGCTGGCGTTGATGGCGGGGATGCTGCTCGACTGGTGGCTGGATTTGCCGTGGATTGTGCGGCTGCTGATCGCGGCGGCGGATCTCGCGCTGGTCGGCTACATCGTTTGGAATTACGTGGCGATTCCGTGGCGTGAGCAGCCGGACGACGATGAAGTGGCGCTGTTTGTCGAGAAAGGGAAGCCGGAGTTTCGCAGCCGGCTGATCGCGTCGCTGCAGTTGACACGCCCCGCGGCCCTCGCGCCGAACACGGCGGTCGCGCTGGTGCGGCGGCTCGTCGAGGAAACCGAAGCGCTCGCCAAATCGATTGATTTCACCGAGGTCGTGCGCACGGACCGCTTCCGGCGGCTGTTGCTCTGGTGCGCGGTGTTCGTCGGGGCCGGTGTTTTTCTGTTCATCAAGGGCGAGGATGTGACGCGCGATCTGCTGCTTCGTGCCTTGCTGTCGCAGGAGACCATGGTCCCGCGCAAGACCCGCGTGGTCTGGACCACCGGTGATCTCAAAGTCGGCCGTGGTGACACGATCAATCTCGAAGCGCTCGCCAAGGGCGTCATCCCCGACACCGGCACGCTGGTCGCGCGCTACTCGATCAGCCGCTCCGTCGAGTATCCGATGGAAGTCAGCCCGACCAATCGCGCGCGCTTCAGCCGCACGTTCGAGAACATGCAGGAGTCCTTCAGCTACACCGTGCGCCTCAACGACGGCAGCAGCCGCAGCGCGGAAGTTACCGTCGTGGACCGCCCGGCGCTCACGGCGATCGAGTGCCAGCAGATTTTTCCCGAGTACACAAAGCTCGGCACCGTGAAGCGCTCGCCCGGCGATCTCGTGCTGCTCTCGGGCAGCCGGTTGCAGGTCAAGGTCACGGGCAACAAACCGTTGAAAGCCGCCGTCGCGCGGCTGGTCGGCGTCACGAATGAAATCGCCGCGACCATCTCGGCCACCGCCGCGCAGGAGGCGCTGGTGGAAATCCCGATTCCGACCAACAACCTCGCGGGCTTCTCCATTCACCTTTTCGACCGCGACGGCTTCGAGTCCCGCGACGACGCGATCTATCGCATCGACCTCCTGCCCGACAAGGCCCCGGTCGTGCGCATCACCTATCCCGACCGCAAGGAGGAGATGATCACCACGCGTGCGACCGTGCTGGTTGGCTTCGAGGCGCTCGACGATTTCGCCATCGCGAAAGTTTTCCTGAAATATCAAATCGAGGGCGGCGAAGAGAAGAGCATCGAACTCGTGCTCGAAGACACCACGCAGCGGTCCCTGCGCCGGCGGTACGATTGGAAGGTCAGCGCCATCCGGCCCGCCGTCACCATCGGCCAGTCCCTCGAATATTGGATCGAAGTGCAGGACAACAACAATGTCACCGGCCCCGGCATCGGCAGCAGCGAGCACTTCGTCGCCAAGGTCGTCAGCGACGACGAGAAGCGCGCCGACCTGATGAACCGCGTGGGTGATTACATCGGTAGCGTCGGCGACGTCGCCAAAGATCAGGAAACGCTCAACCGACGGCTGGGCAATGTTATTCTCGGCCGGCCCGAACAAAAATGACGCGCCTGCGTCGGACCCCTCGTGCCGTTCACCCCTTTGAAACTCGAACCCCAGCGTTCCGCTCCGCGTGGTGCTGGATCGGGCCTTCGAATCGTCCCCTGTCCCCCAACCCCCTAGTGCTCATGAAAATCCGAAACCTGACCCTGCTCAGTTCGCTGTTCGCCGTCCTGGCGTTCAGTCTGGTCGGCGCCCGCGCCGAGGTTGAGAAGCTCACCGCCGAACGGCTCCTGCAGCAGGAACTCAAGCAGGAGCAGCTCAAGACCACCACCCAGCGCGTGGCGACGCAGCTCGGGATCATCATCGCGGAATACGAGCGAAACGGACTGGCCGGCGACGACGTCACCGTCCTCAAGTCCATCAGTTCGGTCCTCGGCCGCCTCGGCGACAAGGACATGGAGCGCGTCGTGCAATTGCTCCAGCTCACGCGCACCAGCCCCGACCTCAACGCCTCCCGCCAGAGCGGTGTCGAGGCCTCCTCCAAGCAGAAGTTCATCACCATCCAGCTTCGCCAGTTGCTCCTCGAATATCAGCGCCAGCAGGCCCTCGCCGCGCTAGCCGGTCGTTTCGCTGCGCTCTCCCGCCGGCAGGGCGACAACCTCAAGGAAGTCGTCGGCCTCTCGAACCTTCTCAAAGTCCGTGACAGCGGCAACGTCAGCGAGACCCACCGCCTCTCCCTCCAGCTTCAGGAAAGCGAGCAGAGCACCATTGGCGACGAAGCCAAGCTCGTCCTCGGCAAACTCGAATCCCTCACGAAAGACATGGATGGCCCGACCGGCGAACGCCCCCGCGCCGCCCTCCAGCGCTCGCGCGACGGCCAGCTCATCCCGACCATCGAATCCGCCACTGTGGACCTCAAGGCCGCCAAGCTTCTCAGCGCCGCCGGCAGTGAGAAAATGGCGCGCGATCTTTTCCAGGAACTCGCCCGCATGTTGATGCCCGCCCGCGACAAAAAGGACGTCCTCCGCCACGCCATCCAGGAAGTCGAGAAAGCGATCGCGCAGGAAAAGCAGGTCGTCGCCGAAACCAAGGAAATCGAGGGCAAGAACCCTGACACCTCCGAGATCGAACAGCGCCAGGCCGAGGTCGTGGACCGCACCGAGAACGTCCGGCATGAAGTGGAAAACGTCGCCCCCAAGGCCGCCGAGAATCTCAAGACCTCGACCGAAAAAATGCAGGAAGCCCGCGCCGTCCTGAACGACCAGAAGCGCAGCGGCGAACAAAAGCGCGACCAAGCCCCCGAGAAACAGGAGCAGGCCATCGCCAAGCTCGAGGACGCCAAGAAAAATTTGCAGGACCAGCTCGCCAAGGCCGAGGCCGCTGAGAACAAACCCAAGGACAAACTGGCTGAACTCAAGGAACTGCGTGAGCAGGTGAAGCAGTTGATCAAAGAAGAGCAGAAGGTGCAGGCCGAGACCACGAAGCCTGACACCAAGCCCGAGAAGCTCGCCGAGCAGGCCCCGAAGCAGGCCGAGGTGAAGGAGAAGACCCAGGACACGCAGGAGAAGGCCGCGCCCCAAGCCCCTGAAGCCGCGCAGTCCCTCGCCGAAGCCGCGAAGCAGATGAAGAAGGCCGAAGAAGCCCTCGCTGAGAAAAAGGAAGCGCCCGCCGCGCAGCAGGCCGCCGTCGAAGCCCTCGCCCAAGCCGAGCAACAACTCGGCGACCAGATCGCCAAGCTCGAACAAGCCCAGGCCGAGAAGGCCAAACTCGAAGATCTCGCCAAGAAGGTCGGCAAACTCATCGAAGACCAGCAGAAGGTTCAACTCGACACCGCCAAGACCGCCGAGAAAAACAACGAGCAGGCCAAAGCCGACGCTGCTAAAGCCGACGCCGCCAAACCTGAAGCCGGTAAGCCCGAAGCAGGAAAGCCTGAAGCCGGGAAGCCCGAGGCTGGTAAACCCGAAGCAGGCAAGCCCGAAGCTGGAAAACCAGAAGCTGGGAAGCCGGAGGCTGGTAAACCCGAAGCTGGGAAGCCTGAAGCTGGGAAGCCTGAAGCTGGGAAGCCCGAGGCTGGGAAGCCCGAGGCTGGCAAACCCGAAGCTGGAAAGCCGGAAGCCGGAAAACCTGAAGCAGGCAAGCCGGAAGCT
>BJHT01000140.1:0-4941 GCA_014193395.1 Verrucomicrobiota bacterium
TTTATCCTTGGAGCTTATCCCCCGTCCTCACGCCCCCTGATGCTTCACAAACCACTCCACAAACCGCGGAATCCCTTCATCAATTTTCACCGTCGGATTATACCCGAGCAACGCCCGCGCCTTGGAAATGTCCGCGTAGGTGATCGGCACATCGCCCGGTTGCAGCGGCTGGCGGTCGATGATCGCCGGACGCCCGAGGGACTTTTCCAGCAACTCGATCAAGCGGCTCAACGTCACGGTCTGCGATTCGCCCAGGTTGAAAATCTCAAACCCAAACCGCTTCCGCGTGCAGGCGAGAATCCCGTCCACCGTGTCGCTCACAAACGTGTAATCCCGCGCCGTCGCTCCATCGCCAAACACCGGGATCGGCTTCCCGGCCGAGATCAGCGACGCGAATTTGTGGATCGCCAGATCAGGCCGCTGCCGCGGTCCATACACCGTGAAAAAACGCAGCATCACGATGTCCATCCCATACACATGATGATACGTGTGCCCCAGCGCCTCGCACGCCAGCTTGCTCGCCGCGTAGGGCGAGATCGCCGAAAAAATCGGGTCCGCCTCGCTGAATGGCACCTTGGCATTCACCCCGTAAACCGACGACGATGACGCGATGGTCACCTTCAGCACACCCCGCAGCCGCGCCGCCTCGAGCAGATTCACCGTGCCCTCGACATTCACGCGCTGATACAGCGCCGGCTCCGCCAGACTCGGCCGCACCCCCGCGCGCGCCGCGAGATGAATGATCTGATCAAACGGCCCGCCCGCCAGCGCTTCATCCACCGCCGCCCGGTCCGTGAGATCGCCATGCACAAACGTGAACGGCCGCGCCAGCGCCTGCAGCGCGCGCAGATTCCGCTGCTTGATCGCCGGCGCATAAAAGTTGTTCAGATCATCAAACGCCGTCACCGCGTGCCCCTCCAGCAACAACCGCTCACACACATGCGAACCAATGAAACCCGCGCCGCCAGTGACCAAAAAATTCATCCGCAGACGCTAGCGATTGGCCGGAACCAAAGCAATCCGACGATCCTTTTCGTCTTGGAGCAACGGTGGCGCGCAAGCTCCGCCGACACGGCTCGAAGCTCACGACAGGTTCCCAGCCGCAATTGTAATTCGTGGCACGTGACCGTCAGGGGCGCATCCAAGTTTCCGGCACCGCTCGTCAGCACCCGAGAAAGCCGGGTGCCAATGAGAGGGGCTGCCCCCGCCGCCCACGTCTCCAATCTGTACCGACTACAGACTTTCCCTTACCGTTCGCGGACTGGGTAGCGTTGTCTTCTTAACCCGTTTTTAATAAATCTCACCCAACATCTCCGCCGTTGCCGGAGCCAATTGCAGCCTTAGCGCCAGCCACTTGATCCCATGAAAAAACTCCTCCTCACCCTCGCCCTCACCGTCAGCGCGATCCTCGTCGCGTCCGCGCAAGTGCCGCACATCATCAGCTACCAGGGCCGAGTCAGCGCCAGCGGCACGAACTTCGCCGGCACCGGCCAGTTCAAGTTCGCCCTCGTCAATGCCGCCGGCAGCACCACCTACTGGTCCCACGACGGCACCGCCGCGGGCGAACCCGCCACCGCGCTCGCTCTCACCGTCGCCGACGGCCTCGTCAGCGTGCTCCTCGGCGACACCACGATCGCGGGCATGACCACCGCCATCGCGCCCGCGACGTTTGCCAACACCGATGTCCGCCTCCGCATCTGGTTCAACGACGGGGTCGCCGCCTTCCAGCAACTCGCGCCCGACCAACGCATCGGAGCCGCCGGTTATGCCCTTGTCGCCGCGACGGTTCCCGACGCCGCGATCACCACCGAAAAAATCGCCGACGGCAATGTCACCGCCGTGAAATTGGCAACCGCTGCTGTTGGCACCGCCACACTCGCCGATGCCTCCGTGACCGCCGCCAAGCTCGCCGCCGGAGCCGTCGCCTCCGCGAGCCTCGCCACTGGCGCGGTCACCACCGACATCCTCGCCGACAACGCCGTGACCGCGGCGAAGTTGGCTGATGCAAATGTCACGGCCGCGAAACTTGCGGCCGGCTCCGTCGGCACCACCGCGCTCGCTGACGCCTCCGTCACCACCGCGAAACTCGCGGCCGGCTCTGTCGCTTCGGCGAACCTCGCGAGCGGTGCCGTCACCACGAGCGCGCTCGCTGACAGCGCGATCACCATGGCCAAGCTCGCGGACGCCAATGTTACTGCGGCTAAACTCGCCAACGCCGCCGTGGGCACCGCCGCCCTCGCCGACGCTTCCGTGACCGCCGCGAAAATTTCCGACGGCGGCGTGACCACCGCCAAACTCGCCGCCAACGCCGTCGGCGCCGGCCAGCTCGCCAACGCCGCCGTTTCCTCCGCGCAACTCGATCTCACCGGCCTCGCGACCGCCCTGTGGAAAGTCGGCGGCAACGCCGGCACCATCCCCACCGCGCACTTCCTCGGCACCACGGACAACCAATCGTTCGAGGTGCGGGTCAACAGCACCCGCGCCCTGCGGCTCGAACCCAACTCCTCCGCCGCGCCAAACGTCATCGCCGGCGCGGCCGTGAATTCCGTCTCCGGCGGCGCGATCGGCGCAACCATCGCGGGCGGCGGCGCGGGCAGCTTCGGCGGCACGGCGATCACGAACCTGGTGCAATCAAGCTTCGGCACCGTCGGCGGCGGCGGTGCGAACGGCATCAAGACCAGCTCGCCCGGGGCGACCATCGCGGGCGGCTACCTCAACGTCGTCTCCAACAACGCCGCCTACGCGACCATCGGCGGCGGCTACGCCAACGGCGTCGGCACCAATTCCGCCACGGTCGCCGGCGGTTACTACAACCTTGCCAGTGGCTTCGAATCCACCGTCGCCGGCGGCGAGGCCAACCTCGCCAGCGGGGCTGTCACGTTCGTCGGCGGCGGCCAGGGCAACATCGCCAGCGGTTCGGCCGCGGTCATCGGCGGCGGCGTGACCAACCTCGCCTCCGGCTTCGAATCGATCATCGGCGGCGGCGAACTCAACTACGCCAGCGGCGCAGTGTCTGCCATCGGTGGCGGCTACTACAACGGTGCGACCACCTACGGCTCCGTGGTGGGTGGCGGCTACGCCAACCTCGCTTCCGGCACCAACTCCCTCGTCGCCGGCGGCGAAGCCAACGTCGCCAGCGGCAACGTCGCCAGCGTCGGCGGCGGCTACTTCAACGGCGCGACCGGCTTCGGCTCCACGATTCCCGGCGGCTACGCGAACGCCGCCACCGGCAGCGTTTCCTTCGCCGCGGGATACTTCGCCAACGCTCAGCACAACGGCGCGTTCGTCTGGTCCGATGTCTCGAGCACCAACATCTTCTCCTCGACCGCTGCCAATCAGTTCAGCGTCCGCGCCACCGGCGGCGCGCGCTTCATTTCCAGCACCCTCGGCGCGGGCACCGCACTGGCGCCCGGCGGCGGCAGCTTCATCGCGCTCTCCGATCGCAACGCGAAGGAAAACTTCGCCGCCGTGGACACCCGCGAGGTTCTGGAAAAAGTCAGCGCCCTCCCGGTTTCCAATTGGAATTATCGCGCGCAGGACAAAGCCATCCGTCACATCGGCCCGATGGCGCAGGACTTCCACGCCGCCTTCGGCATCGGCGAAACCGACCTCGGCATCACCAGCACCGACGCCGACGGCGTCGCGCTCGCCGCCATCCAGGGCCTCTACAGCATCGTGAAGGAGAAGAACCAAAAAATCTCCGACCTCGAACGCCGCCTCGCCGAACTCGAAACGCGGCTGGAAAAAATGGCGAAATAAAGAATCGCGAAACCCACTGGCCGAAGGTCGGTCCGCCCCCGCGGTGCACCGGCCCACGCGCGGCGGTTTGGAGTGCGGTGACTTGTCACCGCTTTTGCGCAGGCGACTTGTCGCCGTCGAACTTCCGTGCGCGTCAGACCACGCCGGCACGCCTGCGCTGGCGCGAGCCGTGAACGTTCCATTCGAGACCGAGGGCGCCTCACAGTTCGACGGCGACAAGTCGCCTCGGGAAAGCGGTGACAAGTCACCGCACTCCAAAGCCACCGCCCTCAGCGTCCGCTCCGCCGTGTCACCCTCACCTCCACCCGATACTTCACCCGCACCAGCAGATCGCCGCGGCCCCCACGCGGCCGCGGCAAGCCCTCGCCCGGCACGCGCAGAATTTCGCCACGACCCACGCCTCGCGGAATCTCCACGCGCACCAACGAACCCGTGACACCCGGAATCATCTCGCTTCCACCCTGTGCCGCGCGCTCCGGCTTGAGTGTGAGATCGCACCGCAAATCCGAACCGCGCGCCTTGAACCGAAACCCCGGCAGCGCCCGGACGCGCACGCGCACCCAACCGCCGGCGAATGCGCCCGTCCGCGGCAGGCGAAAACGTGCGCCCGGCGCGGTCCCCGGGGGCACGGTGAGTTCATAGATTTCCGGCCCCTCGGGATTCGCCGGATCGTTGACGCGAACGTCCAGTGTCGTACCGCGCAGGAAATCCTCGAACCGTAGATTCACCTCCTGCGCCACGTCGCGCTCGCTGCGTCCGCCGCGTTCGCCGCGCTTGGGAGCTGCGGATTTTTTGGCGGCCAGCTCGGCGTCGTAGGCAGTCCGGCGCTCGGGATCGCTGAGGATTTCGTAAGCGGCGTTCAAGGCCTGCGTCCGCGCCACCGCCGCGGCGGAGCCTGGGTTCAGATCGGGATGATGCTGGCGCGCCAGCACCCGGTACGCGGTCTTGATCTGGGCCTCCGTACAGCGCCGGTCCAGACCCAGCACCGTGTAATGATTGGCTTCAGTCGCTTGCACGGCCCGACCCTATAGCAGGAAGAAGGCGGTTGGCAGAAAAAGCTCGCGGAATACCGGCAGAAAAATGGGGGCAGAAAGAATGGGGAAGGGAGGGAAGTGAATGCGAGATCTTGAGGCATCATTCGTTGCGAGAGTTCGTGCCGGAGCCAACAAAACGAGTAGCGCG
>BJHT01000140.1:4951-16148 GCA_014193395.1 Verrucomicrobiota bacterium
GAGGGAGCCTGAGGTCATGTGACGGACTGCACCAACTTTGGCAGAGAGTGACAGCGCTTTTCCACGCCGACTTGGGGAGCCACCGCCTCCCTCTTCCCCTTCCCATTTTTTCTGCCCCCATTTTTCTGCCGGTGTTTTCTGCCTCACCGTCTGCCCAGCGATTCGATAAATGCCACGAAGCCCTCGCCCACTGCGGGCGGCACCAACCTTAGCGCCACACCGAACACCGGTGTCCGCACCTCCACGCCCGCCGCGTGACACAGGCTCGCCGCCTGCGTCGCAACGGCGCGGTCGTAGTCCGCCAGTGCCGGCACGAGCCGCTGCGCCGTGGGCCCAAACCGCGCCACCAAACTTTGTGCGTACGCCCGCGCCGCCGTGAACTTCCCGTCGCCATCCGCATCCACCCACACCACGCCGCTTGACCCGATCACGCGCGGATTGAACAACGGCGACGACGGCTGATACGGCCGCGGAATCTCCCAGAACGGCGCGCGCACGCCCGGCCCAGTGGCGATGGCGACGAGATGCACGTCGTGCGCGGGACGCGGCATATTCCAGACCATCTTCGCCTTCTCCACGGCCGTCGTGAGCGGCACGGTTTGCTCGCGGATTTTGCTGCCATTGGCGAACAACTCGACGCGGTCGGCGCTGGTCCACGCCGGTCCGAGCACCGTCACTTCCACCCGGATTTCCTCCGCCAGATTGGTCGCAAGCTTACCGCTGCTGAACCGGTCGTTCACCCGCAGTTGCGTGAGCAGCCCAAGGCTCACCAGCGCCCGCCCCTCACGCAAACTGCGACACGCCGCCGCGATCTCGATCGCCCCCGGATCAGCATCGGGACATGCGACGTAGGTGCGGCCCTGGCCGAGGATGAAACGGCTCACGTCGTGCGTGTCGCTCGATCCGATGGCGGTGATCCGCTGGCCGTGATTCAGCAGCGCGAACCAGTCGTGATACAGCAGCATGATGTCGCTTTGCATCGCGCCGGAAGTGATGACCTCGAGGGCATCGAAGCCGAAGTCGGGGCCGCGGAGATTGGCCCCCGTGACGCCGTTGAAGTTCGTCGGGCCCAGCGGCGTGAAGTTGCTGTGCAGGTCACGCGGGTGATTCAGCGTGATGACCTGCACGCCCGGCGTGCGGCGCATCGCAGCCATCAGCGTGGGCCAGTCCTCGGTGCGATGATCCACGACCGGGCTGCCGAGCTGGATGGGAAACGCGTTGAAATGCCCCGCCTTGGTCGTGACCTCGTTGCCGATGACGGAGGTGAAATGAGCCTGCAACCGCGTGCGCACCGCGGCCTCCGAGTAATCCGCGTGATGATTGTGATCCGTCGCGACGGCCAGTTCGATGCCTTCGCCCGCGATGGTGATCATGCGCTCGTCCAGCGTGGCGTCACCGTGCTTGCTGTAGGTGAACGTGTGAATGTGCGTATCGCACGCGATCAGTCCGGGCGTCGGCACCTGCCGCTCGATGGCCAGATTCACCGGCGTGACGCGCCCGCTGACCACCGCGACGCGCTGCGTGGCGACGCTGTACTCGAAGCCGCGCGACGCATAAATCGTGTAGTCGCCGGGGAGCAATCCGACCTTCACGCGCCCATCGCGCGTGTAAACCACGCCAGGCCGCGCCGCGACCGACAGCGCGAGATTTGGCATCGCCGGCGTGGCCAGCGGAGCCAGCGCCGCGAGCGCGCCGCTGGCCTCGGTGATCGTGACGCGGCACGGAACGCGGCGTCCCGCCTCGGTGACCTGCACCTCGAGCGCCGCGTCCGCGAGACACGCGGAGAGCGGGCGCGGATCTAGAGTGAAGTTGCCCACCACGATGTCATCGGTCGCCGTCGGCGGGACGATCGCGAGCGAGTTCAGGCCGTTGGTGAGCGTGTTCGGCGGAACCGCGAGCGCGTGGACGAGCGCCGTCTCCATCGGCACGAGCGCGCCAAGTTTCCTGCCGTTGAGCAGCACGTTCCAGGTGAACTTCACATCGCGCTGCCGCAGAAACAGCGTGCACGCCGTGGCGTTGGCCGTGGCCGGAAACGCGAAATCCAGCCGCCGTCCATGGGGCGTCTTCCCCGCGAACTCGGTCCACTCGGGAAACCCCGGCGTGCCGAGATGAAACTCGCGGGCCTCAATCACCACGGGCCGGCCGGGCGCGGCGGTCGCCGGTGCGGCGGCGTGGCTGACGACGCAGGAGAGCAGCAGTAGAAGCAGCGTGGCGAGGCTGTGGCGATTCATGCCCGCGAGGCTAGGCGGCGGCTGTGCGTCCGGCAATCCCGGCACCGGGGAGCGCACGCCGCTGGCGCGCACTTTTTCTCCGTCACGGACTCACTTCCAGTTTGTAAAACATCGCGCCGCGCAGGTCGGTCGGCAGGCTGAGCACCGAGTTCGTGTCCGCCACGCGAATCCAGTCGGTGACCGGCGTCCAGGTCACGAAGTCCGAACTGCCCAGCACGCGATAACGCCGGCCCAGCGCCCCCTCCCATTCCAAGCGCACGGAGCCATTCCGCTGCGGCGTCGGCGACGCCATCGCGAGGGCCGAGCCGGCCACCGTCGGATCAGTGCCCGCGATGAATTCCTCGTAGTCCGTCACGCCGTCGCCATCGGTGTCCGTCGTGCGCGTGCGCGTCGGCGACACGGTGCCGAAATAATGCAGCTCCCACAGGTCGGAGATGCCGTTGGTGTTCACGTCCGGGAACGTGTAATCGCCCGTGAACACGATCACGCCGTTCGTCACCAGCGTGTTCGTCTGCGGCGCGGGTGTGAGGTAATACGGCACCGGGTTGAACGTGATCACATATTGGCCGGGCGCGGCGTCCGTGAAGTTCAGGCTCGTCCCCTGCCCTGTGAACGTCGCCGGTCCGCGTACGGTGAACGAAGCCTGCGCGAGGTTGTTGCTCACCAGAATCGCGTTCTGCCACACGGTGGTCATCTCGAGGCTGACGTCGTCGATCAACCAACCCGGCCGCACCGCCGCCTCGACCGAGAACAGTTCGTAATGCCAGCCCAACCGCACCACGCGCCCGACGTACGGCGTGAGATCGATTTCCTCCGCCTCCCAGCCATCGGACTGGTCGATGTACTGGCTCACCAGCTCCCAGCTCGCGCCGTTGTTGGTGGAAATGAAAAGGCCCGCCGCGACCAGATCGAGCAACTGCGAGCGCTCGGTGAAATCGTAGCTGTGCCAGAACCGCAGCGTCGCAATGTTCCCGCCAGTGAGGCTGATGGCCGGGCTGACGAGGTCGGTGCTGGCGGTTTCGATGGCAAGGCCGTTGAGGTTGTTGCCCCACGCGTTGGTGCCCGTGTGCGAGTTGGTCTCGCGGCCGTTCTGCGGCACGCCAAACTCCCAGCGCGTGTCTGAGGCGATCTCGGCCAGCGCGGAGGTGACCACCGTCCAGTTGGTGTTGAGCGTCGAGAAATTGTCGAGGAACGGCGGCACCAGCGGCCGCAGCGTGCGGAAGCTGTAGAGCCGTCCGCCGCGATCATCGGTCGTCAGATTTCCCGCCGCGTCCCGGCTGGCGATTTGAAAATAGTACGTCCGGTCGGGCACGAGGCCCGTGAGCCGCACCTCGTGCGCGGTGTCGAGGTCGCCCACGTACGCCGTGCGATTGAGGAAGCCCGACTCGCCCGACTGCACCAGCGCATCCGCAAGTTCGGAGGTCGTCCACCGCACCACGGCCGCCTCGTATTCGGGCTCGACCGTCAGTTCGGTGATCGTCGGTGCCGTCGTGTCCACCAGCGCCAGCGCCTCGACCAGAAAGCCGCTCGACGCATCCAGATACGAGACGCGCACTTCATCCCCGCCCGCGGCGAGCAGTTGTCCGGCCCCGGTCGCATTCGAATTCACCAGCGACACGGCCCCGCGAAACAGCCCCGGACGCACGGTCTCGATCAGCGTCACGACGATGCCGTTCGTATTGGAGCCGCTCGACACGCGCACGGTCGTCTGGCCGCTGCCGGCGAGATCCGAATCTGCCACCTCGATGGTTACGCGGCCCGGCAGCCCGTATTCGGAGCGGTCCAGCGCGACCGTTCCAAAGCCGTTCAATCCGGGAACCAGGAAGCCCAAAATGTTCCGCAACAGCGTGGCACGATTGTCCGGCGCGGGATCGCTCGCGGAAACAGCGTCCAGCGGAAACGGCAGGAAAACCACGCGCCCCGCGCTGTCCTCGCCGGTGCGCGGATACCGCAGGCCCGCGACTTTTCCCGAATTGCTGTCGAGGAAAACCGCCGCGGCGTTGGTCCCCGGCACGATGGTATCCGACAGATTCGGACTGGTCCCGAGCAGGTCGAGCAGCTCGTTGGCATAGCTCGAGTAATCCAGCGCCAGCGCAAGATTCGCGCCCACCGGATCGGCTGAAGTGCCCTCCACCAGTTCCAGCCCCGCGTCCACGCCGAACGACGCGACCTTGAGCACGTTGGTCCGAAACGGCACGTCCCCCAGCCGCGTGAGAATTTCCATCGACGCGATCAGCAGCGATCCGCCGCCCGCCAGATAAGCCTCCAATGCGCCCTGCTGCGGCACGCTCAACGTGTCCGAGGAAAACGCGCTGTCGTTGATGCGCCAAATTACCGCGCGGAATGGCTGAAGATTGGCGGCCGACGGACTGCCCCGGCTCGCCGTGGGCCAAACCTCGTAGGAAACGCCGGTCGCATCCAGCGGATCGGTGTACGCCGTCAGGGGAATCGACTGGCTGTCCGCCGTGTACGCATCCACCAGCAAGACCGTCTTCGCCACCGACGGTACAAAGGTAAAGAGCGCCCCGCCGTTATTGTTCGTCGTCGTGTTCCCCGCCTCATCCACCGCGATCACAAAAAACTGATACGTCACGCCCGGCACCAACTGGTCGAGGCTGAACTCGTGCGCCGTGTCGAACACGCGGTTCGTCGCGCTCAACGCCAGCGCCGCGTTGGTGCCATACCGTACTGCGCCAAACGTCGCCTCGTCCGTGTCCCAGCGAATGTAGGTACGCCCGAATTGATTGGTCACCGTGACATTGCTGATCACCGGCGCCTGCCGGTCGACGTTCGCCTCGGCCGTGCGCACCTGCCCGGCGCTGTCCTGATACCGCGCCTGAATCACGTCGCCGTCCGCCACCTGCAAACGCCCGTCCGCCGCGACCTCGCCCGTCGCGAGCACCACCGCGCCCGTGAAAACCCCTGCGCTACCGTACGCCCGCAGCACGATGGCTTCGGCGTTGGTCTCCGTGCCGCTCGTCAGCGAAATCTGCGCCGTCGGGCGCCCCGCGAGATCGAAATCAATCAGCCGCACCAACGCCGTCGCCGGCGCGGTGTACGCCGTGCGGTCGAAGATCACCACGCCCACGCCGGGCAGCGGCAGGTCGCCCGAGATCACCAGCGCGAAATCCTGATCCACCGCCGGCGTGTCGCGCCGCGCGTCCTCGACCACGTTGCGCGCCCGCACCCGCACGAGGTATTCGCCGGGCAGCGGCTCGCGCAGATGCACGCACTCGACATTGTTGATCGTGTCGAAGCCCGGCGCGCCCGCGACGGATTCCCCGAGGTCAAACTGGTTGCCGTGATACACCGAGCCGTCCGGCGCGATGACCTCGAGGTCGAGATCATTCACCAGCGCCGGGATCGCCGCCGGCAGACCCGGCACGTCCGTGTAGGTCAGCGTGATTTTCAATGGTTGGCTGCGGCTGCCCACGATGACGCTGCGCTCGGAAACCTGCCCGCTGGTCAACGGCTGCTGCTGATCTTCGAGCAGAAACCGCCGCGCCGACCCGATCAGTTGCGTGAGATCAATGCGGCCCCAGCCTTCATCCATGTTCGGCACCGGGTCCGTGCCCGCGGTGTTGTCCATGTCCACGGCGGAATTGATCAACGCCGCCTTCACCAGCGCCGGCGAGGGCGTCGCGTTCGTGTGCGTCTCGCGATAGTACTGAACGAAAATCGCCGCGGCCCCGGACGCGTGCGGCCCCGCCTGGCTGGTGCCGCCCTGATATTGATAATTGGCCGAGATCGGCAGCCACGCGCTCTCGTCCGTGGCGGAGCCGGATTGCAGCGACGCGATCCACGTCCCGGGCGCGACGATGTCCGGCTTGATGCGTCCGTCTTCCGCCGGCCCGCGGCTGGAGAAATCCGCCATCGCGTCCTGGCCCTCGCCGTAGATGAGAAAATCGAAGCGGTTGTTTTGCGCCGCGCCCGTGGCGATCACGTTCTTCGCCACGGCGGGGCTGCCGATGGTCTGGCGGCCCGGCCCGGCGTTGCCCGCGCTGAATTCCAAAATGTACGGCTGATCCCCCGGCGTGCCGAAATCCGCGTCGCGCACCAGCGCATCGAACTCCGCAGCGCTGATGTCGTAGCGCCCATGCGTGTCGTCGCCCCAACTGTTCGAGCCGATCACCGCGCCCGCGCGCACGGCGTCGCGCGTCAGGGTTTCATACGTCGGCGGCGCTTCGTAGCCACCGACCCCGTCGAAGATGCGCTGCCCGATGATGTGCGCCATCGGCGCGACGCCGAGGCCGTAGAGCGCGCCCGTGTCGTCCATCTCACCGGTCGCGCCGTTGCCCGCGACGATGCCCGCGACATGCGTGCCGTGGCTGTGTTCATCCGCCGCGTCGGTGAGTTTTCCGTAATAGAAAAAAGCATCCACGCGCCCGCGCAAATCCGGGTGCATCGAAGCGGCATCGCCGTTGTTCAAGCCGCTGTCCGCGACCGACACGGTCACGCCGCGCCCGTCGAAACCGAGCAGATGCACGTCGGCAAAATGGTTCGTGCGAATGTCCGAGACCGGCGGCGTTTCCCCCTCGCCGAGGTCGGGATTGGTCCCGTGCCCGGTCTCGCCGCCCGCGATGATTTTCACCGCCACCTCATCGAAGAGCCGAATCTGCGCGGCCGGCTCGATCCACAGCACCGCCGGAGAATTGGCCAGCGCCGCGAGTTGCCGGGGCGTCGCCGCGCCTTCCATCACCGTGCCGAAACCGTGCGCCGTCTCGCGGCTCACGCGCTGCATCCCGCGCCGCACCCCCAGCCGGTCCGCCGCGCCAAGGCCCGGCGCAAGCAGCACCCGCACGGACGCGACGTTGTTCAACAGCTTCCCGGTGATCGCCTCGCGGACCTTCCCATGCACCTTGTAATCCGCCCGATAAACGCCGACCCAATGCACGAACGGCAGCGCCCGTACCCGCGCCAGCGACGCCCGGTCGAGCCGCGCCACAAAGGTGTCTTCGGGCACAAACCGCAGCAGCGTCACCCCCGCGCGCACCAACTCCTCGCGCCAGGCGGTCTGCGGCGGTCCCTGCAATTGCACGAGGAAAAGCCCCGACACCGGCGCGTCGGCGACCAATGCCTGCGGGCCTTTCGCCGTCTTGGGCGTCGCCTCGGTGCGGATGATTTCATTGCGCAACCGGATGGTCTTGGTCTCGGCCGCACCCGCGCCGCGCGGGGCCGCGATGGAGAGGATGTAGGCGAAGGCAAAAGCGATGCCGAACAAGCAATGACGGCGGGAACAGGCAGCGAGCCGGGATTTCATGCGGCGCACGTTAGTTCGCGTCTTCCCCCGATACAAGCGGCAGTCGCCACGGCGCGCGGCGTTCAGACCGCTTCCGCGTGGAGCGCTCCCAGTGAGTGCAAATGTGCCGCTACGTGCCCACGCACGAGGGCCGTGGAAATACTGGGGAGGCGACAGCCTGTCGCCTGTTGCTACGTGCAGCGACGTCCACCCGCACGAGGGCCGTGGAAATTACCCACGCCTCACTGCGCTCCCCGCCGCTGCGCCCGAGACGGGCGCGCTCCGCCGGTCCCAGGGGTGGCGATGGCTCGTCACCATCCAGCCTGTGGCGACAAGCTGTCGCCACCCCGTGAACGCGCGCGTCCCGCGCGCCCGCACCGCTCCCGGAGTGCGGCCGTCCCCGGCCGCAGCGACGTCCTCACGCACGGAAGCCGTGGAAATTTCCCGCGCCTCGCTCCGTTCCACGTCGCTGCGCCCGAGGACGGGCGCACTCCGGGACCAAATGCTGGTTGGAGCTTGGCCCTTCCCTTGAGCTTTGAGCTTGGGCCTTTGAACTTCGTCCTTCCCTTGAGCTTTATGCTTTGAGCTTCCTCCTCCGCCGCGCCCATTTTCCGCGGCAATTGCGCTTTGCTTCCCCCGTCGCGTCGGGTAGATACCCCGCTCCGCAGCGGGCGGAAACCCTATGAAAACAGACGTTGAAATCTATGACACGACCTTGCGCGATGGCTCGCAGGGTGAAGGCGTGAACTTCTCGGTCGCGGACAAACTGCGCATTGCCGACAAGCTCGATCTCTTCGGCGTCCATTACATCGAGGGCGGCTGGCCGGGCAGCAATCCCAAGGACATCGAGTTTTTCGCCCAGGCCAAACGGAAGAAATTCAAGCACGCCAAACTCGCTGCGTTCGGCTCGACCCGGAAGAAGGGCGTGCCCGTCGAGCAGGACGATCAGGTGCGCCTGCTCATCGAAGCCGCCACGCCCGTCGTGACGATCTACGGCAAGACCTCGATGCTGCATGTAAAGGAAGTCCTGCGCTGCACGCCGGACGAGAATCTCGGCATGATCGGCGACACCGTGCGCTACCTGAAGGACCACGGGAAGTTCGTGATCTACGACGCCGAGCATTGCTTCGACGGCCACAAGCTGGATCCCGAATACGCGCTCGCCACCTGGCAGGCGGCCGAGCAGGCGGGCGCGGATTTCATCGTGTTGTGCGACACCAACGGCGGCTGTCTGCCGACCGAAATCGCGGCGGTCACCGCTGCGGCGAAGGGCCAGCTCAATTGCAAAATCGGCATCCACACGCACGACGACATCGGCCTCGGCGTGGCCAACGCGCTCGCCGCCCTCGCGGCCGGCGCGACACATGTGCAGGGCACGGTCAACGGCTACGGCGAGCGCACGGGTAACTGCAATCTCATCAGCGCGATCCCGTGCATCGCGTTGAAGCTGAAGCAAACCTGCGTGCCCGCGGGGTCGTTGCGTAGGCTCAAGGACCTCTCCCAGTTCGTGGATGAAATCGCGAACATCCGCCACAACCCACGCCAGCCCTGGGTCGGTTCGTCGGCCTTCGCGCACAAGGGCGGCACGCACGTCAACGCGATCCAAAAACTCGCCGCGAGCTACGAGCACATCGATCCCGAGCTCGTTGGCAACGCGCGCAACATTCTCATCAGCGACCTCGCCGGCCGCAGCAACATCGTGATGAAGGCGCAGAGCCTCGGGCTGCGGCTCACCAACGATTCGCCCGAGTTGAAGGAAATCCTCGATACCATCAAGCAGCGCGAACACGCGGGCTATGAGTACGAGGCCGCCGAGGCTTCGCTCGCGCTCATCATCCGCGCCATCCTCGCGCACCAGCAGTCGCCGCGTTTTACCGTCGAGGCCTATCACGTCTCGATGCGGCACGACGCGCGTGAATCGGTGTGCGAAGCGACCATCAAGGTCCGCGTTGGCGATGAAATCTCGCACACCGTGGCCGAGGGAGACGGCCCCGTGAACGCCCTCGATGGCGCGCTGCGCCGCGCGCTCGCCAGCTTCTTCCCAAAGCTCAAGGACGTGGCCCTCACGGACTACAAGGTGCGCATCCTCGACAGTGCCACCGGCACCGCCGCCAAAACCCGCGTGCTCATCACCTCGACCGACGGGAAGCGCGAATGGGGCACCGTGGGCGTAAGCGAAAACATCATCGAGGCGAGCTTGCACGCGCTGGTGGACGCGATGGAATTTGCGCTGCTGCGGAAGTGAGCTGTGCCCCGCACGTCCAGGTAGGGACGCGCTGTGCGGGGCCGTGACCTCCTCCCCGCCGACGTGCGGGTTTTCAATCATCATCTCCGAACGTTCCATGCCTCGGTCGGGAAAAGGTCGGGACCGCGCGCAGCGCGGCCCTACCACGCCTGGGGTGGGATGCGCTGCCGTGTGCCAATCGAGATTGGCGTTGCGCCTGCGCCGACGCATCGGGAATACTCCCGCACGCTTGATCGGAGCGTAGCTCAGTTTGGTAGAGCACTTGGTTTGGGGCCAAGACGTCGCAGGTTCAAATCCTGTCGCTCCGACCACTTCCTCCCCGTCCGCGCACGACTGTCATGCACGAATCCCTTCGCCTCCGCGCTGTTCAAACGCCGATCATTCCCGTCATCGCAGAATTGATTCGCGCTACTCCCGGCACCATTTCGCTCGGCCAGGGCGTGGTGAACTACGGCCCGCCGCCCGCCGCGCTGGAACAAATCGCCCCCTTCCTCGCCGATCCCGCCCACCACAAATACCAGCCCGTCGCCGGCATTCCCGCCCTGCTGCAGGCCATCGAAACCAAACTCGCCACCGAGAACGGAATCCGCCTCAACGCCGCCAGCCGGGTGCTCGTCACCGCCGGCGGCAACAATGCGTTTCTCACCGCATTGCTCGCGATCGCCGATCCCGGCGATGAAATCATTTTGCCCACGCCGTATTACTTCAACCACGAGATGGCCATCACGATGGCGAACTGCCGCCCCGTCCTCGTGCCGACCGACGAAAATTATCAGCTCGATCCCGCTGCCATCCGCGCCGCGCTCACGCCGCGCACGCGCGCCGTGGTGACGGTCTCGCCAAACAACCCGAGCGGTGCCGTGTATCCGGAGGCCGTGCTGCGCGAGGTGAATGAATTGTGCGCGGCGCGCGGGATTTTTCATGTGCATGACGAGGCGTACGAATATTTCACCTACGACGGCGCGACGCATTTTTCGCCCGGCTCGCTGCCGGGCAGCGGGGCGCACACGATCTCGCTGTTCTCGCTGTCGAAGGCCTACGGGGCCGCGAGTTGGCGCATCGGCTGGATGGTGCTGCCCGCGCAGCTCGAGGCGGCGGCGCTGAAAATCCAGGACACGCTGATCATCTGTCCGCCGGTGATTTCGCAGTTCATGGCGGTCGGCGCGCTGCGGGTTGGTCGCGCGTATCCGCTGGAGAAACTGCGCGCGTTGGCGGAGACGCGCGTTGCGGCCCGGCGGGCATTGGCGCAACTCGAGGGCTGTGTCGTGCCGCGGGCGGACGGGGCGTTTTATTTTTTGCTGCGCGTCGCCACCGAGCGCCCGCCGATGGAGATCGCCGCGCGGCTGATCCGCGAACATCGCGTGGCGGTGATTCCGGGCAGTGCCTTCGGGCTGACCGCGGGCTGTCATCTGCGCGTCGCCTACGCCGCGCGGCCGCACGACGCGATTCTGGAAGGGTTCGAGCGGCTGGTGGCGGGATTGA
>BJHT01000141.1 GCA_014193395.1 Verrucomicrobiota bacterium
ATCTCGAAGGCCGCACCTATCGCGTGTGCGGCTACCGCGGCAAACAAGTCCGCGACAACATCCATTCCTACGATGTCGTGCAATTCATCCGCCGCTTCATCGCCGCTCCCCGCACGGGCGAGGTCTATAATCTCGGCGGCGGTCGCGACAACTCCATCTCCATCCTCGAAGCCTTCGCGCTCATCTCCGAAATCTCCGGCAAGCCGATGCGCCACGAATACGTGGACCAAAACCGCCAGGGCGACCACATCTGCTACCTCTCCGATCTCTCCAAACTCAAGGCGCACTATCCCGGCTGGGGCATCACCAAAAATCTCCGCACCACCTTCGAGGAAATCCACCGCTCCTGGCTCCACCGCACGGCCGCGACGGATCGTTTGAGTTCATGGGAAACCGCGCCCGCGCGCCCTGTCCGCGCGCCGCGGCCCCAGCCCGCCCTCGCGCCGCTGCCCGTGCCCGGCCGGTTTGGAATCACCCCCGCTCCCGTGCTGCACGCCGCCGCGCGCTAGGAGCGCGGGCGTCCCGCCCGCAGCGGCCCCGACGGCACCTGACAGCCGCAAGCAAAGCGGAGCGCGACCGGTCCCCGGTCGCAGCGGCACCATCCGAGCCGGGGCGTTTGGAATTTCATGCGCCTTCGCCGGGGGCGGAGCCGCTGCGGGCGGGGGACCGCCCGCGCGCCATAATCCTCGTGCGCCGCGAGAATTTCACCGTGGTACCTCCGACCGGTCGCCAATCCATTCCCTTGCCCCAAATTCCCCTGCCAACGTCGTTCCTGCTCCCCTTCCTCCTGCACCCTCGTCCGGCAAAACCTGCCCGTTGACCGGCGAAAACCACCCCGTTCACCCTGCAACAGCGCGGTTTCGCCCCGCAAATCCCCGCTATTTCCGCTTGGCCCGCTGACTGCTCCGCAACCCAAGCGGTGAACCCTGCAAACTCGAGCCACACCTTTGGGCAGCCCCGCCACGCGCCGCACCCGACCGCGCATCCGCCCTGCGCTCGCGCCGCCGTCGCTCTGCCCCGCTGAACCGCCCCTTCTCCAAACTCTTATGCCGCCCTCGCCCATCGCCGCCGAACGGCTCCTCTTCCACCCCGCTCCGGCGCGCGCAGTCGCGACCACGTCCTCCGCGCCCGCCCCCGCCGCCCCCCCCCCGTTGCGCATCACCACCGTCGAACCGCTCGCCGACTTCAAACGCCACTTCGGCCTGCCGCACGACGGCGCGATTATCGAAACCGACATCGACGTGGTGGAAACCGATTGCGATCTCAACTCGCGCCAGCGCCGTGACGCGGAAGTCCTCACCACGCTCGCCGCCAACGTCGCCGGCGACTGCCTTGACCTTGGCACCTCCCACGGCCGCAGTGCTTACAAGCTCGCCACCAATCTCGCCGGCCGCGGCATCGTTCACACCGTCAACATTTTGCCCGAGCAATATCAGGCCACCAGCGGCCAGCTCATCACGCACCTCCTCACCAAGGAGCAAATCGGCGCGTACTTCCGCACGCACGGCATCACGGGGATCAACCAGATCTACGCCGACACCTGCAACTGGACGATGCCCGCCGAGCTGCGCGACTTCGCCGTCGTCTTCGTCGATGCCGCGCACGACACCGCCGCGGTGCTCAAGGACAGCCTCCAGGTTTTCGACCGCGTCAAACCCGGCGGCTACCTCGTCTGGCACGATTTCAATCCCGGCCTCCGCCGCAAATTCGACTGGATCGACGCCGTGATGCGCGGCGTGGAACTCTTCTTCGCCCAGAAAGGCTTCTCCCCCGAGATCGTGAACCTGCGCCACTCGTGGATGGGCGTGTGGCGCAAACCCCTTGCAAACACGCAGCAGCAGCCCGCTGCCGCTCCCCGGATCGAAACCACGACGACCCCGCAGAACCTTCCCACCCCCAGCCCCGCCGAGCGCTTTCGCACCACCCGCTTCCTCTGGGTTTATCCGAACTATGGCCCCGACCGCGTCGCCGAGGAAAACGGCTGGAACTCCCGCATCCGCGCGCTCGGCTACGACGTGCATTCCATCGGCATCCCCTGTCCCGACGGCTGGTGGCCGTTTCCGAAACTCGACGCGGCGTGGCAACAGCGCCACCCCGGACTGCTCGCGGCCTACGCCGAGATCGCCAGTCACGCGCGCCGCGGCGACGTGCTCGTGGCCTGCGGCGGCGCGATGGTGCATCCCGAGTTCATCCGCCAGTTGCCCACGCTCAATGTCTTCACCTGCGCCGACGATCCCGAAAGCTCGGACAAACTCTCGCGCCCGGTCGCGCCCGCGTTCGATGTCTCGCTCATCAGCAATCTCGCCTGCCTCGACCTCTACCGCTCGTGGGGCTGCCGCCACATCGACTGGCTCTACCAGGCCATCCGCCCCGAGCTGACCGACCCCGGCCTCACCTTCGAGCGCATCCTCACGGAGCCGCGCGAGCACGACATCGTGATGCTCTGCGAACGCATCTACAACGCCAGCGACCGCGCCCAGCGCATCGAACGTCTGGTGCGGGAATTTCCCAACGCCTTTGTGCGCGGCCGCGGCTGGCCCGGCGGACACGTCGAACCCGCCGCCGTGTACCGGCAGGCCCGTATCGGCTGGAACCTTCACAATTCCATCGGCCCCTGTAACTCCCGCCTCGTCACCCTCGCCGCGTTCGGCGTGATGCAAATCTGCGACAACAAGAAAAATCTCCACCCGCTCTTCAAGCTCGATGAGGAAATCGTCGGCTTCGACACCCTCGAGGAGTGCATCGACAAAACGCGCTACTACCTCGCGCACCCCGACGAACGCCGCGCCATCGCCGCCCGCGGCTGGCGGCGGGCGATGAACGATTACACCGAGCCGAAGCAATGGGAGCAGTTGCTGACCAAAATCACCGCGGCCTACAACGAGAAGTTCGGCACGCCCGCGCCCGCGTCTGCGGCCACGCCTGCGCATCCTGCCGCCGTCGAGCTGCGCGATTCCACCAGCGCACCGGCGACGCAGCCGTCCGCTCCCTCCCAGCCCGTCGAGCCGGTGATTAAAGAAGCCCGCGTCGGCATCGCCGTCGCCGCCGACGCCCGCTACGAACCCGCGCGCGTCCGCGAACTCGTAGCCGAATCCCTCCGCCTCTACCTTGGCGATGACCGCGGTTTCAGCGCGTTCGTGCGCGCCGGCGAGCGCGTGCTCATCAAGCCCAACTGGGTGCTGCACCTGAACAAATCCGGCGCCGGCATGGACTGCATGGTCACGCATCCCGCCGTGCTGCGGGCCGTGGTGGAACAGGTCGCCGCCTGCCGCCCGGCGCGCATCGTCATCGCCGACGCCCCGCTGCAACGCTGCAAATTCGAGGAGCTGGTCACGCCCGCGTTGGTCGTCGAGCTGCGCCGCGCTGCCGCTGGCGTGCCCGTCGAGATCCTTGATTTCCGCCGCACCGTCATGCACGGCGACTCGCTCGCCGCCGACGTCGAGCAGGAACGCCGCGCGACCGGTCGTTACGTCCTCTTCGATCTTGGCGCCGACAGCCTCCTCGAACCCCTCACCACCGACCGCAATTTCCGCGTCACTTGTTACGACCCCGACCAGCTCGCCAAGACCCACTGCCGGGGCCGCCATCAATATCTCCTCGCCCGCGATGTGTTCGAGGCCGACGTCGTCATCAACCTGCCCAAGCTCAAGACGCATCGGAAATCCGGCCTCACCGCCGCGTTGAAAAACCTCGTCGGCATCAACGGCAACAAGGATTACCTGCCGCATCATCGCTTCGGCGGCTCGGACATCGGCGGCGATTGCTACCCCGGTTTCACCTGGTGGAAACACGCGGCCGAACTGTACTACGACGCCGCCAACCGCGTCATCGGCACGCCCGCCCACGACGTCTGGGTGGGCCGTGCCGAGGCGCTCTTCGCGCTCTACGGCCGCTTCGCCGACACGGACATCGAGGGCGGCTGGCACGGCAACGACACCTGCTGGCGGATGAACCTCGACCTCAACCGCTGCCTCCTCTACGGCGACGCCACGGGCCGCCTGCACGACACCGTGCAACGCCGCGTCGTGAGCCTCACTGACGCGCTCATCTGCGGCCAGGGCGAAGGCCCGCTCGTCACCCATCCGCTGCCCGTCGGTGCAATCACCTTCAGCGAATCCGCCGCCGCCGCCGACCTCGCCCACGGCGCGCTGCTGCGGCTCGATCATCGCAAACTGCCGCTGCTGCGGGGCTGTTTCGAGCGGATGCGCTTCCCCGTGCTCGCCGCCGCGCAGATGCCCGTGTTTGTCACGCGCCGCGGCGTGTTCACGTACGACCAGCTTGCCGCCGCCATCGTGCCGCGCGGCTGGCAGGGCCACTGCGAACTCAATCCCGCCACCCACCAGAACTACACCTCATGCACTGCCTAGCCGACCATCCCGGACAAGTCCGCGTCGAAGCCGAGTTGAACCAGTGGCTCAGCACTGCCGAGTTGCAGCAGTTGCAGCTCGACCGCGTCAACGCCCTGCTCGCCCACGCCGTCGCCCACGTTCCCTTTCATCGCCGCCGCCTCGCCACGCACACCGGCCGCGCGCCGCAGCTAGGCTCGCTCGCCGAGTTGGCCACGTTGCCCATCCTCACCAAGGCGGAAATCCAGGCGAACCTCGAGGCCATGCTCGCCACCGGCGCGGCCCGCCACGATTGGATCAAAAACGCCACCGGCGGCTCGACCGGCGAACCGCTCGTCTTCTACCGCGACCCGCGCGCGCAGCTCTGGGTCGAGGCCGCCAAGGAGCGCTTCCGCCGCTGGCTCGGCGCGGTCAACGAGGACAAGCTCGCCCTCATCTGGGGCGCGGACCGCGACTTCCCGCCCACCATTCCGGCCAATGAAAAATGGCTGAACGTCTTCAACTGCCGTGAGGAACAGATCGAGCGCTTTATCAAGGAACTGATCGTGTGGCAGCCCCGTACCATCCGTGGCTACGCCGGCTCGCTGCACCTCGTCGCGCAGTTCATCAAAAGCCGCGGCCTGCCGCCCGTGCGCCCGCACGCGGTCGAGTCCGCCGCCGAGACGCTCACGCCCGAGATGCGCCGCGACATCGAGGCCGCATTCGGCGCGCCCGTTTTCAATTTTTACGGCGCTCGCGAAATCTCCTGCATCGCCTGTGAGGACCGCGAGCACCGCGTCCTGCGCGTGGCCGACGACGTCCGTCTGGTTGAAATCCTCCGCGACGGCACGCCCGCCGCGCCGGGCGAAGAGGGGAAGCTGATCATCACGGACCTCGTGAACTACGCCATGCCGCTGCTGCGCTACGAAATCGGCGACGTCGGCACCGCGCCCGCGGCGGCCGGCGGCGACACGGACTGCAATTTCACGCGCATCGCGCACATCCAGGGCCGCACCGCCAACACCATCACCGCGCCCGACGGCCGGCTGATCCACGGCGAATTCTTCACGCATCTGTTTTATCAGAAGCCCGGCATCCGCATGTTCCAGGTGCGCCAGGCGCGCACGGGCGACCTCGAAATCAACGTCGTCCCCGATGGCAAGTTCAACGCCGACACACTCGAGAAAATCGCCGCCATCATTCGCGAACACGTCGGCCCGCCTGCGAAAGTCACCTGGCGCACCGTGACCGACATCCCCGCCACACCCACGGGCAAACGCTTGTTCACGCTGTCGGAAATCCCCGTCCGCTTCAGTTCCCGCACCGATTCCGCACCGCTCGCGGCCGGAGCGCGGGCGGCCCGCCCGCCAGTCCCGCCGTCCACCACCGCGCGCCCGCCGCACCCCGAACCGTGCGCAGCGCCCGCAGCATCACCCGCGCGCACCCGCAAGCCGCGCATTCTTTTCCTCGCCGACCGCCCCGGCTGGGCCTTCGACACCAACGCCCACGGCGTCGCCGAGGCGCTGCGCGATGATTTCGAGTTCCGCATCGAGTACGTCGTGCAACAGCCCGATCTGCGGGCCTGGGAACACGATCTCCTCGTCGTGATGTTCTGGGGAGAGGACTACCACCATCGCTTCGGCTTCGATCCCCGCCGCGTGCTCAAACAAGTCACCAGCCACCGCTGGGCCTTGGAGGAAAAGTTCGGCCAGCTCACGCCCGAGCAGACCGTCGCCCGTCATCTCGGCGACGCCGCCACGCTGATCGTGCCCTCGTTGCGGTTGCAAAAAATCTTCGCCCCTTTCCGCCCGACCTACCTCGCGCCGAAGGGCATCGTCCCCGCGCAATACTCCGACGGCCCGCGCCCGGAAGGACCGTTGCGCGTCGGCTGGGTGGGCAACCGCGAAGATCCGTGCAAAGGGTTGAAGGAAATCCTGCTGCCCGCCACCGGCTCCGATTTTGAACTGCGCATCGCCGGCGGTGACGTGCCGCCCGCGCAGATGGCCGAGTTCTATCGCTCGATCGACGTACTGTGCGTGGCCTCGACCGGCGAAGGCGATCCGCGTCCGCTGATTGAAGGCATGGCCAGCGGCTGTTTCCCCGTCGCTGTCGATGTCGGCATCGTGCCCGAGTTGGTCGAGCACCGGCGCAGCGGCCTGATCGTCGAGCGCAAGGTCGAAGCCTTCCAAGCCGCGCTGCAATGGTGCCGCTGCAACACGGAGTTCGTCCGACAAACCGGCCACACAATCGCCCCCGCCGTCCGCGAAGCCCGCGCCTGGGCCAAAGTCGCGCCGCTCTGGCGCGACGCCTTCCACGCCGCGCTGAATGCGCAGGCGCAGCCGCTCCCGATTGCGCCGCCGCCCGTGCCCGCGGCTCAGCCAATTCGCCCGACTGTTGTCCCGCCAACGCCTCGGACCCCCGAAGCTCCGGCCCGCGAATCCGCTATCGCAAGCGGGACCGCGACTGCCCGTGCCTTCCAGTCCGGCTATTCGCTCGCTGAATGGGAGGCCGCGCAGCCCGCGCTGGAGACGACCTTCCGCGCCGCGACCGGCAGTCCGCACGCCCCGGCGGGTTATCAAGATGCGGTGACCTACGCGCTGGCCGCGTTGCGCCCGCAGCATCAGGTGATTCTCGATGTCGGCGCGTGGGTGGGAAATTTCGCGCTGAACGCCGCCGTGATTAATCCGACCGCGACGATCTTCGCGCTCGAGCCCGAGCCGGCGAACTTCGTGTTCCTCACGCGCCGCGCGCCCGTGCAGGTCATCCCGCTGCGCCTGGCCGTCGCGCGCGATTGCGGCCAGACCGAGTTCCACATCTCCAACAACAGCCAGGGCCACACTCTGTATCGCGAGCTGGTGAACCGGACGCACAGTCGCAAGGTGACGGTGCGCACGATCCGCTTCGAGCAGCTCGTCGCCATGGCCGGCGGCTCCGTGGATTTCATGAAGATCAACGCCGAAGGCGCGGAGTTTGAAATCCTCCGCTCGCACGCCTTCCGCCAGGTCAAGGAGGCCGTGGTCAAAATCCATCTCGAAGGCACCGATGGCGCGAAGCTCCTCACCGAAGTCACCGCCACGCACGACGTGCGCATCCTCGAAGACCGCTCGCCCCGCTTTTTGTATGTCCATCTCACCCGCAATTCCGCCACCTGCATCCCCTCCCGCCTATGAAACCACAGCTCCTCGTCACCATTGATACCGAGTGCGACAAAAAGCCGAACTGGCACTGCCGGCACCCGTTGAACTTCGCGAGCGTCGAGGTCGGCATCGGCCGGCGCTTGCAGCCGTTGTTTCAGGAATTCGGCATGCGCCCGGTTTATTTTCTCAGCCCCGAGGTGCTCTGCGACCGCGCGTCGTGCGAGCTGCTGCGCGGCCTCAAGGACGTGGAATTGGCCACGCATCTGCACGGCGACTTCATTCTCCCCAAAATCGAAACGTGGGACTTCGGCAACTCCGTGGCCGACGACATGCAGTTCGAGTACGGCCCCGAGACCGAGCGAGCCAAGCTGGCCGTGCTGACGGAGCTGTTCGCGCAGCAGATCGGACAACGGCCGGTCAGTTTTCGCGCGGGCCGCTTCGGCGTCAGCGAGCACACCGGCCGCATCCTCAGCGAGCTCGGCTACCGCGTGGATTCCTCCGTCACGCCGCACGTCGTGTGGACCGACAAACAGGGCCGCAAGCTTCCTGATTTTCGCAACTCGCCGGAGTTTCCCTATCGCGTCGGGCCGGCGGGCAACCTGTGGCAACCCGGCCCCGGCAAGTTGCTCGAAGTGCCGGTCACGATTCTCGCGGGCGCAAATCCCGACGAGCCGCGGTGGTTCCGCCCGTGGTATTCCGACACGAACACGCTGTGCGACATCCTGCGCCGCGTCGCCGCCGAACCGCCGTGCGGCGGCATCTGCCGGCCGCTGGTGATGATGTTTCACAATGTCGAGCTGGTCGCGGGCGCGTCGCCGTATCCGCAGACCGAGGCCGATGTGCAGAAGTTTCTCGACTCGATGCGCCGCGTCTTCGAGCTGGCCCGTGAACTCGGGATCCGCCCCGGCACGCTGGCGGAATATGAGCAGGAATTTGCGGCCGCCGAACAGGGGATCGCGCGCCAGCCCGGCGTCGGGACCAACCCGAACGCCGCAAGCCGTCCGCACGAAATTTCTTCCCCCACTGCTGCGCGGAGGCTCCGCCGGGAGCTGCTGCTGCCGCAGGCCTTGATCGACGCGGTCGTGGACCGGCATCAGGCGCAGCCGTGGTTCAAATACATCTCGAAGGAACGCGCCAGCCGCTGGGATGTCTGGCAGCCGTGCCACTGGGCGGCCGAACGGCTCGCTCCCGACGCGGCCATTCTCTCCGTCGGCTGCGGCGCGGGCTTCAACCTGTTCTGGTACGCCGAGCATGGCTTTCGCAATCTCTCCGGCTTCGACGTGGATCCAAAAGCCATCGCCGCCGCCGGCGATCTTGCGAAGGAAAGCGGCGTGTCCGCGCGCTTCTGGGTGGATGACGCGGTAACTCCGCAGCGCCTGCCCGCCGGCCCGTTTCAGCTCATCGAGGCGCTCAACTGCACGATGTACATGGACGGCTTCACGGTGGACGGCTTGCTCGACCGCTACGTCCCGCTGCTGGCCGATGACGGCATTCTGCTGCTCGACGCGATTGATTCCTCGTTCGACTTGGTGCCCGACAACCAGTTCGCGACACCCGATCTGCACAAGCCCGTGGCCGAGCGTCGGCCCAGCGAGTACCGCAATCGCATCAGCGAAACCGCCATGCGCGCGAGCCTGCTGCGCCACGGCCTCGCCCTAGAAACCGTGCTGCAAGCCAACGAACGCATCCCCCGCAAGGTCTATATCTCGCGCCGTGTTGCCATCGCCCAAGCGCGGCCCGCGCCCGCCGGCCTTGCGCCTGCGGAAGCGCTGGCCGAGGCCGAGAAGCTCGCGCGCGCCGCGCTCGCCGAAAATCCCACGGGCCTCGAAGCCCTGCATTTGCTCGCCTCGCTTTGTCTCGATTCGGCCCGCTGGCAGGAAGCCGGCGCGACCTGCTATCAGATTCTCCAGCAAACGCCCGACGACACCGACGCGCTCGCCGCGCTCGCCCACTGCCTCGGCGAACTCGGCGATATGGAAACGGAAAAAGTCGTCCGCGATCGGCTCGCCGAACTCATCACCGCGACGCCCGCGCCCGCCGTCGCGACGACGAATCCAGTCGCGTCCGCCGAACCCGCACACGCCGCGCCGCGTCCGCGCCTCCTGATTCTCGCCGATGTGCCGAAGTGGATTTTCGAGCGGCACGCGCGCACGCTTCAGGCGCTGCTGAGCGATGAATTCGACATCACGGTTGGTTTCCGCGGACTCGTGTTCAACGAGGCGGACTTCGATCTGATCTATCCGCTCGAGTTCAATCTCGTGGAGGCCGCGCGCATTCGGGACCCGCGCAAATACGTCACGGGCATCCGGTCGCACTGCGCTTGGCAGCCGCTGGGTTTCGCCAATGTGGTGCAAACCCTGCGCACGAAATTCCAGCGGGTACATGCGGTGTCGCGCGAGCTGCAGGAAATTTTCCGGCGCGAACTGCCGGCGGTGGAACTGCTCAGTCACGGCGTGGACACCCGGCATTTCGTGCCGCAGACACGCGCCGATCAGTCGGGTCGCGGTCGTCTGCGCCTCGGCTGGGCGGGCAACCGCCGCTCGGGTTCGCGCAAGGGCTTCGAGGACATCATCGAGCCGCTGGGGCGCCTGCCCGGCGTCGAGCTGGTCTTCTGCGGCTACAGCGACCGGTTGTTGACGGCGGCGGAAATGGTGGAGTTCTACAACTCCATCGACGCCTACGTGTGCGCCTCGGATTTCGAGGGCAACAACAACTCGCTGCTCGAGGCCGCGGCGATGGGGCGCGCGATCATCACGACCGCCAACGGCACGGTGCCCGAGTATCTGCGGCACCGCGAAAGTGCCCTCATTGTGGCGCGGCAGGCGGAGGCTTTTCGGCAGGCGGTGGAGGAACTGCGGGACAATCCGGCGCTGCGCCTGCAGCTCGGCGCGGCCGCGGCGGCTGCGGTGAAGCCCGCCTTCGACTGGCGCGCACAGGCGGAACGGCATCGCGATTTCTTCCGTCGCTCGCTGGCGGTGGCGCGCGGCGAACAACCCGGCGCGCGAACGAGCGCGGCGGGCGGCGACCCGCTGGCGCAGGCCGAGGCGAACGCCCGGGCGGCGCTCCAGCTCCACCCGGATGCGCCCGGGGCACTGCGGCTGCTCGTGCAGGTGCTGGTGCAGCGGGGCGACTGGCGCGAATGCGCGCGGGCCTGCCAGCAGTTGCTGGCGCAGATGCCGAACGACACGGAAATCCTGCTGACCTCGGCCAAGTGCTTTTACGAACTGAACGACCTCGACGCGACGCGACGCGTGCTCGACCGCGTGCTGTGCGTGGAGCCGGGCAACCCGCTGGCGCGGGCCAATCTCGCCGAGCTGGACCGGCGGCGTCAGGCGGAAACCGGGTTGACGGCCGAACAGGAGGAACAAATCCGCGCCGGCATGGCGGCGTTGGATCAGGAAGATCTGCCGATAGCCTTGCAACATTACGAAGCGGCTCTGGCGGCGTCGCCCGCCCAGGCGGAATTGCAGAACATCGTCGCGCAACTGCGGGCCGCGCTCGTGGTTGGGGGCAGCGTTTCCGTGCTCACGCCCGCGTCCACGCCCATGCCGTCGGCCCCGGAGGTTCCGGTGCGTCTGCTCGCCCCGACGCCGCGTGGGGGACCGTCACGAAAACGCGAGGCGGGCTACTCGTTTTGTCTCATCACCAACGGCAAGAAGCCGGCCAAGCTGGTCAACACCATCGCCAGCATCCGCGCGCTGAACGTGCCGGCTTACGAAATCCTCGTCGCGGGTGAAGTGCCGGCGGGCTTGGGCGACGTGACCGTGGTGCCGCTGGTGGACGCGGCTCGCGGCGGACGGCTCGGCGAGATGCGCAACGCCCTGGTGCGGCGCGCGCGTTACGACCACTGCGTGGTGGCGGACGACGACATGCTGTTTCACGCCGACTACTACACGGGACTGCAACAATTCGGCGAAGACTACGACGTACTGTGCGTGCGGCTGCTGAACCCGGACGGCACGCGGTTCTGGGACTGGGCCACCTGCGGCGGGCCGCGGGGACACACGTTGCTCGAGTACCACGAGGACGACGCGTTCGTGTATCCGACCGGCGGCCTGTGCCTGTTGAAGACCGAGCTGATCGACCGCGTGGGCTGGGACGATGCGCGCGGATTTTATCAGGGCGAGGATTTGGATTTTGCCGAACGACTCCGTGCCGCAGGTGCGCGGGTGCGGTTCAATCGCCACAGCACCGTCACGCACGATGACCCGCGCTACACCCAGATCGGCTCGCGAATCATGCGGATGGATCATCTGCTCATCAATGCCCGCGCCAATTACACGAACCGGCAAACGGAGGTGGCGCGGCAGTTTCTCGGGCACGCCCGGCGGTTGAGCGTGCTGGCGGGCGACCCGGCCGGGCTGGAAGCAGTGGTCCGGCTCGCGCGGGAATATGGCGATGGCGAGTGGGCGATGAAGGCCGTTCTCGGCGAAGCGCCCGTGCCGGCACTGCGGCTGCCGGTGCGCTGGCTCGGGCCGATTTTCAATCCCAGCGGCTATGCAAGCGAGGCGATCAATTTCCTGATCCCGCTGGTCGAGCGCGGCACGGTCGGGCTGTTCCATCACACCAATTTGTACTCGGAGAAGTTCGTCGCGGGCCTGCCGCCGGCGGAACGCGCCACGCTCTTTGCCGCGCGTGATCGTTTCGCCTCGCTGGAGAAGGGCATCGTGATCTCGCACAATCCGGCGCATGGGTTTCTGCGGCTGCCGGACGGCCAGTGGCACATCGGCCGCACGATGTTCGAGACGGACCGCATCGCGCCCGAGTGGGTGAAAGCGTGCAATCGCATGGACGAGGTGTGGGTGCCGAGCCAGTTCAACGTCGAGACCTTCGCCGGCAGCGGCGTCGAGCGCACGAAGCTCCGGGTGATGCCGGGAGCGGTTGACACGAGCGAATTTGATCCGGCGCGGTTCACGGCGCTGCCGCTGCCCAATCGTGCGGCGTTCAATTTCCTGGCCGTCTTCGAGTGGTCCTCGCGCAAGGGCTGGGACGTGCTGCTGGCGGCGTATTTGCGCGAGTTCTCGGCGGCGGACGATGTGTGCCTCTACCTGCGGACGTATCTGTTCGCGCAGCCGGACGGCGACCCGCGCGAGGCCATCTGGCAGCGCATCCGCGCCCACGCAGCGACGCTCGGGCTGGGCGACAAGCAATGGCCGCGCATCGAGATTCTGGCCGACCAGGTCGCGACCGAAGATTTGCCGCGGCTCTACAAGGCCGCCGACTGCCTTGTCGCGCCGAGCCGCGGCGAGGGCTGGGGCCGGCCGCATCACGAAGCGATGCTGATGGAACTGCCCGTCATCGCCACGAACTGGAGCGGCAACACGGAGTTCATGAACGCGGAGAACTCCTATCTCCTCGACTACGAGTTGGTGGAGGTGGCGGCGGTGGAGGCGGAGCTGTGGCATTACCACGGGCACCGCTGGGCCAATCCATCCGAGCAGCATCTGCGCGAGCTCATGCGCCAGGTGCAGCAGCAGCCCGCCGCCGCCAAGGCCAAGGGCAAAATCGCCCGCGCCCACATGGTGAAGCATTACAGCCGCGCGGCGGTTGCCGACCGGGTCGTGCAGCGGTTGGCGGAAATCGAGCGCGGCCTCGGGCAGCCTGCGCTGCCGCCGGCGACGGCGCGGGCGGTGGCGGTCGCGGCGGAATTTCCCGGACGGAAGACGCAAAGCCTGTGCGTGGACTGGGAGGGATCGTTTCTCGATTACGGAAGCTTGTCGCATGTGAACCGCGAGTTCACGCGGCAGCTCGGGCGGCAGCCGCGGTTGCAGGTGAGCTGCGTGAACGCGGCCGCCGCAGCGAATGCGGCGCTCCCGGCCGGATTGCAGGACGTGGCGCGGCGGTTGCGCGCGAAGCCGTCGCCGAAGGTGCAGATCACCGTGCGGCACGCGTGGCCTCCGGACTGGACGCGCCCGGCGCAGGGCGCGTGGGTGGCGATGCAGCCGTGGGAATTCGGCACGCTGCCTGAGGCGTGGGTCAAAGGCGCCGACACCGCGGACGAAATCTGGGTGTACTCGGAATATGTGCGGCGCGTGTATGTGGATTCGGGAGTCGATCCGGCGAAGGTGAAGACCGTCCCGCTGGGCATTGATCCGCAGCGGTTCCAGCCGGCCGCGCCGCCGATGAAGCTGGCGACGAACAAGGCGTTCAAGTTTCTGTTTGTCGGTGGAACCATCGGGCGCAAGGGCGCGGATGTGCTGCTCGAGGCGTATCTGCGGAGCTTCACGGCGGCGGATGATGTCTGCCTGGTCATCAAGGATTTTGGCGGGAACAGCGTGTATGCAGGCCAGACCCTGGAGCCGCGGATTCGCGCGGCGCAGGCGCGGTCGAATGCGCCGGAGATTTTGTATCTGAACGAGGAGCTGGCCCCCGAGGCGTTGCCCGGATTGTACACCGCGTGCCAGTGCCTGGTGCATCCGTATCGCGGCGAGGGCTTTGGCTTGCCGGTGCTCGAGGCGATGGCGTGCGGGCTGCCGGTGGTGGTGACGGGCGGCGGCGCGACGGATGATTTTGCGGATGATACGCACGCGTATCGTCTGCCGGCAGAGCGGCGCAGCATTGGCGGCGAGGTGAGCGGGACGAAGCTGGTTCACACGGGCTGGCTGCTCGAACCGTCGGCTTCGGCGCTGGCGGAGCGGCTGCGCTGGATCACGGCCAATCGCGCCGAGGCCGCGGCGAAGGGCCGGCTCGCGGGTGAAATGGCGCGGCGCGACTGGACGTGGGAACGCTCGGCGCGCGTGGCGGCGCAGCGGCTGCAAAATCTCGCGGCGCGCGTGCAGAACGAAATGGAAACCGTGCGGGCGCGGCGGGCGCGGCGCGGCAAGCCGCTGGTGCTGCCGGCGGCGGCGCGCTTGGGACAGCTCGGCGCAGCGACGGAACTCCTGCGGAAGAATCAACTGGCGGCGGCTTGGACGGCAACGGTCGAGGCAATCACGGCTCGGCCGTTTCATCCGGAGGGTTGGCTGTTGCTCGCGGAGATCGCGCATCTGGCGTTGCAGCCGGAGCTGTCGCGGCAGTGCGTCGAGCACGCGCGGGCACTGACGCCCAAGTGGAAGCGGGCGCAGCAGTTCACGAAAAACGGGCTGGCGAAAGGGCGGGCGCAGATCGAGCTGCCGGCGTTGCCCGAGGCGTTGACGCGCGGCCTGGCGCAGCCGCGGCTGACGGTGTGCGTGATCGCGCGCAACGAGGAGCGCTTTCTGGCCAAGTGCCTCGGCGCGGTGCGCGGGCTGGCGCAGCAGGTCGTCGTCGTGGATACCGGCTCGACGGATCGCACGGTGGAAATCGCCCGGGAACACGGGGCGGAAGTGCATTCGTTCGCGTGGACGGAGGACTTCTCGGCGGCGCGCAACGCGGCGCTGGAGCACGCGCGCGGCGAGTGGATTCTGTTCATCGACGCAGACGAGGAGCTGACGCCGCAGGGGCGCGAGACGCTGGTGCAGGAGCTGCGCGCGGCGAACGTGATGGCGTTTCGCTTTCCGCTGATCGACGTGGGTCGGGAAAATGAGGGCCGCAGTTTTGTGCCGCGGTTGTTCCGCAATGCGCCGGGGTTGTTCTATGTCGGGCGCGTGCATGAGCAGGTGTTCAGCAGCGTGGTGGTGCGGTGCGAGGAGTGGGGCACGACGGTGGAACTCGGGAAGACGGAGCTGCTGCATTACGGCTACTCGGTTGAAATGGTGCGCGGCCGGAACAAGCAGGCGCGCAATTTGCATCTGCTGTTGAAGGCGATCGAGGAGATGCCGAACGAACCGAATCTCATAATGAACCTCGGCCTTGAGCTGGCGCGCGCCGGGCATTTGAACGCGGGGCTGGATTACTACTACGAAGCGCACGCGCTGATGTCCGAGCTGCCGCCGCAGAATGTGCCGCCGGAGTTGCGCGAGGCGCTGCTCACGCAGATGGCGACGCGGCTGACGGGCGCGGGCGGTTTCACCGAAGTGGTGCGGGTGTTGCGTTCGCCACTGGCGCGGACGCCGGGGCTGACGGCGAGCCTGCATTTTTTCCTAGGCCTCGCGCTGGTGGGGCTGGGGCGTTTGGAGGAAGCGGCGGTCGAGTTCCGCGAGTGCATTGCGAAACGGGACAAACAGGCGCTGACGCCGATCAATCCGGACATCCTCGGGGCCGGGCCGTATCAATGCCTGGCGACGTGCCTGGTGGGTTTGGACCGCACGGAGGAGGCGCGCGCGACGTTCGTGGCGGCGCTCCGGCAGGGATCGAAGCTGGGGCCGGTGCGCTTGGATTACGCGCGGTTTCTGGTCGCACAGAACGAACCGGTCGCGGCGCTGGAGGTGCTGCACGCGCAGGTGAGCGAGCGGCCCGCGGATGCGGCCGCGTGGCAGTTGGGCGGCGAGATAGCGCTGCGGCGGGCGGAGTTTCTCGAGTTCGCATTGGACTGGACGGGCGAGGCGCGTCGGGCCCTGCCCGAGAACGCGGCGCTGCTGGCGCAACGGGCGGAGGCGCTGATGTTCAACGGCGAACTGGAGGCGGCGCTGCCGCTGTGGCGACAGGTGCAGGAGCAGCGGCAGCCGGGGCCGCTCGCGGCATTGGTGTTGTGCGAGGTGCTCACGGGCGACCGGCAGGTGCGGCTCGGCGCGGGCGAAGAGGCGGCGGTGAGCCGGGAGTTTTT
>BJHT01000142.1 GCA_014193395.1 Verrucomicrobiota bacterium
CGTGCCAGCCTGTCCGTATCGGCGCGGCAGCCCGGTTCCCGATCACGCCGTCAGCATGGCGGACTCAAGGAATAACTTCACTACCGGCGGATGACCTATGGCCAAGCTACTCTCTCTTCAGCCAGTTGACGCGGACACGGCACCGGTCCAGAGCTCGAGTATCCTGTTCAAGGGAAGTGCGCACGCTTGGGCGCCCCTCGACTGGGGCGATGGTGCGACAAGACAACGCTGGTGGGAGGGGTGGCAGTATCCTCTGTCGCATTGCTACCACAATTCCGGGGTGCCCAGACCGACAATCTGGAAGTGCGTAAGGGCTTGCGCTCTTCATGGCGGTGGAAATAGTCAGACCGGAGGTGGCGGTTATGCCGACTCCCAGAGATAGCCTGTCGTTAGGCGTTGTACATTTATGAAATATGTTGTAACTGGCGGGGCGGGTTTTATTGGGCGAGAGGTGGTGCGACAGTTGTTGTCGGCGGGGCACTCGGTGTCCATTTACGATGACTTCTCGTTCGGCCGGGAGGCCAACATCAAGGAGTTCGCCCGGCATCCGCAATTGCAGGTAACCAAGGGCAAGGTGGAGGATTTTACGGCGTTGCACGCGTGTGTCCTGAGTTTCCGGCCGGACGTGGTCATTCACCTGGCGGCGCTGCATTTTATTCCCTACTGCAACCGGCATCCGCTCCAGACCATCCGTATCAATGTCGAGGGCACTTATTCGGTGTTCGACAGTTGTGAGCAGGCGGGCGTTTCCAAGGTGGTGATGGCCTCGACCGGCGCGATCTATCCCAGTGATGAAAACGAGCTGCTGGAGAGCGGCGCGGCGCAGCCCGTGGATGTGTACGGCTGCTCGAAGCATCTGGACGAAGGCATTGCCGAATACTTCGCCCGCCGGGGCCGCACCCGGGTCATGACGATCCGGTTCTTCAACTGTTACGGCCCCTACGAGACTAACGAGCATCTTATCCCGGAAATAATCAAGCAGTTGAAACAGCAGCCCTATCTCGAGCTGGGTAATCTCAAGACCAAGCGGGACTATATCTATGTCGCCGACATGGCCCGGGGAATCATCCTCCTCTCTCAGACCGGGCGCGCCAAGCCGTATGAGGTAGTCAATCTCGGCACTGGCCTCGAGTATTCCGGCGAAGAGTTGGTGCATTCAATTGGGCGCAATCTCGGGCGGGAGATCGAGATACGCGTGGATCAGGCGCGGTTTCGTCCGTCGGATAAGATGCACCAAAAGGCCTCGACCCGACGGCTGCGGGAACTGACGGACTGGACGCCGCAAATCGGCATTGAGGAGGGTCTCCGGCTGCTGCTCCAACACGAAGGAATGATGTCATGAAAATCGCGCTCGTCACTGAATTGTTTCCGCCAAGCGTTGGCGGGCAGGAAATCCGCTTCAAGGAATTCGCCGAGGAATTCGCCCGGCTTGGTCACTCGGTGGATGTCTTCACCATTGATCACACCGGCAAGCTGCCCGCCGAGGAGACCGTCAACCGGGTGCGGATACTCCGGACCTATCGGGATGCGAACTACTATAAGAAGGGAATTCTGGGCCGGCCGGTACGTTCCATCCTCGGGTTCACCTGGTCGCTGCGCGGGCGGCTCAAAGGATATGACGGCATAGTCTATAATCAGTTCCCCGTGCTGCCATCCCTCCTCTCACGATTAATGGTGTCGCGGGGAACGGTGCGCGCGCTGGACTTCGTCGAGTATCGGCTGTCGCGGCTGTGGCGGGTGATCAACTGGTTTATGTTCCGCACGGTGGATCACGTCGTGTGCATCAGTGACCCGGTGCGGGCGCTGGTGGCGACCAACGTCGGGAGCGACGACCACCTGAGTGTCATTCCGAGTTCGGTGTTTACGTCGCACTTCCGCTCGAACGGCAAACAGCACATCGTGTTTCTCGGGCGCTTGGAGCCGCACAAACATCCCGAGCACGCGATCGCGTCCGTCTTGGCGTTCAATCGCCTCTATGCCAAAAACGCGGAGATCCATCTCGTCGGGGGCGGGGGGATGCTGGAGGAGTTGAAGGTCCGGCATGCGCAGGATCGCAACGTGGTCTTTCACGGGTTTGTGAGTGACGAGCAGAAGCTGGCGGTGCTGGCGAAGGCGCGCATTTTCATCCTGCCTTCGGAACGTGAGGGATTGCCCAAATCCATTGTCGAGTGCATGGCCTGCGGCGTCCCGACGGTGACCACGGACTACCCCCAAAATGGCGGAAAGGACTTTGTCCGCTCCACCAGCGTGGGCGTGGTGGCGCAACCCGAACCGGAGGCGCTGGCGAAAGCGATAGCCGAGATCGAACAAAACTACGCGCGCTTTGAGGCTAGATGCCTGGAGCTGCTGCCAGACTACGACGTTCCCGCGAACGCCCGGCGCTATCTGAGCTATCTCACCTCGCGCCGGAAACGCCCTCCATCCAGTTCCGTGCCTCCGGCGACGCGCCCAAACCATGCTTCATCCGTTCGCGTCGTCACCCGTTCAGGAGGAGAAAAGGTGTCCCGGCCCGGTGAAAAAGTAACACAGGACTGACCGGTCAGGTTGGTTCGACCGGTGCGACGGGGCTCACTTTGCAAGTGTTACAATCGTATGATCTCGCTAATTCTAATGCGCGTTTAAGATGAGTTGTAATCGCTGGGTCTTTTCACCGCTGGCGGCGTTGCTCGTCAGTCACAGAGCCGTTTGGATATGCGCCTTCCTCGCGCCTTGCCAGCCGCGAAAATCCCGGCGCGCTTAAGCCTCATCTTAAACGCGCATTAGAATTACCGGCAGTAATCGAGGGGGTGGCTTCCGCTTGGATTATCTGATCGGTTGCAGGGCCTGCGGGGCAGCGCGCCCCGGCGCGCCCGCGCTGGCAGCGTTGGCTGGAGCTAGGGGTCCTGTCCCTGACTGCGCCGGTCTGGGCACCGCGGGTGTTGGGGATTGGGGTGTTGCGATGCTGTTTGCGTGGACCGGCGGGCCGGATTACTGCAATTGACGAAAGACCGCGGAAAGCTACGCTGCGCGAGCGTTCCGTTAACCGGCACTATTTTTTCAATTATGAAAACTCCGTTGTCCGAATCTGGCTCCCCCCGCTGCGGACGCGGGTTCACCTTGATTGAGCTGCTCGTCGTGATCGCCATCATTGGCATTCTCGCCAGCATGCTGCTGCCCGCGCTCGGGCAGGCGAAGCTCAAGGCGCAGGCTACCGGTTGCGCCTCCAACATCCGCCAATTGACCTTGGCGTGGATTCTCTATTACGGGGACCAGGACGGGCGCCTGATCAACAATCTCGACACGCCGCAGCAGAGCTGGTGCTTGGGCAACATGACCACCGGCACTTCCAGCGGCCAATCGACACAGGCCAACACCGACGAGCGCACGCTGATTGATACGGCGTGGATGCAATCCGCCGCGATTGGTGCCAATCCGAACAACGTCAGCTTGGGCGCCTATGTCGGCATGAACGCCAAGTTGTTCAAATGCCCGAGCGACAAGAGCCGCGACAACCCCACCGGTACCGCCCGCGTACGCAGCGTCTCCATGAACCAAGCGGTGGGCTATAATGTAAATGCCGGCTGGCTGCCTTACCCCACTTTTCGCAGATATCGGGTGGAAGCCGACTTGGTTTCGCCCACCCCCGACACTTTGTTCGTTTTCGTGGACGAATATCCCACCAGTCTGAACGACGGGGGCTTCGCGGTGCGCATCTACGGATTGCCGGGCGGCAACGCCAGCCCGGACATGATCGACAAACCGGCCAACTACCATAACGGGAACAGTTCGTTCTCCTTCGCCGACGGCCACTCGGAGATTCACCGGTGGAGCGATCCCGAGTTGTTGAAGCCGGTCAATTACAGCGCCGGCCCGGGAGCCGTGACCTCCACGAACGATTCCCTGTGGCTCTCATCCCGCGCGTCGGCGGTGCCCTGAGCCGAAGGGGTTTTCCTCGGTCAATTGCCGCTCCCGGTTTATGCGTTTACTCGGAACTCTTTCTGCCAGCCTCGCAGTTGCGTTTTGGCTGGGCTGCGTTGACTCGAAGAAACCCGACACCAGCGTCACCCCACCGCCGCCCAAGGAGACACCGTCGGCCTCGGTGGACAGCTTGCTCGGCAATCCCCCGCCGCCCGTCCCGGGTGCGCCCGTCCGGCCGACGCCTTCCGCTCCCGCCAAGCCGGCCAGCAAGTCATCGACCGACATGGCGGCGGAAGAGCGGGAGTATCAAAACTGGGAGCAAAGCAGCCGGCGCGCGGACTGGGACAAGATGCTGCAGATCTTCGTCAGCGATAACAAAGGGCGGTTTCCCGAGTCGATCGAGGAACTGGCGAAGGCCTACGGCCGGCCGCTGCCGCCGCTGCCGGCCGGCTCGTTTCTCTATATCGACCGGACGAACAAGGTGGTCCGCCTGAAACGGTTTTAGTCCCGGTATATCAGTTCCCTCTTAGCGCAGGCGACCCGGCCTGCGAAGCGCGCCCGGCTCGGACCGATGCCCAATCCGGCGGACCCTGTGCCGAGCCGGTTGCCGGGCTTGAGTGCTTTCTCAAACCTTTTTCGACACCGATTCCCGCAGACGACCTGGATTCAAGCTTGTGGGGCCGTTTTGTTTGGGCAAGCGTCGCGAGAATCAATGCGCGCATGACATCTGGATTTGCCGTCGGCCAGGCCGCTCCGGTCTTGGTTGAGCGGGAGACACGGGCTGGCGCGCCGGGGACAGACGCGCCCGCCCGGTCTGCCAGAGGGTTTGCGCCGCGGTTGTTTAGCCTGCTCGTTTTTTTTTCCGCCCTGCTGCCGCTGGGGGCCGACGCGCAGTCGTGGGCGGAGCGGGCACGGCAGTTGAACCGGACGGAGATTTCGGCTACCGAGGCGCAGAAGCGGTCGGAGCAGGGGGAACAGGATCGCAGGAACAAGATTCGCATCCGCAAGATTCAGCCGGCGATGCCGAGTGTGGACTGGAACACGGACCCGACGGCGATCCCCTACATGCTCTACCAGATCGGCAAGCGCACGGACCTGCCGGTGCATTTCGACAGCGAGGGCTTGAACACGGCAAAGGACGACATCTTCCAGGAGACGGTGCTGTATCTCACGTCGCATTACCGCTGGGGTTTCAATGACAAGGAGAACGCGAATCTGACGCTGTTTCTCAAACGCGGCGGGACGTTGCTGCTTGATGATTGTTATCCGCGTGGGAGTCCGTTTTCCGAATCGGTGCGGCCCGAGGTGGCGAAGATGATCGTGGGCGCGGAGCCGCGGGTGCTGACGCAGGACGATCCGCTGGTGCGCGATTGCTTCAAGATGATCTACGCGACGCCGTGGCCGGGCGCGGCGGAGTTCGAGAATCGCGCGTGGCAATATTTCCCGCTGGATAACCGGCCGACGATTTTCTTCAGCCCGAACGATGATGGCTGCGGCTGGGAAATCTCGACGCCGCCGAGCGCGTCGAACCCGATCGGCGAAGGCATCGGCCACGGCGGCGACAACCGCCAGCGCGAGACGATGTACCAGTGGATGGCCAACTGGGTGTTGTTCGCCTACACGCATTGAACCGGGAAAACTTTATGAAGACTGTTGATGGCGATGCGGGTTTGGGAATGCGAAGCGCGCAGGGTGCCGGGGGTGAACCCCAACGGGGTTCCGTCCTCCAGCCCAGGGTTGCGAGGAACGAGCTACCCTGGGTAACCGCCGGAAAAACCCACAACCCCAACGGGGTTGCGCCACCCCGGTCCCGCCCGGCCGCAACCCCGTTGGGGTTGTGTTCATCGGTCGCCTTTTCCCAGGGTAGCTCGTTCCTCGCAACCCTGGGCTGGAGGCCGCAATCCCGTTGGGATTGGAATGTGTGCGCGAGGCAGTTGGCTGCGACTGTGCCAAAGCCGAAAGCCGCAGCGGGTGGGACGCCCGCGCTCCGGCGCTTCTTGGCCGCCGCATTGTGGCGGTTCTGCCTGCTCGCATTTCTTTTCGCGCTGCTCCCGTTGGCCGCACACGCGCAGTCGTGGGCGGAGCGGGCGCGGCAGATGAACCGGACGGAAATCTCGGCGACGGAGGCCGTGAAGCGCTCGGAGCAGGGCGAGGCCGACCGGCGGAACAAGATTCGCATCCGCAAGATTCAGCCGGCGATGCCGAGCGTGGACTGGAACACGGACCCGACGGCCGTTCCCTACATGCTCTATCAGATCGGCAAGCGCACGGACCTGCCGGTGCATATCGAGAACGAGGGCTTGAACACGGCGAAGGACGACATTTTTCAGGAGACGGTGCTGTATCTCACGTCGCACTACCGCTGGGGTTTCAATGACAAGGAGAACGCGAACCTGACGCTGTTCCTGAAGCGCGGCGGCACGTTGTTTCTGGATGATTGCTACAATCGCGGCAGCCCCTTCGCCGAGTCCGTGCGGCCCGAGGTGGCGAAGATGATCGTGGGCGCGGAGCCGCGCGTGCTGGCGCAGGACGACGTGCTCGTGAAGGACTGTTTCAAGATGATCTATCCGACGCCGTGGCCCGGCGCGGCGGAGTTCGAGAACCGCGCATGGCTGTATTTTCCGCTGGATAACCGGCCGGCGATTTTCTTCAGCCCGAATGACGACGGCTGCGGGTGGGAAATCTCGACGCCGCCGAGCGCCTCGAATCCGATTGGCGAAGGCATCGGTCACGGCGGCGACAACCGCCAGCGCGAGACCATGTACCAGTGGATGGCCAACTGGGTGTTGTTTGTTTACACGCATTGAACCGGGGAAATTTTCATGAAGATCGCTCCTTCTCGTCTTGGTTTCCGGCAACTGCCTTTCGCTCGCTCCAACGAAGAACCCCAACGGGGTTCAGTCCTCCAGCCCAGGGTTGCGAGGAACGAGCTACCCTGGGAAAAGGCGACCGATGGACACAACCCCAACGGGGTTGCGGCCGCGCGCAAACAAAGTGGCGCAACCCCGTTGGGGTTGAAGATTTCTCCGGCGGTCACCCAGGGTAGCTCGTTCCTCGCAACCCTGGGCTGGAGGCCGCAATCCCGTTGGGATTGGGAAAGGTTTCCTTGCCAGCTTGGGAGTACAGATTCGCGCACCGCCCCTGTAGCGCAGGTTTCCAAACCTGCTGTGTCGCCGATTTCTAAATCGGCGGGGGCAACGAACTTTCGGACGCTTGAGACAGGCCGTGGCGCTGCGAGTAGTCGGACGCTCCGCGGGTTTGGAAACCCGCGATACAGCAGGTTTGGAAACCTGCGCTACACGGGGGCCGTGCGCGCATGCGCCCGGCTCGGCGCGACTCTGGCCTTTGCCTTGCTCACGCTCCTCGTCCCGCTCGCCGCGATTTCCGCCGAGATTCCCAAAGGCAGTTTCGAAATCGAGCTGCGCCTCGTGCCTTTCAATCAGCCGGACACGACGGTGGACAAGCTCGAGCGCCGCAAGCCGATCATCAATCCGGTCTCGACGCCGACGGGCATCGAGATGCGGCAGGTCGGCGTCGAGGTCGTGTGCTGGGCGCGCAATGTCCTGCTGGACGACAAGCCGTTCTTCGAGCGCTTCCACGAGGGGAAATACATCGACCGCCTCCCGATTGCGCGCGCCGTGCTCAAGCCGGGCGAGCATGTGTTGTGGCCGGGGAAACACATTTTCAATGTCGCCACGAACGGCGCGCTTTCGACCAAGGATCCCGAGCTGCTCGTCGCGGACGGCGTGGTGCGGATCAAGGCGTATCCGGTCAGCGTCCGCGCGTATCGCGCGAATCCCGACGAGAGCGATCTGCCGATGTCGATGCGCGTGGCGGCGCTGCCGAATCTCACGTTGCGCGACGCGGACGACGCGTTGAAGGGCATGGGCAAGGGCGCGGACAAATCGCGCGAGCTGCTGCCGGTTTATGAAAAATTCGCGCCGCTGACGATCTGGCTGCCGGCGAACACGGACACGCAGGGCTACGTGCTGCATCCGCTTGGGCAGACGTTTCATCTCGGCGCGGCGGGCGTGCAGGCGGGCGCGGGCGGCGGCGCGGCCATCGCGGGTTTGAACGTGAAGGAGAGCGTGATCGAAGTGCCCGTCTATGGCTTTCCGGTCGAAGGCGAGCCGGGATCGAAGGCCATCGTGCCGGGCGTCGAGCAATACACCTGGGCCGGACACGAGGCCGGGGCGCGCAAGCTGACGACGTGGTATCCCCGCAAGCAGCCATATGAATTCAAGGTCGCCGAGGTCGGCCCCGCGATTCTCGTGGACGGCGATTTGTCGAAGTTTCCCCTCAAGTCGTTTCGCGTCGCGACGGGGGACCGCGTCAAGGGCGCGCAGCGCGGCTTGGTGGCCGAGCTGACGGGCCGGCACTGGGAGCCGGGGCAGGGCGTGCGCGCGTCGGTGCGCGTGATTGATCCGTGGCCGATTGTCGAAGCGGACCGCGCGGCGCGGGCGGCGACGAACGCATTCAAGGCCGCGCAGACCGCGCTGGGCGCGTTGAACAGCAAGCTCACGCAGGGCACGAACGCGTGGAAATCCGCGACCAACTCGGTCGGTGCGAAGCTGAAGGCGCTCGACGCGGCGAAGGCGAAGGACCCCGACGTCGTGACCACCGATTTGCAAAAGGACATCGACGACGCGCGCACGAAAGTCACCGACGCGACGAAGGCGCTGGAGGAGCTGCTGCCGCAGGTGCCGAAGGCGCAGGAGAAACTGGCGCTCGCCGAAACGGCGCTCACCAACGCGTCGGCGAAGGTCATCGAGGTCGAGGGCGTGAACACGGCGGAGAACTGGAAACCCTTCGCGCGGCTGCGCGGCGAAAAGGAAACGGCGTGGACCGCGCTGACGACGAAGCCGGTGGCGAACGGCGTTCCCGGCGAATTGGAAATCCCGCTGCCCGCCACGCTGGTCGATGGCGTGTATCAGCTCGAGCTGGGCATGGCGCCGGATGATCCCGAGGCGTTGTCATTGCGCACGACGGTGCGGATTTCCGTGGCGACAAAAAAGCCCGCGGGCGTGGGCTTGTTCACGCTGCGCGGACGCGACGCGTTCTGGCGCGGCGAGTCGTTCTGGGTCGCGGTGGCGGTGCTCGTGAAGGGCCAATCGCCGCCGGCGGGCGCGGCGGTGGACGTGGATTTGGTGGATGTGGCGGGGAAGAAATTCCCGCTGTTGCGGCACAAGCTGGCGGCGGCGGTGGTCGAGCGCGACACGTTTGTCGTGCGCGTGCCCGACGCGTTGAGCCGGTCGCTCGCGCCGGGGCGGTATCGCTTCGAGGCGAAGGTCGGGGACTACGCGGCGGCGCCGCTGGCGTTTGATCTCGTCGATCCCGAGCCGGAGACGCACTTCATGAATCTCTCCAGCGGCAAGTACAGCCCGCTTGGCGCGGCGTATCAGAGTTCGCTGCGCACCGGCCGCGGCGCGGAGGAATTGGCGCGCGAGATTCAGTCGCTCGGGTACAACGGTTTCAGCGGCATGAGCTACGACCAGGACCGCGTGAACCGCCACCACGCCGATCTCGAACAGCTCGTGCGCGACCGGCCCGAACTCGGGCCGTGGGAAAGCCATTACCAAGCGAGCGGGCGCGACCGTTTCATGACGGCGGCGCTGCGGCACAACCTGCGGTTTTACGAGGACCTCTTCACCTACAACGACACGCAGGTGCCGCGTCTGCCGCTCTTCCTCGATGCCAGCGAGCGGTACGCGAGCCTCGAGATCGCCTCGATGCGGCATCATCCGGCGTATCTCGGCGCGGCGCTCTACGACGAGTTTTACTGGACGAGCATCATCGGTCTGCCGCCGCCGGTGATCGTGGCGATTGATACGGCGGAGGAGATGGCCTTTCGCGAGAAACACAAGGACCGCGGCCTCACGGGCGCGCGGGCGACGCGGGCAATCGACCGCTTCATGGGGCGTCCGGCGGGACAGCGGAATTACGAGGACCTCGCGACCTTCCTGACGTGGAATGAGTTTCAGGATCAGGAATGGGCGGACTTCTCGCGGCGCATCGGCGCGGTGGCGAAGGACCTGATGCCGCACTCGGCGAACTTTGTGTTTCAACGGCAGTGGGGCGGGAACGGCGGCAACATCGCGGGGAACGGCACGGTGCTCGATGTCCAGGGCGGCCTCGATATCGCGACGTGCGTGATGTACAAGGACGGCGGCTACGGCCCTCGGCCCGCGTATGGCGCGATGATGGCGGACATCCTGCGCGTGCGCGACGGCCAGCCGGTGTGGACGCAAATCGACGCGCACCACGTCTCGGGGCGGCACGGGGAAAGCCAGTTGCGGAACACGTTTTTCGCGCTGTCGCAAAAGGTCGAGGGCATCTCGTTCTTCGAGTCCGGACACGATGCGGCGCACCGGCATCACACCGATTCCGCGGACACGGCGCGCAACGTGACGCGGCAATTAACGCGGCCCTACGGCGATTTCCTGCTCGCGCTCGAACGCGGGTACCAGCAGGTGGCGGTGTATTATTCGCGGCAGGCGGATCATCTCTCGCAGCGCAAGCAGACGACGGTGTCGCACTCCTGCGAGGGCATCTGGGTGGGCTGTATGCGCGCGGGTTTCCCGGCGGATTTTCTCTACGACCATCAGTTGTTCGCGGGAAAGGGGATGGAATACCAGGTCATCTTCGCGCCCGGTTTCACCATCGACCAGGAGATCGCGCCGGCCGTGCGCGCGGCGCTGCAGCGGCTGCTCTCGGCGGGCAAAACCATCGTCGTCGAGCGCTCCAGCAAGCTGGATCTCGAGGGCGTGGTGAAGCTGGATTCCGAGCTGGACGAATTCGACGACAAGCTGGGCGGGGCGTTTCCGCGCGGGCTGGATTTCGAGTTTCGCCAGGTGTTCGACCAGTCGGAAGAGATCACGAAGACGGTGCGCGAGTTTCTGGCCAAGCGCATTCCGCCAGCGGCGCAGCATAACCTGCTCGTCGGCCCCGACTGGCAGAAGCGCGGGCAGGGGCAATACCTGTTCCTCCCGAATTTTGCGGACCCCGGATTCAGCAGTCTCGGCCGCGCGCTGCATCAAGCGCCGGACGCGCCGCAGTTGCGGTTCCCGCGGCGGCCGCCGGTTTGCTACGACGTGCTGGCGATGAAGCCGGTGACCGACGTGAAGACCGAGGGCGAATGGATGACGCTGACGGCAGACATGCGCGCGGTGCCGGGGAAGCTGCTGGCGTTTCTGCCGACGGCCATCGCGGGCGTGAAGCTCGGCGCGGCGGCGCGGGTGACGGCGGGTGAAGATTTGAATTACGCGGTCAACGTGGCGGGGGCGGATGGGCAGGCGATTGACGCGGCGTTTCCGCTGGAGATCGAGCTGCGCGACGCGGCGGGCAAGATGGTGCAGCAGGTGTGGCGCGCAGCCGCGCCGGAGTTTCGCGGCGTGTATCGCGTGGGCGTCAACGCGCCGGCGGGCCGCTGGACGCTGCGGGTCCGCGAGCTGATGAGCGGCTGCGTGGCCGAGGCGGGGATCGAAATCAGCGGGGGCACGGTGCCCACGGGGACGCTCGACGTGCGGCCAGTGTGGGTGAACGAGCCGGCGCGTCTGGCGAAATTTCTCGCGGGCAAAACGCCGGTGCTGATCGTGACGGACGCGGACCAGGCGTGGGTGCGGCCGCAGGCGGAGCGGTTGCAGAAGGCGTTCGCGGCGAAGGGGCGCGAGGCGCGCATCGTGAATGCGGACGAGGTGATCAAGCTGCCGGGCGAGTGGAACAACACGCGCGCGGAGATCGACGGAATGCGACTGTGGCGCGGCGATGTGGTCGAGCCAGGGTTGTTTGTCGAAGCACCGATGGTGTTGCTCGGGCGGCGGTATGAGAGCCGGTTGATCGAGGCGTTGATCCGGCGCGACGTGCTGCCGGAGCCATTGACGGCGAATTTTCCCGGACGCGGCCGCGCCTTGGTGAACGTGACGGCGAAGGCGTTTTCCAATTATCACGACACGCTGAGCATTCTCAGCCAGGACGAGGCGGGGCTGACACGCGGCGTCGATGCCGTGCTCGCGCCCGAGGCGGGCAACGGCACGGAGATCGTTGCGCCGGTGGTGACTCGGTCCGCGCCGGACCCGAAGGCCGCGCTGGCCGCAGGCGAGGCGAAGGCGAAAGCGCCGTCGTCGATGGCCGACGCGATCGCTTGGCCGGACTGGGTGCGCATGGTGGATGTCGATGCGGCGACGGGCCGCACGGTCGTGGGCACGGCGGGTTACGGCGACAATCTGTTCTGCCTCGCCGCCGACGGGACGCTGCTGTGGAAGACGTTCCTGCCCGAGCACAACGTGTATTTCGCAGGCTTCATTGATGACGGGAAAAAGGTGGTCGCGGCGACGGGGCGCGGGTGGCTGTGTTTCATCCTCGATGCGAAGGACGGAAAGGTGCTGCGGAAGTTCGCGACGACGGGCTGGGCTGATTTTCATTACACGGAAGGGCCGGTCGATACCGAGGTGCCGATCGTGATCAACACCAAGCTGCGGCAGGTGTTGCTGCTTGGGCGCACGGGGATTCTGGCGGTGGATTTCGAGGGCAAGCGCATGTGGCTGCGCGACCGCGCCGACGCCATCGCGACGTATCCGGTCGAGGCCGAGCAAAGTCTCGCGGCGGAGTTCAGCCGCAGCGTGGTGCTGGCGAACGCGCAGCTCAGCCCGGACGGAACGAAGATTGTTCACGGCGAGTTTGTGATCGTCGGTTCCACTCCGGGCAAGGTGCCGGGCACAGTGGACACGTTGTGGGCGTTCCGACCCATGATCATCGAGGCGAAGACGGGCAAAGTGCTCGCCGAGGGCAAGGATGATCCGGGCAGTTCGGCCGCGCCGCGCGGTTGGAGCGTGAGCTGGCCGGCGGGTTCGGCGGTGCCATTCGCGCACACGAAGGGGCTGGCGATTCCGCTGAAGGAAGACGCGAGTCTCGGCACGCCGCAGGATTTGGTCGGACGCACGCTGGCCGACGGCGGCACGCTGGTGCTGGACCGCACCGAGGCCGTGCGGCGCGATGCGAAGGGGAAGCCGCTGTGGCGCATCGCCGCGCCGGAAACGGTGCTGCCCGATCTCGATGTGGTGAGCGCGGATGCGAAGCGGCTGTATCGCTGCGACCGCGACGGAAACATCACCTGCCACGCGCTCGTGGATGGAAAATTGCTGTGGACGCAGAAGCTGCCGTTCGGCGCTGTGCTGCACGCGACGGGCGACACGCTGACGGCCGGCGACAAGTCGGGCCGCGTCGCGCGCGTGGATGCGAACGGGAAGCTGATCTGGCAGACGCAGCTCGCGAAATTGCACGAGCTGCCGGGGACGAATTACGCAGGGCACGTGCAGACGGCGCTGTTGCGGGACCTGGATTCCACGCCGGACTTTTTCCCGGTGAACGATGATCAGCCGGGCGAGTACGACCAGATTCTGCGGCACGGGATCGAGCAGTTGACGAACAGCGGCTTCGAGTCCGACGAGGTGTGGAAGGCCGTGACGGGGAAGCTGGAGTTCGTCACGCCGGGCTTCGGGGGCAAGCGGGCGCTGGCGTTGAACTGGCAGTTGGTGACGCAGGCGGTCGGGCGGCGCGTGGTGCCGTCGGCGACGTATCTGCTGGAGTTTCGCTACCGGCTCGAGGGCGCGGGCGCGACGCTGACGGCGGGCGTGGAATTGAAGGACGGCGCGAAGTCGGCGCTGACGGCGTCGGAGTTCAAGGGGCGTCCGGGGCAGTGGCTGTTCGGGCGGCTGGCGCTGAAAAGTTACGCGGGGACAAAATCGCTCGAGGTGGGTTTCGAGGCCGTGGGCGGGCGCGTGGTGCTGGATGACGTGAGCCTGCGCGCGGTGCGGTTCCCGTCGGCAAACCTGCTGGCGGACCCGGAGCTCGCGGCGGTCGAGCCGACCTTCGTGCGCGACATCCGCGTGCAGTACGACCGCATCCCGCAGTCGTTGCGGACGCGCCTGATGAACCGCAACCACGTCGCCGGCTACAAGCAGGGGCCGTCGAACGTCGCGACGATTTACACCCAGGAGCAGGCGTTTCTGCACAACGGCCGGCTCGATGACGTCGGCGCGGTGTGGTCCTACCAGCCGGACGTGATGGGCTTCAGCGTGGTGATGCCGAAGCCCGCGTACGTGTCGCATCTGGTGATTTATTTGAACAATGCGCGGCCGGACGATGTGTACACGACGCTCAGCATTCTCGCGAACAACACGAAGACGAAACTGCCCGAGTCGGTCGCGCTCGTGCGGGGGAACAAGAAGCGTTTCATCGTGGTGCATTTTGCGAAGCCGGTGTTCACGGACTCGATGAAGATTCTGCCGCTGTATCGGGCGCATCACGAGAGCATCACGGAGATCGAGGTCTATGGTCCGCTGGGCGGGCCGGAGCAGGAGGGCGGGCCGCAGCTCGCCGATGCCGAGGCGTGGCCGATGTTCATGGGCGGCCCGACGCATGTGCCGGCGAAGCTGCCCGCGGATTTCACGGGCGATTACGAAGTGTTCGGCAGCCAGCGGCTGGACCCGGCGTTTCACGCGGGCGCGACGGTGCTGAACGGCGTGCTGACGCTGGCTGATCCCGCGGGGCAGATTCGCTCGCTGCAACTGCCCGCGCCCGATGCCCCGGCGGCCGCGCGGCGGCTCGGCAACGGGCCGACGTGGCCGCTGCAAACCATCACGCCCACGACGACGCCGGCGCGGCATCTCGGGCGTTTGCTCGTGGGTTCGGCGGACAACCGGCTGCACGCGGTGGCGGACAACGGCACGTATCTCTGGGGTTTCCCGACCGGAGGGCGCGTGTATTCGTCGCCGGTGCCGGATGGGGACGACGTTTACTTCGGTTCGGATGACGGGCGGTTGTACAAGCTCGACGTGCATTCGGGGACGTTGCTGTGGGAGTTCGCAACGGGCGGCGATGTGCGCGGCAGCGCGGCGCTCGCGGGCGGGCGCGTGATCTTCGCATCGGGCGACGGTTTCTGTTACGCGGTCGATGCGGCGTCGGGTTTGCTCGTGTGGAAAGCACCGGTCGCGCCGCACACGCGCGGGAGCGTGGCGGTGGCGGGCGGGCGCGTGTACGTGGGCGACGAGCAGGGCGTGGCGCATTGCTTCGCGGCGGCGGACGGGAAGGAGATTTGGAAGAAGCCGGTCGGCGGATATGTCACGGCGTGCCCGTTGGTCACGCCGGACGGGGTGTTTTTTCTGAGCGAACAGGGCGACGCGGCGTTGTTGGGCACGGATGGAAAGGTGCAGTGGCAGCGGCGGTTGGATGCGTTTGTTTCGGGGCAGCCGATTGCGACGGAGACGCAGGTGCTGGTGCCTACGACGGAGGGTTTGCAGGTGCTGGTGCGCGCGGATGGCAAGGCGGACGAGCGGTTCGTCGCGCCCTCAAAGGCGGGCAAGGTGCTGTCGGTGCTGGCGTATCAGGGGAAGCTGCTGCTGGTCACGGGGCAGGCGTCGGTGAATTTCAAAAGCCCGCCGCGGACGTATGCGCTGTTCGATGGTTCGGCGAGCGTGTGGCAGGTGAAAGGCTCGGGGCCGGCCGCGAAGCCCGCGCCGCGTCCGCCAGCCAAGGCGGGGACCACCCCGAAGCCGGCGGCGGCGCCAAAGAAGAAATGAACGGGGAAGCCACGAAACAACACGCCCATGCGAATTTCCACGCCAGTGATCATGAATCCGAACACCGAAGTCGCGCGATCTGCTGAGACCCCAACTGAGTGCGGTGACGGGCGGAGCTCGCTGCCTGGGGAGCGCACGCCGCTGGCGTGCAGTTTCCGGCGGCCCGCCGAAAACTTCGTTTCCCGATCTTGCTTTTCCGGGGAAGCAGGCAGACCGAGGAACGGTGGTTTGGGCGGGCCGCCCAAACTGGCACGCGGGCCGCGTGCGCTCCCCGGGGAGCGCACGCCGCTGGCGTGCCGTTTTCGGCGGCTCGCCGAAAACTTCGTTCCCCGATCTTTCTTTTCCGGGGAAGCAGGCAGACCGGGGAACGGTGGTTTGGGCGGGCCGCCCAAACCGGCACGCGGGCCGCG
>BJHT01000143.1 GCA_014193395.1 Verrucomicrobiota bacterium
GGTCGCGTGCAAGTCGGTCTTCGGCGGCAAAGGCGCGAGGCCCAGCATCTCGAAAAGCTGCCCACGGAGCTTGTCCTTGCGCGCGTTCCAGTCCGCGATACTCGACACATCCGCCAACGCGCGATTGGCCACGGAGAAGGTTTCCGCGCGAAAATACTCGGCGAACATTTTGTCCCCCTGCGTCGCGTTGGGCGGCAGCTTGCCGTACGGACTGGCGGCGTGAACGGCGACGATCAGCGCCAGCCAGACCCACCCGCGCAGCCCCCACGCGAACGCCCGAGACGAGGGTGACGGTACCGCGCCCGTCGTCGGCGCAGGCGGCTGGGCGGGTGGGAGACTCGGGGAACGAAGGTGGGCGGTGTTCATAGTTCAGGGTCGGTGTTACAGGAAGAGACTGGTCCATTGTACACCGGCTTCGCGACAAAATTTTACCGCCGCGCCGCGTTGGCGCGAGGTGCGGCCGGGTGTTGGAACCGCCGGCCCCCGGTGCCCCGCGCACGTAATTCTTCCAAACAACGCGAGATGCACCGGAATAATGCTGCCGCCGCGTAACCCGCTTGACCGCCACCAAGGCGGAGCCTATACATCCCCCGCCGTTGGGGTTGAGTCTGCGGTGAGAGAGTGTCTGTTCACCACTACGGGTGGGTTGGCGGTTGGGTAATTGAGTACCCAGGCCGATGACCGTGGAGCCGGTGACAGACCAAACGGCTGGGAGATGGCTGGTTGGAGAGATGGCTGAGTGGCCGAAAGCGACGGTTTGCTAAATCGTTATACGGGTAACCGTATCGGGGGTTCGAATCCCCCTCTCTCCGCCAAACCAGTATTCCAGCACTTCTGCATCCATCGGTGGAGGGTCTCACCTGCCTGGCGACAGTCGCGCAGACGGTTCCCGATAGTACCGCTGGACGTTTCCCGTTTCGTTCCCCTATCGTCGCCGCCATGTCGAAGGCTGCCAGGACGGCGGTGCCGGTTTCCGCCGCGCCGCCGTTACCATTTGAAGATGCGTTGCAAAAGCTCGAGTCCATCGTTGAGTCGATGGAGTCGGATGAATTGCCATTGGAAACGCTCTTGGCGCGCTTTGAGGAAGGCACGCAGTTGGCCGAAATGTGTCAGGCCAAGCTGGCGGAAGCCGAAGTGAAAATCAGACAACTGGAAAAATCCGCCGCCGGCGACTTCACCCTGAAGCCGCTGGCCGTGGACGACACGGAGCCGTGAGTATGAGCCGATATCTCGAAATGGTGGATCACCCGTCCCACATCAAAAAACTCAATCTGGAGCAACTGACCCAGCTCGCCGCCGAGGTCCGCCAGGAATTGATCACCAAGCTGGCGACCAACGGCGGCCATCTCGGCCCCAACCTCGGCGTCGTCGAGCTGACCATCGCGATGCACACGGTCTTCGCGACGCCCAAAGACAAGTTCGTCTGGGACGTGAGCCACCAGAGCTACGTCCACAAGCTCTTTACCGGCCGCAAGGACCGCTTCGCCACCATCCGCACCACGGGCGGCTTGAACGGCTTCTCGCTCCGCACCGAGAGCGAGCACGATTGCTACGGCGCGGGCCACGCGGGCACCGCCCTGTCCGCCGCGCTCGGCATGTGCGCCGCGCGCGACCAGCGCAAGAGCGATGAAAATGTCGTCTGCGTCTTCGGCGACGCCGCGCTGACCAACGGCGTGAGCTACGAGGCGCTCAACAACATTGCGCACACGACCAAAAAGTTCATCGGCATCCTCAATGACAACGAGTGGAGCATCGCCAAGAACGTCGGGGCCATCGCCGGCTATCTGAACAAGCTCATCACCAACCCGACCTACAACCAGCTCCAGCGCGATTTCGAGGCTTTCCTGCGCCGGATGCCGCGCGGCGAGATCACTCACAAGATCGGCCACAAAGTCGAGGAAGCCGTCAAAGGCGTGGTCAAGGAAGTCACCCTCCGTCACAACCCCGGCTCACCCGATGCCGAGGGCCGCGGTGGTTTCGGCAGCAGCCTCATCTTTGAGGAGCTCGGCCTGCGTTATCTCGGCCCCATCGATGGCCATGATCTTCCGCTGCTGATCAAGTCGCTCGAATTCGCCAAGCAATGCCCGGAGCCGATCGTCCTCCATGTCCTCACGCAGAAGGGCAAGGGCTACGATGTCGCGCTGAAGCATCCCGAGAAATTCCACGGCCTCGGACCTTACGACATCACCACCGGCAACACGCCTGCGGCGAAACCCGGCACCGCGCCCGCGTATCAGGACATCTTCGGCCAGACGATGGTCAAGCTCTGCCAGAAGGACTCGAGCATCGTCGGCATTACCGCCGCCATGCCCAGCGGCACCGGCCTCAAGGCCCTCGAAAAGGCCATGCCGCAGCGCTATTACGATGTCGGCATTGCCGAGGAGCACGCCGTCATTTTCGCCGCCGGCATGGCCACGATGGGTTTTCATCCCGTCGTCGCGATTTACAGCACGTTTCTCCAGCGCGCCTACGACTGCATCCACCACGACGTGTGCCTTCAGGATTTGCCCGTCATTTTCTGCATGGACCGCGCGGGCCTTTCCGCCAACGACGGCCCGACGCACCACGGCCTCTTCGACATCGCCTACCTGCGCTGCCTGCCCGGCATCATCGGCATGTCGCCGAAGAACGAGGATGAACTCCAGGACATGATGTTCACCGCCACCTTGCAAAAACATCCCGTCGCCATCCGCTATCCGCGCGGCCCCGGCGAAGGTGTGCCGGTCAAGGAAATGCCTGCCGTCGTCGAGATCGGCAAGGCCGAGGTCACGCGCAACTTCTCGCAAAACGGCGGCCGGAAAGTCGCGCTCTTCGGTCTCGGCAACCTGCACTCGATGGCCACCAAGACTGCGGAATTGCTCGCCAAGGATGGCTTCGACTGCGCCGTGATCAACCCGCGTTTCTACAAGCCGCTGGATGCTGGCACGCTCGAGTTCTTCGGCCGCGCCGCCGATCTCGTCGTCACCTTCGAGGATCACCAGATGATGGGCGGCTTCGGCAGCACCGTGCTGGAACTGTTCTCCGAGAAAGCCGTCACCACGCCAGTCGTGCGCATCGGCTGGCCGGACAAATTCATCGAACACGCCACGACCGTGGACTACCTCCGCGAGAAACACGGACTCACCGCCGCCAACGCGGTGGCGCAGGTGAAAGCGAAATTCCGCGAAGCCCCCGCGTCGTCGCGCCTCGTCATCGCAGCGTGATTTTTGTCCGCGAACTTTCCGCCCTGGGCCAAAGCCGTCCTCAACACTCAACCACCAACCCTTAACTCCTCCATGCCCTACACCACCTGCACTGTTCCGACCGGCCGCAAAATCTCCATCGCCAACGGCAAACTCAACGTCCCGAACAACCCGATCATCCCTTTCATCCGCGGTGACGGTACCGGCCCGGACATCTGGGCCGCCTCCGTGCGCGTGCTGGACGCGGCGGTCGAGAAGGCCTACGCCGGCCAGCGCAAGATCGCGTGGATGGAAGTCTTCGCCGGCGAGGAGTCGTTCAAGAAATTCAACAACTGGCTGCCCGACGACACCGTCGAGGCGTTCCGCGAATTCCTTGTCGGCATCAAAGGCCCGCTCACCACGCCCGTCGGCGGCGGCATCCGTTCGCTCAATGTTGCGCTGCGCCAGATGCTCGACCTCTATGTCTGCCTGCGCCCCGTCCAGTATTTCACCGGCGTCCCGTCGCCCGTGAAGCATCCCGAGAAGGTGGACATGACCATCTTCCGCGAGAACACCGAGGACATTTACGCCGGCATCGAGTTTGCCGGTGGCACGCCCGAGGCCGCGAAGGTGCTCGCGTTCCTCGAAAAGGAATTTCCGAAGGACTTCAAAAAAATCCGCTTCGGCACGCAGCAGGCCGGCATTGATTACATGAAGCTCGCCGCGCCCGACCACACGCCCAAGAGCGCCGAGGTCTGCGTCGGCATCGGCATCAAGCCCGTCTCGGCGATGGGCACCATCCGGTTGATGAAGGCCGCAGTGGACTACGCGATCCGTTTCAAACGCAAGAGCGTCACCATTGTCCACAAGGGCAACATCATGAAGTTCACCGAGGGCGCGTTCCGCGACTGGGCTTACAACGCCTCCGAGCGCATCTACGGCGACAAGGTTTACACCTGGTCGAAATGGGAGCGCACCAAGAAGGAAAAGGGCGAGGACGCCGCGAACGCCGAGCAGAAAGCCGCGCTCGCCGGCGGCGCCGTCCTCATCAAGGACGCCATCGCGGACATCGCGCTCCAGCAGGTGCTCACGCGCCCGACCGACTTCGATGTCATCGCCACGCTGAATCTCAACGGTGACTACCTCAGCGACGCCCTCGCGGCGCAGGTCGGCGGCATCGGCATCGCGCCCGGCGGCAATATCAACTACGTCACCGGCCACGCCATCTTCGAGGCCACGCACGGCACCGCGCCCAAGTATGCGGGCAAGGACCAGGTCAACCCCGGCTCCGTCGTCCTCTCCGGCGAGATGATGCTCCGTCACCTCGGCTGGATCGAAGCCGCCGACCTCATCATCAAGGGCCTCAACGGCGCCATCGCCAGCAAGCGCGTCACCTACGACTTCGCCCGGCTCATGGACGGCGCGACGGAGATCAAGTGCTCTGCGTTTGGTGACAACATGATCGCGCACATGTGAGCGAAGCGCCGAGGTAACGAGGCGGATCGGACGGCGCGGGCCAAACCCCGCAGCCGCACGTCCTCGGCAACGAGATGTGCAGACCCCGGCATCACGACATCGAAGGATTGGCAATCGCTCCCACCGGATTAAGATGCCGCCATGAAAAACGAACGCAGCACCGCAATTCTGGACGGGTTGCTGGAACCCGTCAGCCGTTGCTTCAACCTCGAAGCGGCCCGCGCACTGATCGCCTTGCAGGTGGGTGAACGAGATCAGGCGCGGGTGGAGGAACTGGCCGAAAAGTGCAACGAGGGCCAGCTCACGCCGGAGGAGCAGGGCGAATACGAAGCCTACGTTCACGCCAGCACCCTCATCGGGATTCTGCAATCCAAGGCCCGCCGGGTGCTCACCCAAGCCAAAGCGGGCTGATGGACGCTGCCCTCCGCCAGTTCGTCCGCCGCCGTGCGGACAATCACTGCGAGTATTGCTCCCTGCCACAGGAGCGTGAGCCGCTCATTTTCCACATCGAGCACATCCTCCCGCGACAGCATGGGGGCACCGATACTCCCGCTAATCTTGCGCTCGCCTGTCACCACTGCAATTTGCGCAAAGGAACAAACCTTGCCGGACTGGACCCAGAAACCAGGGTGCTCACGCGCATGTTTCATCCGCGGCTGGACGACTGGGACGAGCATTTCACCGACGATGACGGCGAGATCACGGGCCGGACAGCCATCGGTCGAGCGACGACGCATTTATTGAGAATGAACGAAGGCGGGCGGCTGGAATTGCGTGCGGGAAGATGAATGCCCGCCGAGCGTCACAGCGAGCGTGCCACCTACGACTTCACCCGCCCGATGTGCGGCGCGACGGAGATCAAATGCTCCGCGTTCGGCGACAACTTGATCGCGCAAATGTGAGCCGTAACCGCCGAGGTAACGAGGCGAATCAGGCGGCGCGGGCCAAGGCCGCTCGTCCCGACTGCGGCGTTCGGCTTCCGCCGCAACCATACAGTCAGCGCGGCAGGAGCCGGGCCTTCGCAGCAGGAGTTTTGGCAGACGAATGGGGGCAGGCGAATAGGTCGGGAGGAGAATCGTTGGTTCCCATTCGCCTGCCCCCATTTGTCTGCCAAACCGGTTCCCGTGGAATTTCCCATCACCGCCAGCAGGCACGCTCCCGCCCCTTGTAGGAGTCGAGGTAACGAGACGCTAACCTCCTTCCGCGAGCGGGCCGCCCAAGAACACCCCGAAGCGACGTCTTCCAACCACGTTCCCGTCGCACGCGCCTCGTCCATGCCAGCCCACGAGACTCAGTCTGCGTCTCGCGCAGAAAAGGTCAGAGTCTCGTTACCTCGACTCCTACAAGGGCGGGCGAGCGACCATCCACGCAGACCCGGAAGACCGCGCGCCTGGCAGCCTCACCGAATCGGGACCGCCTCAATTCTGCGCCCAGTTCACGTCGCCACAGCGGAGCTTGAATTGCTCGGGCAACTGCCGCGCGTCGAGGCGCAGCACGATGGTGTGCGGCCCGGGTTTGAGCATCACGTTCAGGGCGGACTTCGGGCCGGTCGTTCCCACATCGCGCGCCTTTTCGCCGTCAATCCACACCTCGGGTTTGGTCACGCCGTCGAGTTCGAAGGTCACCGGCCCCGCCTTCGCCACAGTGAATTGCGCGCTGGTGTAAAAGGTGACGAGGCGGTCGATCTGCGCCTTGCCGAGTTCCGCGATGTCCTCGGCGGCAAGGCCGCCGCTGACGCGCGCGAGCAGCGGTTTCCATCCCTGTTTCACTTCGCCCTTCACCACGCGCTCGAAGCCGTCCTGCTCGATGAAGGTCGTTCCCGCGAGCACCTGCCAGACGCGTGCCACGCCGCCTTTGCTGGCGTCGTAATTGCCGGCCTTGCCGAGTTCGGTGAGGAAGCGGAAGAGATCGAGGCGCTCGCCTTCGCTCAGGGTGTCCACGAGGCCGGCGGGCATGAGCGAGAGGCCGTTGGCGCGTTTGCGGACGTTGTTTTTCGCGACGGAAACTTCCTGATTCTGCGCGTTGCGGAGGATGAGTTCCTGCCCGGTCTCGCGCACGAGGATGCCGCTGAATTCGAGGTCGTCCTTGGTCTCGACGATGATCGAGTGGAAGCCCTCCTTGATCTTCGCGTTGGGCACGAGCACGGACTCGACGAGGTAATCCGCGGGCGCGCTCGCGCCGAGGCTGGTCATGTCGGGACCGACCTTGCCGCCCACGCCGCCGATGCTGTGGCAGAGAACGCAGCCGAGTTCGGCGCGGCGGTAGATGCGTTCGCCGCGTGCGGCGTCGCCGGTTTTCAGTGCGATATCGGCGATCTCCTTGAGGCGCTCGGGCGTGAGCTTGTCGGGGCTGAGGGCGACGTTCGAGAGCTTGTTGAGCGCGGCGATGAGCGTGGGTTCGGGCTGGCCGCCTTCACGCGCGGCGCGCAGGCCGGCCTGCGCGATGGCGGGCGGAAGCTGCGCTGTGCCGACGTAGGGCGCGAGCTGTTTGGCCATGCCTTTGGCCGTGAGGAGCGAACGCCAGAGGTCGAGGGCTTCGGCGTCGCTCTTGGTTTCGGCGAGCACCTCCATCGCGAGGCTGGCAAATTTCGCGGGCTGCAAGGAGGCGAGCGTGGTGGCCGCGGCGCTGCGCACGGGCGCGGGCGAGGTCTTGGCGGCGAGCGGCTGCAACGCGCCGAGCACGGGCGGGATCGCGCCGAGTTCACGGAAGGCGGCAAACACGGCGGTGCGGACCTCGGCGGGCGTGCGCACGTCACCGGCCATCTTCACCATCTCCGCGAAGGCCGCGCCGGGGTTCTTCCACGCGCCCATGAGATTCAGGGCCGCGAGGTGTTGCTGCATCGTTGCGTAATTGAAGTACCGGACGACTCGCGAGCCGTCGCCGGCGGGCTTCACATTGCGCAGGCGCGCGGCCGAGGCGAGCGCGGTGAGCGCGCGGACTTTGGCCTCGTCACTGCTGAAATAGCCCGACGCCGCGTGCTCCCAGAGCTGGTTGATTTCCGCCTGCCCACCGGCCGCACCGATCAATTCAATCCACGGCCCCGCGCCGTCCTTGGTGATCGGTTTGGCGGCAAGCAGCTTGGTGATGCTGCCCGCACCCACGGCGGGATCGAGCGCGCGCAGGGCGAACTCGAGCTGGCGCTGCTTCGCCTGCGAGTCAGGCAGCCACGCGCCGGATTCGAGCGCGGCGAGGAACGGCCGCGCGAGGTCGTTCACCGACAGCCACAGTGCGTAATCGAGGAAAGTGTCCGTGCCGATGGTATCGACCGCCGAGAGCACCAGCTCGACCGAGCGCGCGGTGGGAATTTTCCCGAGCGCGTGCACCGCCTCGACGCGCACGCGCGGGTGCGGGTCGGTGACGAGCTTGGCGAGGCGCGCGAGCTGGGCGTCCAGAACGGGTGTCGTAGCCGCGCGCACGACCGACGATTGGAGGCAGAGGAGCGGGGCGAGGATCAGCGGGGTGAACAGATGGGAGATGAGTTTCATTTCGAGGCGGGGTTAAAGACAAATATCTTTCGGAAATTCCAGCACTGAATCCCAACGGGATTCTGGCTCAAAGCCCAGGGTTGCGAGGAACGAGCTACCCTGGGGAAGCGGTCAACAAACTCACAACCCCAACGGGGTTGCGGCCCGGCGGACGCAGCGTGGCGCAACCCCGTTGGGGTTGATAACCGTCCCGGTGAATACCCAGGGTAGCTCGTTCCTCGCAACCCTGGGCTGGAGGACGCAATCCCGTTGGGATTGGAAAAACGGAGGGAACTCTCGTTCTGTCGTTCAGCTTCCCACTCATGGAAATTTCCCAAAGTCATCGGGTTAGCGGCGAAGCTGCGTTTGGTGACGACCTGCCATTTCATGCCAGACCATGGCGGGTGAGCAATTCGGACAGCGGCCGCTCCGGTTCGTCCCGGCGCGCGTCGGCAATCGCAGAGTCGATCACGTCCTCCAGCCAGTCGGTCTGGCGGGCCAGCAACTCGATGAAGCGGGCGAGCTCATTGGGTTTGAGCTTTCGGGCTTCTTCCAGCAGTTCAGTGGCACTCATGGTCGTAATGGAGTTCAGATAATTTGCTTTGCCAACGGTTCACAACTCCCCCGCCAGCACCCGCACGGCTGCGGCACGGATGCGGCCGTCCTGCGCGGCGAGGAGGCGGTCGAGCAGTTCGGGCGCGGGCTGGTTCAGGGCCTGATGAATCCACAGCGCGGCGAGGAGTTGCTTCTCGTCCTTGAGATTCGCGGTCCAGGTTTTCAGTTCGGGCGCGACGGCCACCGCGCCTTTCTCGACGAGCAGGCGTGTGGCTTGCGAGGAGTTGAAGTGGTTGGGTGACAGCAGCTCGTTCAACAGCGCGGTGGTGCTGGCTGTAACCAGCGCGGGTTTTTTCAATGCCGGCTTGGCTTTCGCCGCCACCCGCCAGATGCGGCCGTGCTCGCGGTCGCGGCGCGGGTCGCGGAAATCCACCTCGCCGTGGTTGATGATCGGGTTGCTCCAGTCGGCGATGTAGAGCGCGCCGTCGGGGCCGAGCTTCACGTCGATGGGGCGGAAGGTGTTGTTCTTGGTGCGGCAGACATCGGTCTCCTGCTTGGTCACGTAGGCCGCGCCCTGCTCGGTGATGCTGAAGCTGGTCACGCGGTTCGCGCGGAAATCGCAGGTGATGACGCGGCCCTGCCAGTCGGCGGGGAACTGCTCGCTGCGGATGATCTCGATGCTCGCGAACTTTGGATAGCCGCCGGGACTCACGCTCGGAAGAATGCGCCGCGCGCGGGCGTAGGTCTGATACATCGCGCCGGGCAGGCCCCAGTTGATGCCGCCGCCACCCGCGCCATCGGTGACGAAGGATTGCCCGTAATCATCGAACTGGTGGCCCCACGCGTTCACCCAGCCTTTGAAGACGACCTCGAGTTTCATCGTGCTCGGCTCGAAGCGGAAGATGCCGCCGCTGCGCAGGCGCACGACGCCGTGGGGCGTCTCGATTTCGCTGCGGGTGTAAATGGACTGGCTCATCCAGAGGCGGCCGTCCGGTCCCCAGCGGAGCGTGTGGAGATTGTGATGCGTGTCCTCGGTGCCGAAGCTGGAGAGCACGATGCGCTTCTGGTCGCCGACGAATTTCTTCGGGTCGGTCTGCTTGAAGTGCAGCAGCTCGGTGCTCTGCGCGACGTAGCAACCGCCGTCGCCGGGGATCACGCCCGTCGGGATGAGCAGGCCCTCGGCGAAGACCGTGGCCTTGTCGGCCTTGCCCGCGCCGGTGGTGTCTTCGAGCACGATGATTTTGTCGTGCGCGGCCTCGCCCGGTTCGACCTGCGGATAGACCTCGCTGCTGGCGACCCAGAGGCGGCCTTGCGGATCGAAGTTGATCTGGATGGGCTTGGCGAGGTGCGGGTTCTCGGCCCAGAGCGTGATCTCGAAGAGCGGCTCGAACTGCGGCCCCTCGGCCACAGTGAACTCGGGCGTGGGCTGCGGCGTGTGTTTGAAGGCGGCGGCCTTGCCGAGCAGCGCGGCGGGCTGCAGCTCGGGGCCGGGCTTGAAATTCGTGTCGTTGAGATGCTTGCACAGCTCGCGAATCTTCTGCTCCTCCTTCGCGATGAGCGGGTCGAACTGCGGCATCTCGACGGCGTTCTTGCCCTGCTCGCGTTTCCGGAAGCCGAAGATGTACGCCATGTTCGCCGGGCGCGAGCGGTGGAAGTAGAACTCGTTTTTGCGGAGGATGACGGCGCGGAGGGTGTCCTTGTCCTTGCTACGGAATTCGCCTCCGTTCAACGGCAGCCCCAGGCTCGTAACAATGCGGCTCGCTGCCTTGAAGTAGCCATAGAAAGTCAGATGAATCCCATCATCCGTAATGGACTGTTCAATCCCATTGGAGCCGAGAGCAAAGCGGTCAAAGAGGTATGGCTCGAAAAGGGAAACGAAGTGTGCCTTGCGTTGCTCCGCCATTTCCTGCGTCGCCTTGGTGTACAGTGCGAGCTGCTCATTGTGCTTCGTCGGGGCCGGCAGCGGTCCCGGCAGCTTCTCGTGCATGATCGGAGACAGCAGCACCAACCGACACCCCGGCGAAATCTTCTCAATTGCATCCAGCAGCCGGTCGTAATCCTCCTTGAACTTCGGCAGCCCCGCCTCGCCCGCGAAGGACGCCGCCATGCCGTAGCCGATGAACGCCACCGTCGGCTTGGTCTCGGCGATCTGCTTCTGGAGCAGCTCCCACGCTTCGCCCTCGGGTTCGTGCCCGGCCTGGCGGAGGCTGAGGCCGAGGCGCGACTCGCCGTTCGGGAGGTCCGCGCTCCAGCCGAGATTGCGGAAGGTGACGTTGCGGTCCGGGAAGCGCGTGGTGAGCATCAGCTCGATCCATCCGTAATGCTGCTCACGCTCGATCAGCGTGTCGCCGAGGAAGATGACGCGGTCGCCGTCCTTCAACTCGAACGGCGCGGCGGCACGCACCGGCAGCATCAGGGCAACGCAAGCGACAATGAGGGCAAAAGAAATTTTGGGCATAGCGGCGCGAACTGTCGCCACCACGAAGCGAAAGGGAAGTCAGAAGTGCGAGTGCGGCGAATTTTGGGCGCATCTTAATTTCCCGCGACGATCGGCACGGATCCACAGAGCGCCGATTTCCGTATCTGGCTAGCGCCAAAGGCGCGGACTCATACCAGCCTGGGGCAACGCCCCAGGAAGCGAGGCAGTTACCATTCGAGCGCTGAAGGCGCGATCCATCGCGGGGGAAACATCATCCTTCAGCAGAAAGATGGAACGGGCTTTCAGCCCTGAATTCATTGAATGCCATCGGACCTGGGCGTTGCCCCAGGCTGGTATGAGCCGCGCCTTTGGCGCTAAACACATGCCGATTTCCAAATCGGCGCGCAGCCCGAAGCGTACGCCGCCGGAAACTCGCCGATCAGAACCCGGCACTCCGCGGTTCACGGCTGCTTGGCTGGCTTCGGATCAGGGCTGAGCTGCTTGAGCCAATTGCTGGCCTGCGACGCTTTCTTGAACGCCTCGTAGCCTTGCGCGCCGAGCACGCCGGTGACGGCGGTTTCGGTTTCGGAGCGGATGCCGGCCAGCGCGGCCTGCCGCTGTTCGCTGGAAAGAGCGGAGTCGTTGCGGATTTTTTTGGCCTGTTCCTCGGCGACCTTTTTCATGTCGAACACCTTGTTGGCGGCGTCGCGGCCAAGCTGCTGTTTTTCCGTGAAGCGATACAGGCCCTGATAAACGTAGTCCTGGGCGCGTTCGTAGTCGGTGTAGCGGGCTTCGCCGAGGGTCTGCTTGATCTGGGTTTCCAGTTCCTTTTTGGCGGCGTCGTACTTTTCGCGCTCGGCCTTGTCGGTCGGCGGGATGCCGGCGAAACCGAACTCGTCATCGAATTTCTTCTTCACCTTGAACACCTCGCGATACTCCTGCTCGCTCGGATCGAAGCTGGTGAGTTGAAAACGCATCATGTTGGCGGTTTGCGACATGCGGAGGTTGTAATCTTCGAGTTCCGCCGGGGTGAGCACCTTGGCCAGCTCGGCCTCTTTTTCCCGCTGCACCTTCAACATGTTCTTCATGCCGTCGGCGTCGCCGAAGCCGCCGCCGTCCATCGATTTCATGAGCTTGGCGGCGAATTTCTGCTCGATCTCCATGGCCTGCGCCTGCTTGCCCGAAGGCAGGAAGTCGAGCATCCGCTCGAAGGGATTTCCGCCGCCGAACATGGCCATCATGTCGGGTTTTTCCTCGGGCGCGGAGCCGAGCAATTCGGTGAGCAGCGCGCGCTTTTCACGGCTGAGGGCCTGGCGTTTCTCGACCTGGGTTTCATCGGCCATCTCCTTGAACATCGCCATGCCCGGTTTCCAATACTCGAATTTGTTCGTGCCACCGGGGCGCAGGGCCTTGAAGCGACCGTCGTAGAGCTTGGTGACATCAGCGGTGATGAGGTCGCGGATGGTTTCGTCCGGGCAGCCGATGGCGCGCAGGTTGGCGATGTACTGGCGGTAGTCGGCGGACTCGACCATGCGCCAGTCGATCTTCTGGACGGCGGTGTTGGTGACGGTCTGGACGATGACTTGGGTTTTGGGTTTGGGCGTCGCGATGGAAGCGGCAAACGCCGCGGGGGCTGGGGCGACTGATTCGACCACGGCCGGGGACGTTGGCGAAGCCGCAGGCGCTTGCTCCTTTTTGAAATAGGCCACCGCGAGCGCGACGTTTACGCCCACGGAAATCAACAGCAGCAGTTTTGCCTTCATGATCGAAGCTAGTTCGCCGGTGGAATGGCACCGTTTTCGGTGATTTTCACACTGACTCTGGATTTCATTCGGTTCGCGATGTCCCGGCCGGCGGAAATAATTCTGATCGTCATTTCCTGTTCAGAAACCGAGTCGACAACCATACCGGAGGCGGGGTCAAACCACGATTTGCCCGCCACTTTTCCATTCTCTATGCCCATGGTCACCATCGCCGAGGCGACCCGGGATTTGTTGGTAACCGTGCCGGTGAATGCAATGACGGCACAATGGCGTTGGTTGTGTTCCTCCCAACCCGTGAAGGTGTTGATTGTGTCCGTCTGGATGATTCCCATCTGAGCCATGGCCCCGTCGCGTCGCAGCGGCCACGAGTCGCCGACCTTGACCGGATGGTTGGGCAAACTGTCGGCCAACGTCACGATCCGTTTGAGGTTCTCCTCGTACAGCACGGGGCCAAGAATGGCCTTGGTTTGCGGTGACACGCTGGCGGTCAACCGGCTCCGCAACTCTTGGGCGCCAATGACGCTGGCAATCCGACCGTTCGTGTCTGTCAGGTAATGAACCTTCAAACCCATGAGGTTTCGCAGTGCGGCAGCCATGCTATTGGTGCGGTCGGTAGTGGCGGCGGATGTCGAGTCAAAGCTCACCATTGGCCGCCCGCCCATCTTGGATTCAATCTTCTGCGCGACAAACTCGAGTTCGAGTTCGTGTCCGCCGTCGGCATGTTCTTTCACGACGGTGATCCAGTGATCTTGCGACTGGGTGGATTCCTGTTTCGTCGATTGGGGAATATCGGAAATCGTTGACTCACCTTCCTGCACCGTTTCCGTGTGTTGCAGGTAGCGTTTGCCGACCCGCCATTTCGGCCGCAGATCGACGGGGACATCGGGCACCGCGATGGCCGGCAGAGGGACTACGATCGATCGGTTCGCGCCTGGCGGCGTCGGGGGGTTCTTGGCCACGGCGGTTGGCGCGACCGTCGGCACCAATCGCGCGTATTCCTCCGCGGACAGATCCCGCACTTCCAGCAACTTGAGGCGGCTGATCTCGGTCGTGACGCTGCTGCGGTCAGTGCGGTCGATATTGGTTTTGCGGGTCAATTCGCGGTTGAAGGTGCTCTCGCTGAAAACCCCGCGCCGCAGGTCGAACCAGAATTTGCCCGAGGTCTTCCCTTTGACCACGCTCTGCCAGCCCGCACGCGCACCGCCGTCTGTTTCCGGGGAAATCGTGCCGGCGCCCTCGACGACGGCACAGTGCCGGCCCTCGTGGTTTGCGAATCCGGTGAGCGTATTCGTCTGGTCGATCCGCAGCCGACTGCTCGCAAGCATCATTGGAACCGGCGGACCCGTGGTCTGCAGGCGCGAAACCGACCAGTACTCGCCTGATTTCAGCGGTCGCTCAGGCAAGGTGCCGACGAGGCCCAACACTTCGCCGAATGTTTCCTCGCTGAGCAGGGTTCGCAGCAGTCCTTCCCCGCCAATCGGACGAGCGGAGTTCAGGAAGGCGTGTAATTCCCGGCCCAGCGTCAGGCGCTCAATCCGCCCGTGCCGGTCGGTGACACAGCGAATCCGGGCACCGCCAAGCCGGCGGTAGAGGGCGTTGTGCGGGTCCGGCGAATCCTTCGCGGGGTCGGTCCCGGAATCGAAAACGAATGCGCCCCGCGGCCCCAGCGCGTGCTCCGCGCGGAAGCGGACGATCTCCACGTCGACGTCGAACCCGCCGTTGGCCAGCTTTTCCAACACGGAAATGCCGACGTCCAGGGTGCGTGAATTGCTCGGTCCCGACACCGCGGCCATCCCTGCTTTGGCGAACGCCATCGTCGTGGCGGTCTCGTATCGTTGGAGATAGCGCTTCCCCACCTGCCAGCCGGGGCGGAAGTCCACCGCCGTTTGCGGATCAATGGGCGCGGGCTGTTTTTGGTAATGCGTCCGGCACGCCGCAAGAACTGCGGCCACGCCGAGCAGGACCGTGAGCCAACCCGCGCGCGGAAACCAACCGCGCCCGGAGGCTCTGCTTTTTTCGCACCGACCCGTGGGCGCGGCGGTTGCTCCGCCGCCGAGAGGAGCGTCCCCGGCGGGTGCCGGCGGCGTGGGGTTCGAGGCTGCCGCTGAGCGCTGGTTGCCGCTGGGATTCGCGTTCACAACGCAGCTCAGTTCGGCTTCGGCGCGTCTCCGTTCTCGATGACCTTCACGGTGATCTTGTTGCGCGTCTTGCTGTCCATCGTCCGGCCGGCGGTCGTGATTTTCATCGTCATCTCCTGATCGGAGGAGGAATCGACGATCATGCCGCTGACGGGGTCGAACCACGATTTGCCCGAGGTCCGGCCCGACTCAACGGTCATCGAGATGGGCATGGCCGAGGGGGCGGTTGCGGCGGCGGCTTTGTTGGTGACGCTGCCGGTGAACTCAATCACGGCGCAGCGGCGGTTGGCGTGCTCCTCCCAGCCTTTGAACGTGTTGGTGGTGGAGAACACCAGCGTCCCGAGCTGGCCCATGAGCGTGTCGCGCTGCACCGGCCAGGATTCGCCGACCTTTACGGGTTTGGTCGGCAGGTCGATGTCCAGGGTGACCACGCGCTTGAGATTATCCTCGGCCAGCAGCGGCGTGAGAATCGCGCGCGACTGCTGGTTGACGGCGGCGAGCAGCTTGCTCTGCAATTCCTGCGCGCCGACGACCTTGTCGATCCGCCCGTTCGTGTCAGTCAGGTAATGAATCTTCACGCCAACCAGCTTCCGCAGCGCGATGGCCACGGCGTTGGTGCGATCGCCCTTGGCATCGGACTTGGAATCAAAAGTCACCAGCGGACGGCCGCCCGCCTTGGAATCAATTTTCTGCGCGATGAATTCCAGTTCCAGTTCCTGCCCGCCGCCCTCGCGATCTTTCAGCACGGTGAGGGAATAATCCTGCGACTGGGCTGACTCCTGTTTCGTCGGGACCGGCACGCCGGGGATGGTCGTCTCGCTCTCCTGCGCCACGTCCATGCGTTGCAGGTAGCGTTTGCCGACGGGCCATTTGAGCCGCAAATCGACCGCCCCGCCGCCGCCCGC
>BJHT01000144.1 GCA_014193395.1 Verrucomicrobiota bacterium
CGCAGCCGCCGAGGCGACGAGGCGGGGCGGTGATGTGGGGCCGTCCGCCTCCTCCCGTCGGCGGCTACGGGAATTTTCGGGCGAGCCGACCGTGCTCCCGGGGCCGGTTTGGAGTTCCGGCTTTCACCGGCGCGCCGTGATTCGGAGTGCGATGGGCAAGCGGGCACGTCGCGCGGTTTCGGTGCGTTCGCCGGCTAAAGGCGGAACTCCAAACCTCCGCTTCTGCACCTCGGCGGCTACACCTGTTTGGTCAGCGCGACCCCAGCCTTCAGTAACTTCTGCGCATCGGCGTCGGAGAGGGCTTCCGCATAGATACGGAGGATGGGTTCGGTGCCGGAGCCGCGGAGCATGAGCCAGGTGCCGTCTTGGGCGACGAACTTGACGCCGTCGTAGGATTTCACGTCGGCGACGGGGGAGCGGAGGAGCTTGATGGGCGCGTTGTTTTTGCAGAAGTCCATCAGGGCGGCGCGTTTTTCGAGGGGAAAATGAATGTCGTTGCGGGCGTAACGATGCGGGCCGTATTGCTTTTCGAGGGCGGCGAGGAGCTTGGTGACGGGCTGGCGTTCGGTGGCGAGCATTTCCAGAAGCATGAGTCCGGCGAGAATGCCGTCGCGTTCGGGGACGTGGCCGGGGAAGCCGATGCCGCCGCTTTCCTCGAAGCCGAGGAGGACGCCGCCCTTGATCATTTCGGCGCAGATGTATTTGAAGCCGACGCCGGTCTCGACGAGTTCGAGGCCGTGGGTGGCGCACATTTTGTCCACCATCGAGGTGGTGGTGAGGGCCTTGACGACGCGGCCCTTGGCCCCGCGATTGCGGATGTAATGGTTCAGGAGCAGGCAGATGAGTTGGTGCGTGCTGAGGGGGTTGCCGCGACCGTCCATGCCGCCGACGCGATCGGCGTCGCCGTCGGTGACGAGGCAGATGTCGTGGGGATGTTTCTGCAGGTAGGCCGTGGTGCGGGCGTAATTTTTGGCGACGGGCTCGGGATTGATGCCGCCGAAGTTGGGGTCGTGCGCGGCGTTGAGCGTGGTGACGCGGCAGGTGGTGTCGGCAAGGAGATCATCGAAGCAGCCGGCGCCGACGCCGAAGAGCGGGTCGTGGGCGAAGCGGAGCTTGGATTTCGCGATGAGCGGGAAATCAACGAGCTTCTTGACGGCCTTGTAATGCGCGGCGCGGAGGTCTTGCACGACGACAGTGCCGGCGGCCTTGGCCTGCGCGAGCGAGGTGGCGCGGACGGGGGTTTTGTCGAGGCAGGCTTCGACGGCCTGGCAGATGGCGGGTTCCGCGGAACCGCCGTAGTGGGCCTTGAGTTTGAAGCCGTTGAACGCGGCGGGATTGTGGCTCGCCGTGATCATGATGCCGCCGATGGCCTTGTGTGCCTTCACCGCAAAGGACACGGCGGGCGTGGGCGTGGGCGAATCTGTTAGGATGACGTCGAGGCCGTTGGCGGCGACGACCTCCGCAGAGCGGTCGGCGAATTCGTTGGAGAGGAAGCGGCGGTCGTACCCGATGATGATCTTCGGCTCGGTGCCGGCGACGGGGTTGCCGCGCCAGTAATCGGCGGCAGCCTGGGTGACGAGGTCGAGATTGGCGAAGGTGAAGTCTTCTGCAATGACGGCGCGCCAGCCGTCGGTTCCGAATTTGATGTTGCTCATAAAAATGGGGTCATTGGCCAAGCCACTCGTCGCGGGAGATGCCGGCCTGTCTCAACAGCCGCGTCAGAAAGCCCGGGCCGATGTCGCCTTCGTGTTCATTCGGGATCATGAGAGTAACATTGCCGCGCTGCATTTGAGCATGTTTGCCACCGGCGAATGGACCTTCAAAGCCCAGTGCGTGGAGCCGCTGGACAAATTTTCGGCGAGTGACAGACGGCAGTTTAGGCATGGGCGGCGGCACCGATGCGACTGAGGTCGAGGCGGCCAACCTTCGGCATGTCGAGGCCGAGTCGCAGGCGCAGAGCTACCCAATCGCTCAAAGCTTCTCGCAGTTCGCGCTGGCAAGCGGGGAGGGTCTTGTGCTTGGCCCATACGCCTTGAAAGCCGGGGATTTCGCCCCAATAGGAGCCGTCGTCCTCGATGATTTCGTAGTGCGCCAGCTCCAGTGCGGAATCAAGGTATTGGGCAAGCATGAGATTGGTTCGTGCGGTTTAACTCTTCGCGGGTGGCGGCGACGAATCAAGGTTTGGTCGCGCGTTTGTGGCCGAAGGAATGAACGAGCTGGCGCATTTTTTTCACGGAGGCCCGCATGTTGTGCTGGCGGAACAGGCCGGTGCCGCTGACGAAGGTGTCAGCCCCGGCGCGGGCGCAGTCCTTGGCGGTGATGAAGGTGATGCCGCCATCCACCTCGATGTGGAAGTTCGCGCCGGAGTCGCGTCGCCACGCGGCGGCCTGCTGAATTTTGGTGAGCGTCTCGGGAATGAACGGCTGACCGCCGAAGCCTGGATTGACGGTCATGACGAGAAGCAGATCGATGCGGCTGAGGAAAGGCTGCACCTGCGCCATTGCGGTGGGCGGATTGATCGCGAGGCCGACCTTTTTGCGGAGGGAACGAATTTTCCACAGCAGCGGCTCCACTTTGTCGCCGAGTTCGACATGGACCGTGATGTAGTCGGCGCCGGCGTTGGCGAAAGGTTCGAGGAGAATCTCAGGCTTCGAACACATGAGATGCACGTCGAGGACGAGCTTGGTGACGGGGCGGAGGGTCTTCACCACGTCGGGGCCGAAGGAGATGTTCGGCACGAAATGGCCGTCCATGATGTCGAGGTGGAGCCAGTCGGCACCGGAGCGTTCGGCGCGCTGGGCTTCGGCGGTGAATTTGCCGAAATTGGCGGCGAGCAGGGAGGGCGCGATGATCATGCGGATGTTACGGGGAAGGATGGAAAATCGAGTGTCGAAGGCGCGACGACGAAAATGTGTGACCAATGCGTAAGGCGCGGAGCGGTGACTTTGGAGTGCGGTGACAAGTCACCGCACTCCATAACGCGGTGGCGCATACTTTCTGCGGGATCATGGTGGGGAACAACGGCGGGGGAAAAGGCACGGACGCGCAGCAGCGCGTCCCTACCGGCGGAAACGACGCGGAAGCGCCGCAACGCGTCCCTGCCAGGATTGATCCCGTCGAACATCGCGGTGACTACGCGGCCGCCGGGGCGGGGGTGCCGAGGCCGGGGAGCGTGGGCGGGATAGGCTTGGCGATCTCGGGCAGCGGCGTGCCGGCGGGTGCCCCCATCGGCGGCTCCATGTTCAGCGGCGGCGGCGGCGTGGGCGTGAACTTGCCGGTGCGCACGATGTCCTCGACCTGGGTGCCGTCGAGGGTCTCGTATTCGAGCAGGGACTTGGCGATGAGCTCGAGCTTGTCGCGGTGGGCTTCGATCAGGTCTTTCGCGCGCTGATAGCCGGATTGGATGAGCTGCTTCACCTCAGCATCGATGTCCTGCGCGGTCTGCTCGCTGTAGTCTTTGCCGCGTGCCATCTCGCGGCCGAGGAACATGTACTCGCTGCTGTCGCCGTATTGCACCATGCCGACGCGGTCGCTCATGCCGAACTGGGTGACCATCGCGCGGGCCATCTTGGTGGCCTGGGAAAGGTCGCCGGAAGCACCCGTAGAAATGTCGCCCGAGAAAATTTCCTCGGCGATGCGGCCCGCCATGGTCATTGCGATCATGTCGAGCATCTCCTTTTTCTGGTGATTCCAAACATCGTCCTTCGGCAGCGACATGGTTGAGCCGAGCGACTGGCCGCGGGGAATGATGGTGACCTTGTGCAGCGGATGCGTGTGCTTGAGCAGGACGTTGACGAGCGCGTGGCCGGCCTCATGCCAGGCGGTGCGCTTCTTGTCTTCGTCGGTCATCGCGAGGGTGCGGCGCTCGCGGCCCCAGCGGACTTTGTCGCGGGCTTCCTCGAGTTCGGACATGCCAACGGCGCGCTTGTTTCGGCGCGCAGCGAGGAGCGCGGCTTCATTGAGCAGATTGGCGAGTTCCGCACCGGAGTAGCCGGGCGTGCCGCGGGCGATGACGGAGAGGTCGGCGAGCGGTTCGAGTTTCACGTTGCGCGCGTGAACTTTCAGGATGGCTTCGCGGCCGCGCACGTCGGGGAGATTGACGACGATCTGTCGGTCGAAGCGGCCGGGCCGCAGTAGCGCGGGATCGAGCACGTCGGCGCGGTTGGTGGCGGCGATGATGATGATGCCTTCCTGTGTGTCGAAGCCGTCCATCTCGACGAGCAGGGCGTTGAGCGTCTGTTCGCGCTCGTCGTTGCCGCCGCCGAGGCCGTGCCCGCGGATGCGCCCGACGGCGTCAATTTCATCAATGAAAATCAGGCAGGGCGTGTTCTTGCGCGCCTGCTCGAACATGTCGCGCACGCGGCTCGCGCCGACGCCGACGAACATCTCGACGAAGTCCGAACCGCTGATGCTAAAGAACGACGCGTCGGCCTCGCCCGCGATGGCCTTGGCGAGCAGCGTCTTGCCGGTGCCGGGTGCGCCGACCATGAGGATGCCCTTGGGGATGCGCCCGCCGAGCTTCTGGAATTTCTTCGGATCCTTCAGGAACTCGACGAGTTCGGAGACTTCCTCCTTGGCTTCCTCGACGCCGGCGACGTCCTTGAAGGTGATCTTGTTCTGGTCCTTGTTCAGCATCTTGGCCTTGCTCTTCCCAAAGCTGAGCGCGCCTTTGCCAGCCATCTTAATCTGCCGGATGAAGAAGAAATAAATGAAGAGGCCGATGAGGAGAAACGGTAGCAGCGTGAACACGATGCTCATGAGCAGTGTGTTCGGCTCGACGGTCTCGAACTTTCCGGTCGCCAGCAGTTTCTCGAGGAGGTTCGGGGTGAGCGGGATTTTGATTTTGAAGAGATCGCTGGCTTCCTCGCCCGTGGCGGTCATCTGCGGCTTGCCGTCCTTGGTGGTTTTTTTGAGGCGGCCCGTGATGAGTCGCAGATCGGAGGACTGGGGATTGTAGGCGATCTCGCCCGAGAGAATGCGATCGGCTTCGACGTGCCCGATGAATTCGGTGTAGGTAAGGTTCAGTCGGCGCGGCTCGGCCCGGTCGCGCAGCATGATGAGAATCGGGACAAAACCAAGGATCGCCAGCCAGATGATCCAGGGGCGCACGGACGCCTTGAAGTCGTTGTTTTTCCCGCCGTCGCCCGATTTGTTTTCGTTGGCCATGTCAATTAGTTGCCGGAGCCTACATTACTCACCCGCCCACGCAACCTTCGCGCACCGGCGTCCGACACGAGGCGTGGAACCGGCGTGCGAGCGGCGCGTGCGGAAGAGGCTGGCGAACCAAGGGGCCTGCCGGAGAAACCAGTTTCAGGGGCGAACCCAGCGCCATTTCAAGCGGCGCACGGTTTTCTTGTCGAGCTTGAACTCTTCGGACATGCGCAGACCCTCGACCCAAAAGAGCGCGCCGTTTTCCGCCACGGCCACGACGCGTTCGTGACGCTGCGCGCGCGGTACGCGGGCGGCGGCGAAGAGGTCCTGCAACTTCACCGGTGTCGCCATACCGATGGGCTGGAATCGATCGCCCGCGCGCCAGTGCCGCAGCACGATGCGCCGGCCCACCTTGGTCGCGTCGAAGCATTCGCAATTCGGCAGACGTGCGGCGGGCAGCTCTGCGCCGTCCTCGGATCTGCTCTGCCATTGAATGAGCAATCGGATGAAACGCAGTTCGCCTTGATCCCCCGTCAGCTCGAACGCGGCTTCCGCGGGATCAAATGCCGGTGCCGTCGCCGGCCCGCACGCGACCAATCCCGCGTCGTCGCGCCACACCACGAACTCCGGCCGCACGGTCACCCGGATGTCCGCGTGCCCGCGCAAGTGCTCGATCAAATCGAACTCCCCCTCCACGCCCAGCGCGCGCAATTGCAGCCGCACCACCTGCCGCTGCACCGCCAGATGCAAACGGGCGAAGGCCGCGCGCCGCCCCGCCGCCAACCATTTCTCCGCCGCCTGTCGTACGAAATCGGCCTCCGCGCCGACGATCGCCATCGCGCGCCCGACGGTCGCGGTGATCGCCGGCTCGAAGTCGCGCGCGAGCGAGGGCAGCAGCTCGTGGCGGATGCGGTTGCGCTCGTGGGCGGGGTCCGCATTGCTGGCATCCTCGCGAAAGACAATGCCGTGTTGCGCCGCATAAGCGCGCAGCGTGGCGCGGGTTTGCCCCAGGAGCGGCCGCACGAGACGCACCGAGGCATCGACCGGCGAAGGATTCGACCATTGCATTCCCCCGAGACCCTCGCCGCCCGCGCCGCGGAAGAGCCGCAAAAAAAACAGCTCCGCCTGATCGTCCCCATGATGCGCCAGCGCGACCGTCTTGCCACCCGCCGCCGTGGCCGCGCGCGCGAAGAATTCGTGGCGGGCCAGGCGGGCCGCCATCTCGAGGCCGTGCTGGCCGACGCGCAAATCCTCCCTGTGCCGCCAGCCTTCCTCGAACAGCGGCAGCCCCCATTTCGCCACCGCCTCCCGCACCAAAGCCGCATCGGCGTCGCTCTCCGCGCCGCGCAACCGATGATTGAAATGCGCCACCGCCAGCCGCCAGCCGTGCTCCGGTGCCACGCGACGCAACACGTCCAGCAACACCATCGAGTCCATGCCGCCGGACACGGCCACCAGCAGCGTCTCACCCCGCGCCACCAGTTGCCGCTCGGTCATAGCCCGCTCCACCCGCTGCCACAATTCCCACACGCCGCAAGGCTAGGCCCTGCACCCACCCGCGCAAGCACGGGGGGCGATCGCGGGCCGTCCGACGGCACCACCGCGGAACCTTGACGGGTAAGACTCCCCAGCCAGCGGACCACCGAGTTGACCAGCCCTGCAAATCGCGGTCGCAAACGGCGGAATAGCGAATCTGTTTTACGCACGGGCGATCTAGGCAATAAGTTGGTCCGCGAAAAACAACCAATCGAGTGCTATAAAGATGCCGTGAAGCGAACCGTTCACCCATGAAGCTCCTCCTTTTAACCTTGTGTTGCTTAATGGCGCTGCTGGGCGGCGGCATGGCGGCCCGCGCCGCCACCACCCGCCCCGCCGACCCCACCCCCGAGCAAATCCGCGACTACCAGACCCGCGCCGAGCGCGGCAACCCCGATGCCCAAAACGACCTGGGCTTCTACTACGCCAACGGCCGGGGAGTAGCGAAGAATCTCGAAACCGCGGTGAAATGGTATCGCAAGGCCTCCCTGCAAGGCCACGCCAACGCACAGGTCAATCTCGGCATCTGCTATATCCGGGGCCGCGGCGTCGAGAAGAACGAAACCGAAGCGGTGAAATGGTTCCGCCTGGCCGCCGCGCAAAACCTCGCGCGCGCGCAATTCAATCTGGGGGTCTGCTACGCCTTCGGTCAGGGCGTGCCGAAAGACCCCGTGGAGGCCGCGAAATGGTATCGCCTGGCCGCCGAGCAGAAGAGCGCCGAGGCTCAATACAATCTGGGCTTCTGCTATCTCACCGGCCAGGGCGTCGCAGAGGATCACAAGGAAGCGGTGCGCTGGTACCGCCTGGCCGCCGCGCAAAATTACGCCCCCGCCCAGGAATCTCTGGGCGTCTGCTACGCCAGCCGCTGGGGCGTCGAGAAGGACGACAAGGAGGCCGTGAAATGGTACCGCCTCGCCGCCGAGCAGAACGACGCCCTGGGACAACTCCGGCTCGCCCGTTGCTATCTCAAAGGCCAGGGCCTCGAGACGGACTACACCGAAGCTTTCGCGTGGTACTCCCTTGCCGCCAAAACCAACCCGGACGCCGCCAAGGAACGGGATGAGTTGGAGAAAACGATGACCTCGGACCAGATTGCCGCCGGTAAGCGGCGCATGGAAAGGCTGCGGGCGGAAATAGCCATCAAAACCAAGAACAGCGGCAAATAGCGCAACGCGACGCTGGCTGACACCGAGGCTCTGCTCCGGCTCCTGCAGTTCCCAACGCCCCATTCACCCCACGCCAAACCCGGCGTGCCGACTTTGGCGGTCGCGATTCCCAGTGCCTCGCCCGCTACCTCGCGGCCACCACGACACGCGACCCGCCCCCTACTTCACACCCGCATCCGGCACGGTCGCCGGCTTGACGCGCGAGTTGGCGACGGCTTGGTGCGCGGTTTCCTGGAGAAAACGCGCGTGCGCTTTGTCGAGGCCCGCGGGCACGAACGCATTGCCCACCACGCTGTCGCCGAAGAGCACCTCGTAGAAAACACACGCGCCCAGATACTCGCCGGCGAGGTTGGCGTGGTGACCGTCGATGGCGAGTTTCGGCGGGGCGTTGGTTTGCTTCGCCAGCCGCCAGCCGACGTGCAGGGAATGCGTCTGGTCCGGCAAGGTGGTCGGCTCCTTTTTCGCGAAATCATATTTTGCGTCCGGCTGGTAGCCCCATTTTGCATCCGTGTCGGCGAGATAAAAGGCGTCGCCGACCGGGATGCGCCGCACGCCCAGCTCGGCGGCGATGGTCGTATAGGCGCTGGTGAGCATCCGATACATGTCGGCCTGCGTGGCCGGTTCACCGGGCTTCGGCGCGGTGACGGCGAAGCGCGGATCATCGCGGCGATAGGCCCACGTCTGGTGGATCAGCACCTCGGTTTTGGGCGCGTGTTGTTTGATGTAATCGTGAAGCTGCTTCGCGTACGGCCGGTAAGTCGCAACGTCGTGGCTCTTGATGCTCGCCTGTTGGATGGTCACGAAATCCCACGGCTGCACGGCCAGCGCCTGTTTCAGGCTCAGCTTGTTGCCGTAAAGACCGGCCGGAGCCTTGGGGTCTTTCTCGTGTTGCTCAGCCTTCTCCCAGTGCAATGACAACGGCGAACCGCCCACCACGAGCGGTTGGTGAATGAGAACGTTGCCCGCGCTTTTGGTCAGGTCGTTCAGATAACGCGTGGCGTTTTGCGAGAAACTGTTGCCAACCGTGAGCAGGCGCACGGTCTTCGCGGGCTTGGCGACTGGCTCCGCCGCCGGCAAGCAAGCGGAGAGCAACCAGAGCGCGGACAGGAGCAGGGCCGGCTGCAGCACGGCGGGAGCAAGGCGGCGCGTGATGGGTGAGGCGGTTTGGTTCACGCCGCGAGTTTGGGCCGGGCACGGACGCGCCGTCAACGGCAGCGCTCTGGCTCACAGCGTCTTGAGATACTCGATCAGATCCATCCGGTTCTCCTCGGTCTTGATGCGTGACCAAAAGTCGTGCCCGCCGTTGTCGCAGCCGGTGCGCCCGGCGTTGAACCAGTCGCGGTCATTGCCGTGGCGGCGCAGCGACTCTGCTTCATCCTCGGACGCGGTGACGGCGGACGGGTCGCGCAACGCCTGGCCCACCTTGACTCGGTCGAAGTGGCGCGCGGCTTGGACGCTGAAGAGGCGCGGGCGCGCGGACACCGGCCCGAGCAGGTGGTAGAGCGTGGGCACGCTGCCGTTGTGCAGATAGGGGAAGTTCGCCCACACGCCGGTCAGGGGCGTCGCCGCGTAGCCGCGGCTCGGGGCCAGCTTGCCGACCTGTGCGAGCGGGCTCGCTTGGAAAGCTGAGACGAAATCAGTGTTGACCAATTGCAGACGCGCCGGATCGGTGCCGACGTCCGTGTGCAAACCGGTCCACTGCACATTGCCCTGGCCGTCGTAAGTGCCGTGGCAGCTCGCGCAACCGATCTGCTCCGACTCGAAGAGCTTCTTCCCCCGGGCGGCCGCGCGGGCGTCAATGGCGTGGGGATAGCGCGGCGGGCGCAGGAATTGGATGACGTTGCGGAAGTCCGCCTGAATCTGCGGCACGACGGAGGCGGCCAGCTTGTCGAAGGTTTGGTCCAGGGCCAGTTCCATGGAGGAGGCCATGAGCGGGAACGTGCCGGTGAAACTGCCGTCGCAATACCAGCGCTGGAAAGGGACCTTGGCGGCGGCGTGCCAGAGCGGCGGAGACTTCACGTCGCCGCGGCCGACCTTGGCGGGGTCCGGCAGGGCACCGCCGTGGGCGCGCATGTGCATTTCCACATGCGACGCGGGGAACGCCGTCGAGCGCCCGCGCGTGAGCGGCTCGAACACCTCATGATGGTGCTGGCGGAGGATGTCGTGGGCGCGCTGCGCGGTGGCCTGCTCGGGGCCGGCCGTCCGCGCGGCAGTTTGGCGGGTCAGCTCCGTCACCTTCTGCGCGGCGCGACCGAGCCACAGCTCGTCCAGCGTCTTCGCGCCGGCGCCGAGATAGGCGACGCCGTCAATCTCTGCCATGTGACAGGCGAGGCAGTTCAAGGTCCAGCTCAGGGACTGGTCGCGCGCCGGGTTCGGGGCCATGCCGAAGACGGGCGCGGCTGGGTTCTGCGGCCACAGCACGAGACCGAGCAGGTCGCGGAGAATGGTGTCCGCCACGGAGGATGATCCCAGCAGGACGCGGTTGACGGCGATGAAGCTCTGGGGAATCCACGCCGAGCTGTCGTAGCTCTCATACACGAAGGCCGCCAGCGCGTGCAGGCGCTCCGCTTCGGGCCGGGCGTCGCGCGGATCCCAGCGATAGACCACTTGGCGGGAGTCCCGGGGGAAGTTCGCCAGCAAGGTCTGCCGCGCCGTCGCACTATCGGGCGCGGGTGACTTGACCGGCAAGTAAGCGTCCGCCGCCGCAAGCGGCAGCGTCAGCACGGTGGCGAGGGTGAGGTGAAGGAGAGTTTTCATGCGCGGCACAGGGAACCAAGCAGATTAAGTAGCAGGAAACCGAGGAACAGAAGGCCACCGGCGATAAACAGGATGGCCACGAAGATCCCGCCCAAGACTGTACCAACGACCCCGAGCCCACCGCCTGACTCGTTACCAGCGGTGGGAGGCTGCATAATCGGCGGGGGCGGCGATGGCGGCACGACCGCCGAAGTTTTTCCGCAGGGATCGCACACGCCCGTTTCGCCGGTCGGCTGGGGCGTCGGGATCTGGTGCGCGCCACCGGGGCAGAATGGAAGCTCGGCGGCGGGGGTGAGGGCAGCCGACTCCGGCGCACGCTTCTGGCCCAAGCCGGGAATGTCATGGATCGGCAACCAGTTCCGGCCGGAGAGTCCTTCGGGTGTCTCCGCGATTGCCAGCGTGTCGGCGGAAAGCCCGCCTGCCTGGAGCCTGGCTTCGATCTCATCGAGTTCGAATGGGCCGGTCACGGACGGGTTCCCGGTGGTGAAGAGGAAGTACTTCATGGAGTGGGCAGGCGGTGGATCGATCGTTGCATGAAGCCGGGCTTGGAATCGCGCGCGGGACAAGCCAGTGCGACGGCTTTGGCGAGCGAGGTGGTTGTGAAAGCGATGAATCTCATTTTACGCTGGAGAGTGCACAACTTGCCGTAAGCAGAGCCGTAACGCCTACGCCCAGAGCAATCCCATACGCGAATCCGCGATAGGGCGGCCTGCGCGACAGCGGAATCGCGATGGCGATCCAACCCACACAGACCAAGATGCCAAAAATGATCCCCAAGGCAGGCCTGCCGGACTTGCTAGCGGCGAGACCGAATAGGCCCACGATGTTGAGCGAGAAAATCTGCACCACCAGTCCGCCGATAAACCCCGCGATAAACATGAGGAGCGATACGGGCCGACTGGGCGCGGGCACCCGGTTGGTTCCCGTGGCGGGATAAAGCACCTTGCCGCACTGTCCGCACCGGGTTTCACCGAGCGAGACCGGCCCGCCGGCCCGCTGCCCGCAGAACGGACAGAAGGCAATCTGCTCGGGCGGGCTTTGCGGCTTTCTCCAAAGGTGCGCCGGGAACAGTTCGGTCGGAGGCGGCAGAGCCAGCGTGGGCAGCGGCGGCGAGGCTTCGCGCGGTGGCAGATTCCGGGGGCGCTCCTGCCCGAAGCCGGGAATGGACTTTACCGGCATCCAATCCTCCGCCGGCGTCCGGCGGACCTGACCGAGGCTTTCGCCGATGTCCCCGGTCGCCAGCGTGTCAGCGGGCAGCTCACCGGCCTCCAGCTTGGCCTCGATGTCATCCAACTCGAATGGCCCGGTGACGACCCGATCAGCCGGATTTTGCAGATAGTATCTCATGTTGGCACGGGCTGGTTCAATTGTTGATAATTAAACAGTCTATCACTTAACATTTTTTAGAACGGGGCACAGCCTGCCAGCCGGTGGGCGGTCCTGCCCAATCGATTAAACTTTGCCGACCATCGTTTGGCTCAATCCTCGCGGCGCGGCGCGACCTCACGCCAAAACCATAGCCACGCCAGCGCGGCGGCACAGATCACCTGGGTCGCGCTCAAGCCATACAGCCAGACTTCCCGTGGCTTGATGAATTCCACCGCGAGCCGGAAAGCCAGATAGCCGGTGACGTAGTGACGAAAGAGCAAGCCGTGCTCCCACCCGCGCCGCCGGGCACCGCGATGCAGCCCGATCGCCAGCAGCAACACGAACGCCGCCTCATACAACTGCGCCGGATGCCGCGCCATGCCGTCACCGAAGTCCACGCCCCACGGCAGGCCCGTCGCGATCCCGTGCGTCTGATCCTCCAAGCCCGCCGTGAAGCAGCCGATCCGGGCGATGGCCGTCCCCACCGCGAGCGGATACACAAAGAACTCTCCCGTCTGCGTCCGTAGTTGCAGGCGGCGTTTGACCAGTTCGATGCCCGCCCAGCCGCCGAGGATAGCGCCAATGGTGCTCTTGCCGCCGGCGATCAGCCGGAGCCAGAAATCTTCGCTCAACGGGCGCGTGAGACTTTCCAAGAGCACGACCAGCTTCGACCCGAACCAAGCCCCGAACAAGGTGCCGCAGATGAGCCAGAAAATGACTTCCACCGGGAACGGCGGCCGGCCGGATCGCTGGCGCAGATAAAAATAGAGTCCCGTGGCGACGGCCAACGCTAGGGCCTCCAGCAGGAAGTGAGTGGTTAGCGCAGAATCCAGGCTCATGCCGGTGGTTTGGGTGCGAGGAACCCTATCCCGCCGCAAGAACCGCACGCAAGCACCGGGCAGGACAGCTCACGGCAGGGCTGATCCGACACCGCTGCCACGCGGCAAAAATCACGTCACCGTCCACACCCGAACATGATGCACTCCGTGCGGCACGAGTCGATGTCGCCCCCCGTCACGGAGACGTAAATCACACCGGCAGGCTTGCGGCGGGTCAGATGCTAGAAACGAGTTCACCGCCTAGAAGCGGTTCTTGCGCGCCCACATTGTGCCATCGCACGACGCGCCGAGTCTGAGGCTGGAGCGGCTTACGCCCGCGTTGCGAGCGCCCCGTTAGACTGCGGCGGGTGAACCTGATCAATCCGGCCCGCATCCGGACGCAGGCGGCCCTGGCACCCCGTCCGGACGCGACGATCGGTGGGGAAAGCTCCACAGCGATGGATCAACCCCGCAGGATACCAATAAGAAAATTGAACGGTACGATACGGAGCACATTGATGAAGGCCGGAGCCAACGCTTGGTGTCGGCCAACTGCGGGAGAAATGGCGTTTGCTTCCTGTTTGGTGCGGTCCCTTCAACGTCGTCTGCCCACTTACCAAATAGGGTGAAAACGCCTCGGCCGACCGGTAGCCGCCAACGCGCGGCGGCGGAGTTTCCGCATTTCGCGTGGATACCCTCCGCCTCCTCACCGCGGCGGCTACGTTGTCACAAAGTCAGGTCCAGGGTGTCCTGCGCGCAGGGCTGGGAATGATGTGCGTGTCTCGCCTCGACCGCGCGGCCGACCCGGAACCTGATGTCCGGGGAGGGCCCGATACCGGGTACCGAAAACGGGCGGGGTTCCACGGCTATTTGGATTTGAGGACTGACTCAATGCTCGTGGCGACCTGCTGCGCGAGCAGCGCCGAGCCGGCGGCGTTGAAGTGAACATCGTTCGGCTGCTGCAATTCTTTCACGCGCGGCGCGATGACGGCGTGGAGATCGTCAATCGCGATTTTGTTTTCCTCCATGACCTTGCGGGCGATGCGGTTGTAGTCGTCCACGCTGCCGAAGCGGCGCGTGGGCGAAATGATCCCGCCATTGGGCACGGGCGTGGTTGTGGCCCAGATGAGTTTTGCGCCGGTGGCTTGGAGGCGCGTGACGAGTTCACGCAGATTCTTTTCGTAAACGTCCGGCGGCGAATGCCGCGCACCCTCGGGCGGGAGCTTCGCGTCGTGCAGGCCAAAGTTGAAATGGATCACGTCCCACTTTTTGTCGCCGAGCCATTTGGCCAGTCCGGCCAGACCGACGCTCGTCGCTCCGCAGTTGGTCGGCGGCCGGTGAACATTGGCCTTCCCCTTCAGCAGCGCGCGCGCCGGCGCCGTGTAGCCCATGGAAATGGAATCGCCGATGAGCAGCACGCGCGGCAATCCGGGCACATCCTCCACCGGCGCGTCGGCGGCGACGGAGTTGCACGCCAGTCCCACGACGAGCAGGGCGGTAAACAAGATTCGGGAGTTCACGTGAGCGAAACACTGTGGCGCGCGTTTGCCTCCGCCAAGCAGTTTCCCCATCCCCATGATTTCGCCTCGAATGATTCTGTTCCAATTTTCCGCCGCCTCGCGCGAGCGAACCGGACAGCTCAGATCATCAGCTTGGTGCCCGCCAGGCCCAAAGCGGGCGCGTGTTCCAGCAGCAGATAAGCCGACGCCGCCAGCCACAGCCGCAGTTGATTGCTCGCCAGATGATGCGTGCTCAGGTGATCGGCAGTTGGCGGTCAGACCCACGTCAACATTGGCGAAAACGCGAAAGCGCGGGAATTTTCGTTTCGCGCTATGCAATATCCGGGGTTCGGCCACCCGGCTCACCGGCGACTAGGAAAATTGGGGGCGATTCTTCCTGACCGGCGTCCGCGCCGCCGCCACCCAGGCTACCGGGACCGCTCGCCGCCTACTGAAACTGTTCAAGGACGACCATGACCGCAATTCCACTATGGCCCCGCCGTCCGCACATCCGTCCGGCTTCACCATGTCCTGCAGAGCCAGCCCCTGACACCATCGCCACGACCGCCGCGCCCCAGAAAACCGCGCCGGGACAGCGACGCCAAATCGTTCCACCGGTTCAGGCGGCCCGGCATCACCCGCGAAATCACCGGCGCTTCTCCAATCGAATACGCGACGGTGAAGTGACCGACAGGTCAGTGGTTTTTACCAGTTCGTGGCTTGGCACCCGCCCAATCGCCGTTCACCCCCGCGGCCAGAACCGCATCAGTTCCCGCAGCGGCGACTGCTGCAACAAATCCCGCAGCAGTTCATCCAAGCTCGCCGCCTGCGGTTCATCCAGCCGCCGGCAAAACCACAGCGTCACCAAAAAGGTCAGCGCCACGCCGACAAAAAAGAGGCTGTACGCGTTGACCTCGAATCCGTGCCAGGTGTGACGCACCGCCGCCAGCGCGTCGATCAGCAGGCCCCACACGATGGGCGACACGCCCAGCGTCAGGCTGCCCACCACGGAGAACAGCGCGAAGAAATGGTTGCGGCCCATCGGCGGCACGATGGCCATCGCCAGCCGCGTGTTCGCCAGTCCGACCATCGATCCCGCGAGGCCCATCAAGAATTGCAGCGCACACGCCAGCCAGAACGGCGTCGGCCACACATGCGCTGCCAGCAGCACCCAGCCGAGCACGATCCCAAACCACGCCAGCAGCGACGCCGTGATGATCGGCTTGCTGCCCACGCGATCCAGCCGCGGCCCGAGCAGCGCCAGGCTCGCCAGCCCGCCCAGAAATGTCGCCGAGATCGCCAGCAGCACCCGCCCTTCCGACATGCCAGGCACGGACTTGAGAAACACCACCACAAACGTCCCCAGCCCGCCGTTGGCCAGCGACCACGCGACGTTCATCCGCAGCAGTTTTCGGAACGGCGG
>BJHT01000145.1 GCA_014193395.1 Verrucomicrobiota bacterium
GGGCATCGTCGGGAACGACGTGCGCCTGCGCGAGCGGCTGCCGGAGGTCGTGACGCTGCCGCAACTCTGCAAGGAGCAAGGCTGGCAGTCGGCGGCCTTCGGCAAAATCTTTCACCTCGGCGGCGGGCGGGATGCAGCGGCGCGGCAGGCGTGGATGGACACGGGGCGTTCGTGGCACTCGGCGGAATCCTTCGAGCCGACGGCGCTGGGCCGCAAGTTGCTCGCCGGGAGAAACGTGACGGGCGGGAAACTGAACTGGTGCGCGTGGGGCGCGGCCGATGGCGGGGACGACGACCAGCCCGACGGTCAAATCGCGGCGGGGACGGTCGCGAAGATTGAGCAACTCGGCGATGCGCCGTGGTTCATCGGCTGCGGATTCATGAAGCCGCACGACCCCTTCATCGCGCCGAAGAAGTATTTCGACCTGTATCCCCCGGCGTCGCTCAAACCTTGGACCGACCCCGCTGACCTGACGGCTGCGCGCAAGGAAGCGGTCGGCTTCGGCGCTTACGGCGAGGCGTTCGCGACGTTCGGCGACGCGGAATGGCGCGAACTGCTGCGCGCCTACTGCGCCGGCACCACGTTTATGGACGCCCAGTTGGGTCGCGTGCTGGATACGCTCGACCGCCGCAAACTATGGGACCGGACGATGGTCATCTTCGTCGGCGACCACGGCTACCACACGGGCGAGCGCAACTGGTGGAACAAGAACACGCTGTTCGAGCGGGCCTGCCGCGCGCCGTTCATCATAGCCGCGCCCGGCGTGAAGGGCGGGCAAGTCAGCCGTTCGCTGGTCGAATTCGTGGACTTGTATCCAACCATCGCCGAGTTCTGCGGTCTCACCGCACCGCAACCGCTGGCGGGAAAGAGCCTCAAGCCCATCCTGCAAAATCCCGCCGCGACGACCAAGGACGCCGCCTTCACGCTCGTCACGCGCGGGCCAAAGCTGCACGGCCAAAGCGTCCGCACCGACCGCTGGCGCTTCACGCGCTGGAGCGACGGCACGCAGGAGCTCTACGACCACAGCAACGACCCGGAGGAAAATCGCAATGTCGCCCAAGCGAATCCCGAAGTCGCAGCGACGCACGCCGCCATGTTAAAAACCCTGCCGCCCTATCCGCCAACGCCGTGAAAAATCTTGTCCCCGCCTTCCGCCTCTCCGCCGGCACCCCGAAGAGCGCGGTGTTTCGCTGAAGCCCAAAGTCATCTACAACGATTCTGTGAAACGTCGCCTGCCCCTCCTCGCTGCGCTGCTGCTGCTCGCGCTGCTGGCCGCGCTCCCGGCGGCCGCGCCTGCGGCGGCACCCGCTCCCGTCAGCGTCGCCGCCGGTGCGGGGCCGGACGCGACGAACTCGCAGGCGGTGGCCACGGCCGCGATGACGGTCGCGGCCGGCGGATTGCCGATCATCCTGACCGCGCCGCACGGAGGCCGGGCGGCGCTCCCCGGCGTGGCGGAACGCCAGGGCGCGGGAGCAGCCAGATTCAATGCCAAGATCGACACGAACACGGACCTGCTCACCGAGAAACTGGCCGACGCCTTGGAGCAGCGGCTCGGCAAACGGCCCTACGTCGTGATCGCGCGCTTTCACCGGAAATACCTCGATGCCAATCGCCGCCCGGAGGACGCCTTCGAATCGCCGGCCGCAACGGCGACCTACGAGGCCTACCACGCGGCGATCGCCGCGGCCTGCCAGGAAGTCACCGCGCGCTGGGGGCGCGGGGTCGTGCTCGATATTCACGGGCAGGCTTCGCAGCCGGGCGTGGTGTTTCGCGGCACGCAGAACGGCAAGACGGTCGCGCATCTGCTCCAGCAGTCCGGCCGCGAGTCGGTCTATGGCGAGACGAGCCTGTTCGGGCAACTGGCCAGGCAGGGCTTCGCGGTGTTTCCCGCCGTTGGATCGAGCGATCCCGAGGAACCGAGCTACTCCGGCGGCCACACCGTCGGGCGGCACGGCAGCAGTTCCGGCGGGACCATCGACGCCCTGCAACTGGAACTGGGAACGAAGTATCGCGACGCCAAAGCCCTCGGTGACGTCGCGGATAAACTGGCCAACGCCATCACCGCCTTCGCGAAAAGTTACCTCCCCGCCGCAGACGCCAAGCCGCTGGCCGGCGATGCGGCGCAACGAACCGGGAAGATCGCCGTCGGCGTTTATCTCGACAAAGGCGCCAGCTCCAGCGGGAGCACGCTCCTGCGCACGCTGGCCAGGTTTGAGCAGGTTTCCGTGACGAAGCTGACCGCCGAACAAATCCGTGCCGGCGCGCTGACCGGTCTGGACCTCTTGATTCATCCGGGCGGCAGCGGCGGCGAACAGGGGCGGAATCTGGAGGAGCCAGGACGCGAGAAAATCCGCGGGTTTGTGCGGGAAGGTGGCGGCTTCATCGGCATCTGCGCCGGAGCCTATCTCGCCTCCGCGCACTACCCCTGGTCGCTCAATCTGCTCGACGCAAAAGTCATCGACACCCAGCACTGGAATCGCGGCAAGGGAACCGTGGACATCGAGCTGACTCCGGCGGGACGCGAGGTCCTGCGCACGACGAAACAAAAACTCGCGATCCACTACGCCCAAGGACCGTTGCTGGCCCCGGCCCACCGGCCGGAGATCGAAGACTACGAGGAACTGGCGAGCTTCAAGAGCGAGATCGCCAAGAACGGCGCGCCGGCCGGCGTGATGATCGGCACCACCGCGATTGCCCGGGGCCGCTTCGGACAAGGCCGCGTCATCTGCTTCAGTCCGCATCCCGAAATGACTGAAGGCCTCGAAGCATTCGTGCAGGCGGCCATTGATTACGTGAACCGGAGACGGGCGGGAAAATAGCCGCGACAATCCGACAGCTTCAAAGTGCCATTCGCCATGACGAAACAAACGACCATGAAATACACGCTCACCCTCCTCGCCACCCTGCTGCTCGCACCGCTGGCGGCGCTCAACGCCGCCGACGCGCCACGCCCGACGAAGCCCAACATCATCTTCATCCTCGCCGACGACCTTGGTCTCGACGGCGTGAGCTGCTACGGCGCGGACAAGCGCAAGACGCCGCACATTGACAAGCTCGCCGCAAGCGGCACGCGCTTCGAGACGTGCTATGCCGCGCCTTTGTGCGGGCCGTCGCGCTGCGCGTTGATGACCGGCCGCTACGCCTTCCGCACCGGCGGCATCAGCAACAACTCCTGGCGCGCGGGCGGGCCGGGTGCGAAGTCGAAGGACGAGCATCCCGTGGCGAAGCTGCTCAAGCAGGCCGGCTACGCCACGGGCGAGGCCGGCAAATGGCGGCAGGTCGGCGAGACCCCGAAGGACTGGGGCTTCGATGAATACATCACCGACCCGACGGCGGGCGGCTGGTATTGGAAAACTGGCTACGAGAAAAACGGCCAGCAGGTCAACACGCCGCAGCAGCAGTACAACCCGGACATCATCCAGCAGTTCAGCCTCGATTTCATCCGGCGGCACAAGGAACAGCCGTTCTTTCTCTACTACTCGATGCACCTCGTCCACGGGCCGATCCTGCGCACGCCGGACAGCAAGCCCGGCACGAAAGATTTCTACGACGACAACATCGCCTACATGGACAAGCAGGTTGCCGAGATCGTCGCCGAGGTGGAGAAGCTCGGCCTGCGCGAGAAGACGCTCATCCTGTTCTCCGGCGACAACGGCACCGCGCTCACGTATCCGGCCCCGATCGGCGGACGGATGATCAACGGCAAGAAAGCCTCGATGCTCGAAGGCGGTTCGCGCGTGCCGCTCATCGCAAGCTGGCCCGGCACCACGCCCGCCGGAAAGGTGAGCAAGGACATCGTGAACTTCACCGACATGCTCGCGACGTTCGCCGAACTCGGCGGCGCGAAGCTGCCGGAGGGATTCAAATACGACAGCGTGAGCTTCGCGCCGCAGCTCCGCGGCGAAAAGGGGACGCCGCGCCAGTGGGCCTACGTGCAGCTCGGCGCGAGGTGGTTCGTGCGCGAAGCGGGCTGGAAAATGAACGAGAGCCACGAACTCTTCGATATGAGCGACGCGCCCTTCGTCGAGAAGCCCGTGGCCGCCAGCGCGGACACCGACGCCAGCAAGGCCGCCCGCGAGCGGCTGACCAAAGTCCTCGCCGAACTCAATCCGGCCGGTGGCAAAACCGACGGCGCCCGGGCCGGGGCCAAAGCGGCGAAGAAAAAGAGGAAGCCCCGGCAATGATGCGTTTCGCGCTCCCGTCGCCTACTCGGATCAAGGAGCGGACAAGGTGTTTCAGCGGATTTGCGAGCGGCCATTTTGGTGCGGGACGCATGAAAGTCGCACCGGCCTGTAACTATCGGAGCGTGGCGTCCGTCTCATTGCCACAATGACGAGATTCCAATTCAGCGTGGTAATTGCGGGAGGGCTGTTGCTCTTGGGCACCCGCGAAAGCTTCGCCCACCTCATCGGCGACAACGCGCATGACTCCGCTGCCCCACACTACGACTTCAGCGTCCGGCCCCCGGGAGCGATCACCCTGTATGGCGCGCAATTGCGAGGTGACACGGTGCTCCTCGTGCAAGCCACGCGGCCGGTGAAGCCCGTCACGTCCGCCGGTTTGCCGCCGCAGGCCGCGGCGTTTCAGGCGTTCGCGCCGAAGGTCAGCCTCCGCGCGGACGGGCAGTTTCTGTACGTCGAGTCGGACGGTATGCCCGCGCACAACATGATGGTGGGCATCACCGCGTGGCAGCAGCAGGTGCCATTGCCCCAGCCATACACGGGGGCCAACGCGTGGCGTGTCCCCCTCAACCCCGTGCCGGCGAAGACCCCGGCTGCCATCAAAAACCGCTTCCTGCGCGGGGCCATCGCGCTCGCGGTGAACGGCATTCCCATCTTCAACCCGCAGAATAATCGCGGCGAAGTTTCCGCCGAGATTGGCGAACTGGACCAATGGGGCGGCCACTGCGGTCGCGCGGATGACTACCACTACCACGCTGCGCCGCTGCACCTGCAGACCGTGCTCGGCAAGGACCAGCCCATCGCCTACGCGCTGGATGGCTACGCGATTTTCGGACTCACCGAGCCGGATGGTTCCGCGCCCGCGCAACTCGACGCCTTCAAGGGCCACGCCACGCCCGCGCTCGGCTACCACTACCACGCGTCGCTCAAGTATCCTTACGTCAACGGCGGCTTCCACGGCGAAGTCGTCGAGCGCGACGAGCAGGTGGACCCGCAGCCGCGCGCGGGCGGCGTGCGCGAGGCGTTGCAAGCCCTGCGCGGCGCGCGCATCACCGACTTCACCTCGAGGGACGGCAAGGCGTTCAGCCTGAAATACACCGTCGGCAGCGAGACGCGTTACGTGAACTACACCCTGCTCGACGCCGGCGCGGTGAAGTTCGACTTCGTGGACGGTCGCGGCCAGACGCGCACGGAAACCTACTCGCCGCGCCAGCGCGGCCCCGGCGGCGGCGGCGAGCGTCCGCCCGGCGAGCCGAAGGGAAAGGGCAAGAAAGGCCCACCGCCACCGCCCGAACGCGACGCCAAGACCGGCGTGGTTCCGCTGGTTCTCAACGCCAAGCGCAGCGGAAACTTCATCTTGAGCAGCGCCGTGGTGAAGGAAGGCGGCGCATTGCCGGCCGAGTTCACTGGTGACGGCGCGGGCATTTCCCCGCCGCTGGAATGGCGCGGCGCGCCGGCGGGCACGCAGAGCTTCGCCGTCGTGATGGACCACCTCGCCCCGGGCAACGAGATGAAGTGCTACTGGACGCTCTGGGACATTCCCGCCACCGCGACGAGCCTGCCGAAGAACTCACGCGAAATCGGCAAGCTCGGCGCGGGCTTCAAGGGCGCGCTCGGCTACGAGCCGCCGCACTCGCAGGGGCCGGGCGAGAAGCGTTACACCATTCACCTCTACGCGCTTTCCGCCGCGCCGCAGTTGCCCGCCGGTCGCAATGTCACGCGCGACACCTTGCTCGCCGCCATCAAAGACCTCGTGCTCGACAGCGCGGACCTGAACGTGACCTACACGAGGCCCGGCGGCGCAGGCGGATCTCCACCAGGCGGCAAAGGCAAAGCCAACTCTCCGAAGCAATGAAACGCCTTTTCATCACGCTCCTGCTCGCCATCAGTGCGGTGAGCAGCGCCAGCGCTGCGCCCAACTTCGTCGTCATCTACGGAGAGGGCGCGGGCTGGAGCAGTTCCTCTGTGCAGATGGACGACCGCAATCCGGCCTCGAAAAGCGCCTCGCTCAAGACGCCGAGCTTGGAGCGGCTCGCGGCGGCGGGGATGCGGTTCGCGAACGGCTACGCAGCGTCGCCGCGCTGCACGCCGTCGCGCGCGGCGCTGTTCACGGGGCGCAGCCCGGCGGCGTTGCACATGACGTTCGTCGGCGACGGCAAGCGCGAGGAGGCCGTGCTCGCGCGGGTCATCGCGCCGCACGCGGTGCTGGAGCTGCCGGAGAGCACCACGACCATCGGGGAGCTGCTCCAGCGCGCGGGCTACGCGACGGCACACTTCGGCAAATGGCACGTGGGCCGTGAGAGTCCGGCGAAGCACGGCTTCAGCGAGAACGACGGCGCGAACAACAACGGCGGCCCGGAGAACGTCGCGGCTCCGAATCCCAAGCAGGCGCTCGCCATCACGGCCAAGGGCATTGCCTTCATGACGCGGCAGGCGAAGGCGGGGCGGCCGTTCTACTTGCAGATGTCGCACTATCCGAATCAGGAGGAGAAGCGGGGCGGGGGCGGCGGCAAGAACCGTCCTCCGGAAGGCAACGCTGACGAGATGGTGGGCATCACGGACCAGACGCTCGGGCAAACCCTCGACGCCATCGAGCGGCTCGGACTCATGGGTAGCACCTACGTCCTCTATACGACCGACCACGGCACGCCCGGCCGCAACGCGCCGCTCACGGGCGGCAAGGGCACGGTGTCGGAGGGCGGCTTGCGCGTGCCGTTCATCGTGGCCGGGCCGGGCATCGCGGCGGGTGCGTGCTCGCATGTGCGCGTGAGCGGGACGGACTTGCTACCGACCTTCGCGGAACTGGCTGGTGTGAAAGAACCGCTACCAAAGGAAACGGAAGGCGGAAGCTTCGCGGCGGTGTTGAAGGGCGGCGGATACGGCGTGGTGCGCCGGCCACGCGAGGAGTTCGTCGTCCACTTCCCGCACTACGACAAGGACGCCCTCGGCCCCGCCTCGGCGCTGTATCTCGGCGACTGGAAGCTGGTGCGCGTTTACGAGACTGGCGAGCGGCGGCTGTTTGATTTGAGCAAGGACCTCACGGAGCGCAACGACCTGGCAAAGTCGCAGCCGCAGAAAGTCGCCGAGCTGGACCAGCGCCTCACCGACTACCTCAAAGCGGTGAACGCACAGATGCCGAACGTCAATGCGAGCGTGCCCGTGGGCCAGCGTCCGCCGGAGAAGAAGGGCGGCAAGGGAAAGGAGAAGCAGTGAGCGCCCAGCCCAGCGGAGTGCGGGCACATGCCAGCCCGTGCCGTCGGCTTGCAGCCGCCGTCTGTGGACCACAGCAGTTCGAACCCGCCCCGTGTCGTCCACGCGCAACACGGCGGCTGGAAGCCGCCGGCACGGCCTGCATCGCCGTCTGGCTCACGTGCGTGCTCACCGCCCTCGGCCAAACTCCGCCACCGAAGAAGGGCGGCAAGGGCGGCCCCGGCAACGGAGAGGTCAAGATGCCCACGCCGGCGTTCCGCACGGAGGTTCCCGCGCATTCGCACGATGTCCTCCTCGGCCGGCCCACTCGGAATTCCGTGAGCGCGAGCGTGCTGGCGTTTCGCGAGCTGGAAGTGTTCCTCGAGCACGGCACGATGGCGGGCACTTACTCCAATAAGACCGCGCCGGTGAAATTGCTGCCCGGCGAGCCGAGAGTCTTGGAACTCACCGGCCTCGCGGCGAACACGCGGCACTTCTACCGGCTGCGACATCGCAGCGGTGGCACGGGCGAATTCGCCGCCGACCCGGAGCGCTCGTTCCACACGACGCGCGCGGCAGGCAGCGCGTTCACCTTCACCGCGCAGGCGGACCCGCACCTCGACTTCGGCACCGAGCCGGAGGTTTACAAGCAGTCGCTGACCAACGCGCTCGCCGCGCAGCCGGATTTTCATGTGGACCTCGGCGACACGTTCATGACGGACAAATACACCGACTTCAAACTGGCCGCGCTGCAGTATCTGGCGCAGCGCTACTACTTCGGGCTCGTCGGGCACAGCGCGCCGGTCTTCCTCGTGCTCGGCAACCACGACGGCGAAACGCTCGGGCGCGGCGGCGACACGACGATGGCAGTCTGGTCGAACGCGATGCGGAAGAAGTATTTCCCCAACCCCGAGCCGAACAACTTCTACACCGGCAACGCGACGTCGCACGCGCAGGCCGGGCGGTTGCAGGACTACTACGCGTTCGAGTGGGGCGACGCGCTCTTCATCGCGCTCGACCAGTTCTGGTTCTCGACGAAGCCGCGCGGCGGCGGCAAGGACGGCGACAACTGGTGGCGCACGCTCGGCGCGGAGCAATACGCGTGGCTGCGGCGCACGCTGGAGACGAGCCGTGCAAAGTTCACGTTCGTCTTCACGCACCATCTCGTCGGCGGAGCGACCCCCGAGGGGCGCGGCGGCGCGGAAGCCTCGCGCTTCTTCGAATGGGGCGGCCACGAGCTGGATGGTCGGAGCACCTTCGCGCAGAAACGCCCCGGCTGGCCCGCGCCGATTCACGACCTGCTCGCGAAGCGCGGCGGCAGCATCGTCTTCCACGGCCACGACCACCTCTACGTCCGTGCCGAGCGCGACGGCGTGGTTTATCAGGAAGTTCCCCAGCCCGGCCACGCGCGCGGCACCACGCGCAGCGCGGAGGAATACGGTTACCGCAGCGGCGTCATCCTCCCCAGCAGCGGCATCCTGCGAGTGCGGGTGGCACCGGCGGAAGCCACCGTGGACTACGTGAAGGGCGACGCAGCAGGGACGGTGGCGCATCGTTACACGGTAACCGGGCGGGGTGGCGATGGCCGTTGACTTGGTTAGCCGGCCAGTTCAGTGAGGTTCGCCGGTTCGCCATTGCCACCGGGGTTTGCCCTGACACAATTCGTGATCGTGAACCGATTCCCGCCACTGCTCGCCATCGCGCTCGCGGTTTCCCAACTGTCCAGCCACGCCGCTGAGCCGTCGCGCCCGAATGTCCTCTTCATCCTTGCGGACGACCTCGGCTGGGCGGACACGACGCTCTACGGTCAAACAAAGTTTTACCGCACGCCGAATGTCGAGCGGCTCGCCCGGCGCGGGATGCTTTTCACGCGCGGCTATTCGTGCAGCCCGCTCTGCTCGCCGACGCGCTCGGCGATTCTCACCGGCCTCAGCCCGGCGCGCACCGGCATCACCACGCCGAACTGCCACGTGCCTCAGGTTGTCCTCGAAGCTACGCCCGGCACCGCCGCGCCGCCGGGCAAAAAGTCGATTCAGCCCAAGCCGCCGACGCGGTTGAAAACCGAATACCCGACGCTCGCGAAATCGCTGAAGGCCGCCGGCTACGCGACCGGGCACTTCGGCAAATGGCATCTCGGCCCCGAGCCGTATTCCCCGCTGCAACAGGGCTTCGATGTCGATGTGCCGCATTGGCCGGGGCCGGGGCCGGCGGGCAGTTACGTCGCGCCGTGGAAGTTCAAGGACTTCGACCACGACCCCGGCGTGCCCGACCAGCACATCGAGGATCGCATGGCGAAGGAGGCCGTCGCGTTCATGGAGAAACACAAGGGCCACCCCTTTTACCTCAACTACTGGATGTTCAGCGTCCACGCGCCGTTCGATGCGAAGAAGGCGCTCATCGAGAAATATCGCGCGCTTGCCAACCCCGCCGACGCCCAGCGCTGCCCGACCTACGCCGCGATGATCGAGAGCATGGACGACGCCATCGGCACGCTGCTCGACGCGCTCGACCGACTGCAGCTCGCTGACCGCACCATCATCGTCTTCACCTCTGACAACGGCGGGAATATGTATAGCGAGGTGGACGGCGAAGTGCCGACGAGCAACCGCCCGTTGCGCGGCGGCAAGGCGACGGTCTTCGAGGGCGGCATCCGCGTGCCCTGCATCGTGCGCTGGCCGGGCGTCACCGCCGCGGGCTCGCGCAACGACACGATTGTGCAGAGCAGCGACTATTACCCGACGCTGCTGGATGGCCTCGGGCTGAAACCCGCGCCCGGCCAGCATTTCGACGGCCTCAGCATTCTCCCCGCGTTGCGCGGCCAGCCGCTCGCGCGCGAGGCCACGTTTACCTATTTCCCACATGAGCCGGGCGTGCCCGACTGGCTCCCGCCCTCAGTCGTCGCGCACAGCGGCGACTGGAAGCTCATCCGCATTTTCCACGGCGGCGAAAACGGCGCGCATCGCCACCTGCTTTTCAACCTCCGCGACGACGTCGGCGAGCGCACCAACCTCGCCGCACGCGAACCCGAGCGCGTGCGGCAGCTCGACGCGCTCATCGAGAAATTCCTCGCCGACACCAAGGCCGTGGTGCCGGTTCCCAATCCCAAATTTGATCCCGCGCAGTATCGGCCCGAACTCGAAGGCCAGGCGGAGCCGAAGGTGAAAGGCGCGACAGGCGCGAAGAAGGCCGCGGCGAAAACCCCGACGCCCGCGCCCACCGCAGCGAAGGCCGGCGACGCCGACCCCTTGCAAGGTTGGAAGGCCCGCAGTTGCGACGCCGTCGTGAAGGACGGCATCGTCACGGTGACCGGCAAAGGCGCCACCCCGTTTCTCGGCGTCGGTGCCGGCGTGAACGGTCCGGCGACGGTGAAATTCCGCGCCCGTTCCGCCCCGGGTGGCGCCGGCAAGATCGAGTGGCTCCCCGCCGCCACCGCCGCAGCCGCAGCCGACGCGAAATCCCTTCCCTTCACCCTCGCGCCCGGTGACTGGCAGGAAATCACCGTGAGCATCCCGGCCACCGGCCCGCTCGGCATTCTCCGCCTCTACCTCCCCGCACAGAAGCAGCCGGTGCTGGTGGATTGGGTGGAGTTGAAGGCTGGCGGGAAGCTGAAGCGTTGGGAATTCTAGCGCGCATGAGTCACTCCCGCCGCCGCTTCGTTCAAGCCAGCGCCACCGCCGGTGCGCTCGCCTCGCTCGCCCGCCCCGCGCTTGCAGCGCAACCCGCGGGAAAATCTCCCACCACCAAAACGCTCCACACCGACGTGCTCGTCTGCGGCGGCGGCTGCGCGGGCACGGCGGCGGCGCTCGCGGCGGCGCGGCGCGGGGCGAAAGTGCTGCTCGTCGAGAAGGCCCCGTTTGCCGGCGGCATCATCACCTGCGTTGGGCTGCCGTATTTCGACGGCATCGCGAATATCAAAGACAACCGCATCGTGGTGCGCGGCATTGCGCTCGAGCTGCTGTCCAAGTCCGGCGTGTGCGCGCCCGACGCCACGCACACGGCCAAGCACAATCCCACCATCGGGAATTCCTTCGCCTTCAAGCTGCTGCTCGACCGCCTGCTCCGGGAGCAACAGCAACGCCTCACCGTGTTGTTCAACTCCTTCGTCTGCGGCGTCACGAGCACCGGGGGCGGCCGCATCCAGTCCGTGCAAATCGCCAACAAGGACGGCCTCGTGAACATCGAGGCGCAGACCGTGATCGACTGCACCGGCGATGCGGATGTCGCCGCGTGGTCCGGCGCGCCCTTCGAGCAAAACGCCGAGGTGCAGCCGCTCACGCTCCACTTCCGCATCGGCCATGTGAAGAAGGCCGCGAATCTCAGCCAGAACTGCCGCGCCGCGCTCGCGAAGGCGCAGGCCGCGGGCGAACTGCCCTTCTACTACGGCCCCGGCGTGATGTTCCTCTACGGCGACGACGAGGTGTACGTCCACGGCATCCGCGTGCCCGCGAATCCCACCGACGCCGCCGACCTCTCGCGCGCCGAGATGCAGGGCCGCGCCGACGCGTGGACGATGTTTCAGGCGTGGAAACGCGACGTGCCCGGCTTCGAGCAGAGCTACTTCATCGAAGCCTATCCGTGGATCGGTGTGCGCGAATCCCGCCGCCTCGTCGGCCAGCACGTGCTCTCCGAGGACGATCTCATGAAAAGCCGCCGCTTCGACGACGCCATCGCCACCGGCTGCTGGTATCTCGATTTGCACCCGAACAAAACCGTCGTCGGCAGCGCCAATGATTTCGATCCGAAGAAAGTCCAACCCGCCCCCTACGACATCCCCTACCGCTCGCTGCTCCCGCAAAAAATCGAGAACCTCCTCGTCGCCGGCCGCTGCCATTCCGCCACGCGCGGCGCGCACGCCTCCACGCGCGTGACCGTCACCGCGATGGCCATGGGCGAGGCCGCCGGCACCGCCGCCGCCCTCGCTGTCGCGGCGAAAAAAAGTCCGCAGGAAATCAGCGGCGTGAAAATCCGCGAGGCGTTGAAAGCCATCGGAGCCGGCCCGTTCACCGACGCGTAAAGGGTGGTGGCTGGCCCTGCTTCGCCGCATCGACCGGCGTGGCTTGATCGGAATTGCCGGGGATCATGATGCGCACCGTGTCGGGCCAGGAACTTTTCATCTCACGCAACAGCTCCAGCCCGCTCAAGCCGAACCTGTCCATGTCGGAGAGAACGATGGCGCACGGCCCCAAATCCGTGAACTGCCGGAGCGCGGCGGCACCGTTGGACGCGGTTCCGACTTGGAACATCCCTTTTAGAATGCGCGTGGTGAGCGTCAGGGCTCGGCTGGTCATCCACACAAAAACCCGGTCGTGCGTTACCTGGGCCGGAGAAGGCGGACAGCGGCGGACATTCTCAAGGGGCCTCGCGAGCGCGGTGGCCGGGGCGCGATCGGCCGCGGGCCAAGCGGGGAGAGCGGTGTTTCCGCCGCTTCGACGCGGGGTGCCCGGATGGGTGCGAATGCCGCGCGCGATCTGGACGGAAAAGCCACCCGCGACCGCACGTCGCGGGGCCTAGCGGGAGGCGAAACGGCCGCCAAGTTCCGCACTTTTTCCAACGCCTGGCCCGAAAGATTTCCGCGCGGCAAAACTAGTTGATTGCCCCGTTTTTTTACTTTAGTAACCCAGCCTATGAATTTTCCGAAGGCCCTGACATGCGCACTAGCCTTGAGCGCTTATCTGAAGGTCACCCACCCCACCCGCGCTGCGGAACTCCAAACCCCTCCCCCCCGCGTCCCGCCCATTGTCACCGAGCCGGGCGCAAAACCTGATTCGCCCGAGAAGGCCCGCCAGATCTCTGAAGAGGTCGCCCGCCTGCGCGAAGAAGCCCAAAAACGCGACGCGCGCGAGGCCGCCGACCGCGCCAAACGCGAGGCCGACGAAGCCGCCCGCCGCCTCAAAGAAGCCGCCGATGCGGAACGCCGCATTGCCGAGGAAAACGCGCAACGCACTCTCAAGGAAACCGCGGAACGCGCCAAGGCCGAGGCCGAGACCGCCGCCCGCGAACGCGCCCGCGCCAAGGCCGAGGCGGAATTCAAGCGGCGGCAGGAGGAGCGCCAGCGCGCCGCTGAAAAAGCCGAGGCCGAACTGCGCGCGCGCGAAGAAATGGCGGCCAAGAAGCTCGCCGAAGACGAGGCCAAGCGCATTCAATCCGAGATCGAAGCCAAAGCCCGCCTCGAGGCCAAGGCCGCCGAAGAGACCGCCAAACGACTGAAGAAAGAGGAAGCCATCGCCAAAGCGCTGCAGGAAGAGAATCAGAAAAAACTCGCCCAAGAAGCCGCCGAAAAAGCCCGCAAAGAAGAAGCACAGGCCCTTAAAGCCGCCGAAGAAAACACCAAGCGCCTCAAGAAGGAAGAAGCGATCGCCAAAGCGCTGCAGGAAGAAAACCAGAAAAAGGCCGCGCAAGCCGCCGCGCAGAAAGCCCGCGACGAGAAAGCCCAAGCCCTCAAAGCCGCCGCCGAGGCCAGCCGCCTCGCCGAAATCCAACGCGCCAAAGAAGCCGCCGACAAGACCGCCCAGTCCGTCCCCAAACCCGTTGTCCCCGCGCCGCCGCCGACTCCGGTCGTCACCGTCCGCCCCTCCCCCGCCGCACCTTCCCTTTCCAAGGCCGAGGAACTCGCCCGCCAGCAGGCCGAAGCTGAAGCCGCAGCCCAGTTGCGCAACCAGGCCGCCCAGAAAGCCCTGGAGGAAGCCGCCGCCCGCGAAGCCGCCGCCGAAGCCGCTGCCGCCGCCGCTCGCGCGGCGTTGGTCGCCAAACCCGTCGTCCCGCCCACGCTTCCGGTTCCGCCCGCGCCAGTCGTCCGCACCGCGCCGCCCGTGCCCGGCGTCGCGCCCAAAACGGCTGCCCTTACCAAGGCCGAGGAACTCGCCCGCCAACAGGCCGAAGCTGAAGCCGCAGCCCAGTTGCGCGCTCAAGCCGAGCAGAGGGCCATCCAGGCCGCCGCCGATGCCGAGGCTGCCCAGCTTGCCAAAGCGCAGGAAGTAGCCCGCATTCAAGCGGCCGAAAAAGCGTCGCAGAAGGCGAAGGAAGAAGCTTTGGCCCGCAAGCAAGCCCAAGCCGCCGAAGAGCGCGCCGCCGCAGTCAAAGCCGCCGAAGCCCGCCGGTTAGCCGATGCCGCCGCCGCGCAGAAATCCAAAGACGAAGCGATGGCCCGCCAGCAGGCCGAGGCCGCCGCCGCCGAACAACTGCGCGCCCTAGCCGCCCAGAAAGCCCTCGAGGCCGCCGCCGAAGCCGAAGCCGCCCAGCTTGCCAAGGCGCAGGAACTGGCGCGCAAGAAAGCACTCGCCGCCGAGGAAAGCGCCGCCCAGGCCAAAGCCGAGGCCGCCCGTAAACTGGCGCTCGCCGAAGAGGCCGCCGCCCGCAAGACGGCGGAAGCCGCCAGCCTGAAGGCCGCGGCCGAAGCCGAAACCATGCGCAAAGCCGAACTCGAGCGCCAGAAGCAGGCCGAGGTTCGCGCCAAACTCGAGGCGGAACTGGAGCGCGAAGCCCAGGCCGCCAAACTCGCCGCCGACCGCAAAGCCGCCGCCGATGCCGAAAAGAAGGCCCGCGCCGAGGAAGTCGCCAAAAAGAAAGCGCAGGAACTAGAAGACCAACGCGCACGCGCCGCCGCCAAAGCCCAGGCCGAGGCCGCCGAACGCGAAGCCGCCCTCGCCAAGAAAGAAGCCGCCGCCCGCATTCGCGCCGCCCTCGACGATACGCGTCGCAAGGCCGAGACCGAAGCCGCCGTCAAGCCCGCCCCACAGACCACTGCGGTCGCAGTCGTCCGCACCGCCCCCGCCGTCCCCAAATCCAACGTCACCAGCAGCGTCAGCGAACCCACGGTCGCCTCGGAGGCCGCCGCCGCTGCCGCGCTCGCCAAGCTCGAGGAACAAGCCCGCCGCGAAACCCTCGCCGCCGAGAAACTCGCCCGTGATCAAGCCGAGGCTGCCGACAAAGAGCGCCGCCGCGCCGATGCGAAAGCCGTCGAAGACGCCGTCCGCAAATCCAAAGCGGAAGCCGAAGCCTCCCGCGCCGCCGCCCGCCTCCTCGAAGCGCAACGACAGGCGCAACAGGTCAAGGCCGCTCCCATCGCTCCCACGCCCATCCTCGGCATCGCCCGTCCGTCCGCGCCCAGCGTCCCCACGCCGCAACCGGTCGGCCCGGTCAAATCCCGTCAGGAGCAGTTGCTTGAAATCCTCCAGCTCTACAAAGCCGACAAAATCTCGCCGCGCGAATATCACGAGCGCCGCGCGCGCATCATGGCCCAAGCCACTCCCGGTGCGGCCACCGGATTGCCGCCCGCTACGCAACGCCCGGTGACGCCCGCGCCCGCGCCCGCGCCGGTACCGGTCGTCGTCACGCC
>BJHT01000146.1 GCA_014193395.1 Verrucomicrobiota bacterium
GCGTGTGGCGGAGTGCGCCCGTCCCCGGGCGCGGCGAGGTGGAGCGCGGTGAGACGCTGGACAATCCCGGACCTCCCGTGCGTTCGGACATTGCTGCGGCCGGGGACGGACGCACTCCGGGAATGCGGCGTGGCAAAGCGACGACAAGGGAGAAGCGGCGTGCGTGTGTGGCGGAGTGCGCCCCCGTCCTCGGGCGCAGCGAGGTGGAGCGTAGTGAGGCGCTGGACAATACTGGACCGCCCGTGCGTTCGGACGTTGCTGCGGCCGGGGACGGCCGCACTCCGGGAATGCGGCGTGGCAAAGCGACGACAAGGGAGAAGCGGCGCGCGTGTGTGGCGGAGTGCGCCCGTCCTCGGGCGCGGCGAGGTGGAGCGTCGTGAGGCGCTGGACATACTGGACCGCCCGTGCGTTCGGACGTTGCTGCGGCCGGGGACAGCCGCACTCCGGACCTTCGCACGACCCCACCCCTCTCCCTACACCGTGAGCTGTCGCGCGCGGGCCAGCACTTTCCAGCGTTCGCCGGCCATTCCATCGCGCACGACGACGACTTCGGAATGCAACGCGACGGTCGGGCAGATGTGGCGAGGGATGCCGTAGAGGCAATCGCCCACGGCGAATTCCCCGGCGCGCGGAGTTTCGACGACGAGATGTTCTTCGCTGTGCATGACGGCGGTGGCGTCGGGGAGCTGCGGGAAGAACACGCGGGGATGCGGGTTTTCGGCGGCGATGGCTTTGTGGCCGAGATCGAGGCAGAGGCGGTTGGTGCCGGGTTTGCTGATGACGCGTGTGAGCACGACGGCGGCCACGAGGAACTTCATGTCCGGCAGCATCCGCTCGTAGCCGAAGTCCCAGAGCACGCAGGTGCCCGGACTGCATTCGGCGACCTCCGGACTTTTCGCATACAAGGGAAAGGTAGGAGTACCGCCCGCGAGAATTTTCGGCACGGCCAGTCCGAGGCCGGTCAATTGCCGTCGCAACGCCACGACGGGCGCGAGGTTGGCCTCGCACATGGCCGTGCGCACGGCGAGATCGGTCTCGTGATTGTGACCGTCGTAGGCGTGCAGACCGGCGGGTTTCAGTCCGGCGGTGTGGGCGATGAGTTTGTAAAGGTCCACCGCGTGGTCACCGGGTGCGACGCCGGTGCGGTGCATGCCGCTGTCCACGTCGAGGAACAGATTCAGCGTCAGGCCGGCGGCCGCGAACGCCGCGCCCAGTGCGCGAATCGCGTCGGCATCGTCCGCGATGGCGGCAAAGATGGTCTGGGGAAATTTGCGCACGAGCGTGAGCAGGCGCTGCACGTTCGGCCCGACGGGTTGGTAGGCGAGCACGATGTCCGGCGCGCCGCAGTCGGCGACCATCTCGGTCTCGGCGATGGTGGCGCACTTGAACTTGGTCACCCCGAGGTGGAGCTGGAGGCGGATCACTTCGGCGACCTTGTGGGTCTTCATGTGCGGGCGCAGGCGCGCGGGGTTGCCCACGAGCGCGAGCATTCGCCGCACATTTTCCTCGATGCGATCCGGGTAGAAAAGCAACGCGGGGGACGGCACCTCATCCACGTTGCGCACCGTAAACCAAGGGGTGTCCATGAGCGGTGGGCGGCGAAATTATTGCACCTCGAAGATGGCCTCGATCTCGACGGCGATGTTGCCGGGCAACGGTCCCATGCCGACCGCGCTGCGGGCGCCGATGCCGTTTTCATTGCCGAAAACTTCGGCCATCAGCTCGCTGAAGCCATTGATGACTTTCGGATGATCGTAGAAATCCGGCGCGCTGTTCACCATGCCGAGGGTCTTGATGAGGCGCTTCACGCGGTCGAGCGAGCCGAGTTCGCTGCGCAACGTGGCGAGGATCGCAAGGCCGACCTGACGCGCCGCCGCCTTGCCGCCGGCCAGATCGAGATCGGCTCCGACGCGGCCGGTGATCACGCTGCGGTCGGGCTTGAGCGGCCCGTGCCCGGAGACGTAGGCGAGGCCGTTGACGAGCACGAGTGGGCGGTAAACCGCGACGGGCTTGGGGGCGGTGGGGAGTTCGAGTTTGAGTTCAATAATACGTTTTTCTGCGCTCATAGAATGGGTGTGTTGGGTTGAGTTTGCGGGCCGGAGAATCGGCGGCGGGGCGTTGGGGGTGCAAGACTTTTTCCCGAGGGGGCGGCGAAGCTCAAAGGATAAAGCTCAAAGCTCAAGGGAAGAACCAAGGGACAAGTTGGTTCGGGCGAATCCGAAAGGTGACGGTGAGCGCGCATGGCCGTTGCCGTGTGGAACAAACGGAGCGCGACACTTTTGCCGGTTCGGCTTAATGCCTTTCGGTAATTCCGCTCCTCTGAACGCTGGGACGCCGTGCGCACGTTCCGCAGCTCTCGGCAACCCCGTTGGGATTCTTCGTTGGAATTACCGAAAGGCATAAGGGTTAGGCTCGGGCCGTCTGGTCGCGTGCGAACGCGGTGTGACGTGTTGACGGTGAAGCGGCGTGAACGCCGCGTGCCGGAAGCGCCAGTGGCGCTGCGGGGGACAGCGGCCTTCCGCGACGGGAAACAAAAAAGGCGAACGGTTGCCCGTTCGCCTGTCGTGTTTGGAGAGATAAAAGCCGCTCAGTAGCGGTAGTGCTCGGGCTTGTAGGGGCCGTCCAGGGGGACGCCGAGATAATCGGCCTGGGCCTTGGTGAGTTTGGTGAGTTTCACGCCGATCTTTTCGAGGTGCAGGCGGGCGACTTCTTCGTCGAGCTTCTTGGGCAGGCGATAGACGGTCTTTTCGTATTTGTCCTTGTTGGTCCAGAGGTCGAGCTGCGCGAGAGTCTGGTTGGTAAAGGAGTTGGACATGACGAACGACGGATGGCCCGTCGCGCAGCCGAGGTTCACCAGCCGGCCTTCGGCGAGGAGATAGATGCTCTTGTTGCCGGGGAGATGATAGCGGTCGTATTGCGGCTTGATGTTCTCGATGGTCACGCCTTTGGCCTTCTTGAGCTTGTCCACTTGGATCTCATTGTCGAAGTGACCGATGTTACAAACGATGGCTTGGTCCTTCATCGCGAGGATGTGCTCGACGGTGATGATGTCACAGTTGCCGGTGGTGGTGACATAGATGTCGCCGGTGCCAAGGGTGCTCTCGATGGTATTGACCTCGAAGCCTTCCATCGCGGCCTGGAGGGCGTTGATGGGATCGATTTCAGTTACCACCACGCGGGAGCCGTAGGCGCGGAGGGAATGGGCGCAACCTTTGCCGACATCGCCGTAGCCGCAGACGACGGCGACCTTGCCGGCGAGCATGACATCGGTGGCGCGCTTGAGGCCGTCGGCGAGGGATTCGCGGCAGCCGTAGAGATTGTCGAACTTGGACTTGGTGACCGAGTCATTCACGTTGATGGCGGGCACGAGGAGGGTGCCGGCTTCCTTCATCTGGTAGAGACGATGGACGCCCGTGGTGGTCTCTTCGGAGACGCCGCGCCAGTCTTTCACAATCTTGGTCCAGAGACCGGGCTTCTCTTTGGCGAGGCGGCGGAGCAGGGATTTGACAACGGTAACTTCGTGACTGTCGCCTTTGTTCTCGAAGGCCCATTTGGAGCCATGCTCGAGTTCGTAGCCTTTGTGGATGAGCAGAGTGACATCGCCGCCGTCGTCCACGACGAGTTGCGGGCCTAAGTCGCCGGCGAAGAGGATAGCCTTGAGGGTAAGTTCCCAATACTCCTCGAGTGTCTCTCCCTTCCAGGCGAAGACCGGCGTGCCGGTGGCGGCGATGGCCGAGGCGGCGTGGTCCTGGGTCGAGAAGATGTTGCACGAGGCCCAGCGCACGGACGCGCCGAGGGCCACGAGGGTCTCGATGAGCACCGCGGTCTGGATGGTCATGTGCAGCGAGCCGGTGACGCGCACGCCTTTGAGGGGCTTGGATTTCGCGTATTTCTGGCGCACCGACATGAGGCCGGGCATCTCGTGCTCGGCGATGGCGATTTCTTTGCGTCCCCACTCGGCGAGCGAGATGTCGCGGACGATGTAGTCGCCGCCAGCAGGAGTTAGCGCGGCGAACTTGCCGAGGTTGGGAAGGGCGGCGGCTACCTCGGCGAGGGCAGCGGCGGGGGAGGACTTAGCTTTAGTCTTGGCCATAATCAGTAAGTGGGATTTTCGGTTAGTTAGGTTAGTTAGGGTTTTGAAATTAGCGGAGCGGGGCGATTTTTCCGGAGGGAACGGCGCGGCGGGCATTGTCCCAGGCGGTCATCAGTTTCTCCATGCTGCGAGGCCCATTCGATCACGAGACCTTGCGCTCGGTTGGAAATCCACCCTTCGGTCATTTGCAAGGTGCGGATGTCAAAGACGGCCTTGTCTCCTTCGTATGACGCATGGAAATGGGGTGGAGCATGGTCGTTGTAATAGAAGATGATGGAGATGCCGAAGAAGCGGCTGACTTCAGGCATGGGCGACTTCGGGATGCCAGTTGGGGAATAACTCAGCAACCGGCTTGCCCGTAAGTTGCAGGTAGAGTTGGTCCGGGCAGAGATCAATTTCGTCATCCCATTCCGCCGCGCCCAGGCTGTTGACCCGGACGCGGGCGAAATGGGCGGGATCGTTCCACGCCGCGAAGACGCCCATTCCAACCAATGCCGAGAGATCGACCACGCCTTCCACCCCGTCATTGAAACGGAGATGGAGGCGATGGCCTTCCAGCGGTTGGATGGAAACGAGCCGCTTCATGGAGACTACTTAATCGCTTTCTTGAGCGCCGCAACCTTGTCCGTCTTCTCCCAGGTCAAGTCTTTGTCGTCCTTGCCGAAGTGGCCGTAGTTGGTGGTCTTGCCGTAGATGGGACGGAGCAGGTTGAGCTGCTTGACGATGTCGGCGGGCTTGAAGCTGAAGACTGCGCAGACGGCCTTGGTGATGGCTTCGTCGGTGACACCTTCCTTGGCGGTGCCGAAGGTGTTGACATAGACACTGACAGGATCGGGGTAGCCGATGGCGTAGGCGAACTGGATTTCGGCGCGCTGGGCGAGGCCGGCGGCGACGATGTTCTTGGCAACATAGCGGCCCATGTAGGCGGCGCTGCGATCAACCTTCGAGGGATCCTTGCCGGAGAAGGCGCCGCCTCCGTGACGGCCGTAGCCGCCGTAGCTATCGACGATGATCTTGCGGCCGGTGAGGCCGGTGTCGCCCTGGGGACCGCCGGTGACGAAGCGGCCGGTGGGATTGATCAAGAACAGGGTGTCGGCGGTGAGGAGGTCTTTCGGGAGAACTTTTTTGACAATCTCTTCGATGCAGAACTCCTCGATCTGCCGGTGTTCCACGTCGGCGGTGTGCTGGGTGGAGATGACGACGTTCGTAATGGCGACGGGTTGGTCGTTCTCATACTGCACTGACACCTGTGATTTTGCGTCGGGCCGGAGCCAGTGAATCTTGCCGCTCTTGCGAACCTGGGTCAGGCGGCTGCCGAGGCGATGGGCGAACATGATCGGCGCGGGCATCAACTCAGGAGTCTCGTCGCTGGCGTAGCCGAACATGAGGCCCTGGTCGCCGGCGCCTTGCTCGGCCTTCTTCTTGCCCTTGGCGGCCTTGGCATCGACGCCCTGCGCGATGTCGGGGGATTGCTGGGTGATGATGGTGTTCACGAACACCTTGTCGGCGTGGAAGACGTCGTCGTCGTTCACATAGCCGATTTCGCGGATGGCGCTGCGGGCGATCTGGACGAAGTCGAGCTTGGCGCGCGTGGTGATCTCCCCGCCGACGATGGCGATGTTGGATTTCACGTAGCATTCGCAGGCGACGCGGCTGGTCTTGTCCTGCGTGAGGCAGGCGTCCAGCACGGCGTCAGAAATGGTGTCGGCGACTTTGTCCGGGTGGCCTTCGCCGACGGACTCGGAGGAGAAGATGAAGTTTTTGCTCATGAATTGGCGTGTGACCGGACAGTCTCAAAAATGTCATATTGACGTATCACGATGCGAAGATATATAGGTTCTCCTGAGGGTCAACAGGTATTTTGGGGAAAATCAGGGGCGGGGGTGGGGATGGGCGTGGTGACCTCCTGGCCCTGAGCAAAACACCGCGGCCGAGCCGCGGACGAATGAGTCTCGGCTTTGGAGTGCGGTGACTTGTCACCGCTTTCTCAAGGCGACTTGTCGCCGTCGAACTGCGGGGGTCGTGCGTGCGCATTGGGGCGTTCGTGGCTCGCGCCAGCGCAGGCACGAACGCGTGACCGGACGCGTCCCGAAGTTTGACGGCGACAAGTCGCCTGCGCAAAAGCGGTGACAAGTCACCGCACTCCAAACTGTGCGGTCACGACAGTTTGGTGCTGGCGGCGCAGCGCGTTAAGGATCGTCAAGTCGGATGAAGTACGAAAGCGGTCGGTCGCAGGTTGATTGACTCGCACAGCACAAACTCTAGCTACTCATGTCTGCCACTTTGAAACTACTCCGCGCGATGGCGGACCCGACGCGGCTGCGCATTCTGGCGCTGCTGGAGCGCGGCGAGCTGTCGGTGAACGAGCTGCAGGAGATCGCGAGCATGGGGCAGTCGCGCATTTCGACGCATCTGGGTTTGTTGCAGGAGGCCGGGCTGGTGCAGTCGCGGCGGGAGGGCAAGCGGGCGTTTTACAAACTGAGCGTCGGGACGGACTCAGTGTCGCGCGAGTCGGTGGCGCTGGCGGTGCGGGGCGCGAAGGAATTGCCGGAACACGCGGACGACCAGGTGAACTTGCGGCGCGTGCTGGCACGGCGGCGCGAGCAGGCGCAGGTGTATTTCAACCAGGTGGCGGGACGTTTCGACCGAAGCTATGGGCCGGGGCGTTCGTGGCAGGCGTTCGGGCAGTTGTTGCTGCGGTTGCTGCCGCCGATTGTCGTGGCGGATCTGGGTTCGGGGGAAGGATTGCTGAGCGAGCTGCTGGCGCGGCGCTGCAAGAAGGTGATCGCGGTCGATAACTCGGAGAAGATGGTGGCGTTCGGCGCCAACAAGGCGAAGAAGAACGGGCTGAAGAATCTGGAGTTCCGGCTGGGTGACCTGGAAGCGCCGCCCATCGAGCCGCGGAGTGTCGATCTGGTCGTGCTCAGTCAGGCGCTGCATCATGCGGAGAATCCGGCCGGGGCGATCGTATCGGCGCAGAAGCTGTTGCGGCCGGGCGGGCAGATCATGATTCTGGATTTGCAGAAGCATGCTTTCGAGAAAGCGGGCGAGTTGTATGGCGACCGGTGGCTGGGGTTTGCCGAGAGCGATCTGCATCGTTGGCTGGAGGAGGCGGGCTTCAAAAAGATCGAGATCTGCGTGGTGGCCCGTGAGGAACAGGAGCCGTTTTTTCAGACGATACTGGCGGTCGGGCAGATGTAGTGCGGGAACCTATTCGCCTGGCTGGAGCGGACGAACGGCCGGTGATTCAGGTGCGACGCGGCCCCACCGGCGGCCTGATTCCCCCGCAGTGATTCATTGCACGCCGGTGCGACGGGCGATTTCCGAGTTCAGCCATTCGCTGCGTGCGTGAATCCATGCCTTCATCTCGCGCAGGTCTTCCGCAAACGTCAGGCGGTTGGGATAGGCATGGCTTTGCGATTTCCAGCGTGCGGCGTTTCGGTGAACGGCGTCGCCGAGTGTGGCCGCGTTGTCGTCGATCATGCGGGCGATGCTGGCGGTGGAAAACTCGCGCTCGCGCAGTTCGCGCCACCGCGCCGCGAATCTCCGGGCATACTCGCGGTTGCCCAGCAGCCGGTTGAAGAGGTGATTCGAAAGCCATTCCGTGTGGCCGACGCGCGAAGCTTCCCAACTGCGGCCAAAGGTCGCGTCGTAATCCCAGGGCGAGAAGCGGAAACGAGGCCGGGGTTCAGCAGGGCTCGGCGCGTCGCGATACAGGATGAAATTCTTCGTGATGCCGTCGATGTTGCTCGTGAGCAGGACGAGCAGGTGAAAATCCATCGCATTGCCGAGATCCAGCCGGGAGGCAATCCCGGTCTCGGGATGAAAGAACTCGGCGTCCGGCGCGCGGCTGACGAAACCGTTGAACTCGTCCATGGGCTTCCAGTAAGGCACGAGCAAGCCGTCGTGGGCGCGCTGTTCGTAGCCCGCGTGCCCCGGTTGGCTGAAATTGGCGGCGTGATCCACGGCCTTGTACATGCACGCGTGGGCGGTGGCGTTGCTGTCGTGCCGGTGCAGTTCGAGCAGCGAACGGTCGAGCCGTTCCATGAGGAGATACACGCCGCGATAGTCGGCGTTGAGCTGCAGTTCGATGAAGCGGCTCGCGGAGGCGCGGCGCGGTGCGCCTTCGCGAGCGAGCGAACGGTACAGGTCGTAGGCGAGCTTGTGGCGCATCAGTGAGCGATCCACAAAGGCGGCGTTCAACACCCAGTGGCTGCTCTTGCGCATCCCGAGCCAGCGTGCGGATTCATCCAGCGCGAGGGCGTAAGATTTCTTTTCGTAACCCTGCGAACTCGCGCCGTGAAACTTGACGACGCCGCTGAGCGCGTCCGCAGGCCGGGAGGCGGCACCGGGGTCCGCCGCGAGGACGACGTCGCATTTCACCCGGGCCTCGGAACCGACGGGCCGGGCGGTCTTGAGATGGAGCACCGGAAGGTTTTGCGCGTTGGTGGCGGGCGAGGGTGAATCAGCCGCGAGGGTGGCGATGACGAGCGCGCACAGGGCGAACGGCACGAGGGGAGGTCGGATCACAACAAGGCAGTGAGATTTGGATGGAATGCGAACCGCCGTTTGAGGGGCGCGGCGGTGCCGAATTCAATTTGGAGCGCCCGCCGGAGGGGTTGAAGTAATCCAGTCACCGGCTGCTCGCGGTGAGAGAAGCGGTAGGGCGCAGGGGATTGGGAGGGAAACCGGAGGCGCGCCGAACGACGTTGGGTGGCGGGAGACGATCGGGAAAGGGGGCGGGGAAGCCGCGTTGGGGTGCTGTTTGTTCCTGCACGGTCGGATGAATTGTCCGAGTGGCTGGCGCAGTGCCGCGCGAGGAGCTGGAGCCGTTTTTTCAGACCATCCTCGCGGGCGGGGTGGGGTCGTGACGGGCGGGAAGGAGCGGGGGGGGCGGTGTCGCTGCATTTGGAGTGCGGTGACTTGTCGCCGTCGAATGGTTGGCGGTGCGGTTGGGCGATGGGGCGTTCACGGCTCGCGCCAGCGCAGGCTCGCTCGCGCGGTCGGAGGCGCACGGAAGTTCGACGGCGACAAGTCGCCTGCGCAAAAGCGGTGACAAGTCACCGCACTCCAAACGCAAAAAAAGCCCGCAGGGGTGAGCCTGCGGGCCGTGAGTTCGGGAGGTTTTCCCGGGGAGATTACTTGCCGGCTTTGCCGGTCAGGCCGGCCTTCTCAAGGGCGGCGAAGACGGCCTTCGGGCTGAAGTCGTCGCCGGTGACGACGAAGGTTTCGGAGCCTTTGGCGGCGTCATTGCCGGTCACGCCCTTGACGGACTTGAGCGCGTTGCTGACGGCCGTGACGCATTTGCCGCAGCACAGATGCACGCCGGTGACTTTGAGGGATTTCACCGCGGCATCCGTGGCACCGTTGTTGGCGGCGACCTTGATGTCAGGATTCGAGCTGGTGCCGAAGTAGCCGGCGCCGACGAGGGCATCGACGGCCTGCTGCACGGTGGCCTTGTCGGCGGCGGTGATGGCGACGGTGCCGGCATCCTTGTCGCAGGCGAGCTTGGCTCCGGCGACCTTGCCGGCGGCGGCAGCGACGCCCTTGACGCAACTGCCGCAGCAGAGGTGAACGTTGCTGAGCTTGGTGGTGACTTCGGCGGAGGCGCTGTTGGCGAGCGCCCAGACGAGGGCGGTGGCGAGGGAGAGAAGTTTCATTTTCATGGGATGATTTTTTCGGTGTTGCGGTTGTGTTTGCTGAGTCTGTTGCCCGCTCAAAAGAGTCGGGCGCGCGGTAGGACAGAGCGACCGGGCGGCGTGTTCAATCGTGGCCACGCGGACGGGGAGCGGGCGTTTACGCCGCTGCAACGTGTCGAGGCCGCACCGGGTTCGCACTGTCTCGGCGCGCCGCACCCGGAAGCGGGATAAATCCCGCGCGCCGACAGCGGGGCGGGCGGTTCATTCCCCCTTGCTGGCGAACTGATCGGTCTTGTCTTTGAAGAGGATGTTGAAGGTGGTCATCGTGCCGTAGCAGCGGGAGATGTATTGCTGCATCTCAACTTTCTCGGCGTCGCTGAGTTTCTCGTGGCCGTTAATCTTCTGTTCGAGCACGCGGAGGTTGTTACGCATCATCACGATCTTGTGAAAGAAAACCTCGATGGGCACCTCCTTGGTCAGGAGCGTGGGATCAGCGGGGTGCAGGACGAGGCGGCCGCCGTGATAGCGCGGGGCCAGGGGCGTGCTGAGGTCGTCGGGCACGGCGAGGTCGAGCACGGCGATGGTCGCGGCGACGGTCTGATCGATGAGGCGGGCGAGGGGAATTTCGAGGCCGGTGAGGGCGGCCTGGGCCTCGGCGGGGACGAGGCCGCTGACGACGGGTTCGATGACGCGCACGGCGTCGTTGAAGCGGATTTCCGCGGTGAGTTCGGCGATGGTTTTGACGGTGCCGAGTCCGTATTGCGGATGGCGGACGTTCATGCCGACGTGCAGGGCTTCGAGTTTCATGGCGGCGAGGTTATGCGGCGGCGGGGAGGGGGTTCAACTCATTACCCGGTTGGGCGTGTGGGTTTGGGATGTAGCGACTCGTCGGTGCGAGACTTGTAGGAGCCGACGTGAGGAGGCTCCAACCCGGATATTTCATGGACCAGTCGCAGCCGCACGCTGCTCGCCCTTGTAGCGCAGGTTTCCAAACCTGCTGTGTCGCCGACTTCCAAGTCGGCGGGGTGTCGGCCTCGCCGAGCGCGCTGCGGGTTTAGAAACCCGCGATACAGCAGGCTTGGAAGCCTGCGCTACAAAATAAACATGAAATATCCGGGCTCACCTCCTTTTGGCCAACCGCGCCCCGAACGGGGAAAGAGTTAGAGTCTCCTTACGTCGTCTCCTACAAGGGAATGGAACTATTTCCAATCGTCGGTGCGGAAGGGGGAGGCGGGAAGGCCGGCGGAGTTGAAGAGATTGCAGTCGGGGTTTTCCGCCCACGCGTAGCGCGCGGCGACGGGGGTTTTCACCTCGGGATGCGAGAGGATGACTTTGTCGCCGACGATGCGGGCTTTGGCGGCGAGCCATTTTTTGTCCGCACCGGCGATGGCGAAGCCCTTGAGGTCGCCACCTTTCGCGACTAGTCCGCCGTGGGTGTGCTGGAAGGAGAGGATGATTTCGTTGCCTTTGATTTCGCTGCCGGCGGGCAGCGGGCCGGACGCGGCGACATCTTTCTGCTCATAGACTTTGGCGAGCGCCCAGTTGGCGAGGCGCTGGCCGACGGCTTGTTTGTTTTTCGGATGGATGTCATTCGCCTCGCCGACATCGATGGCGATGGCCATGCCGGTGTTGGGAATTTTCAGCGCCTGCAGCATCGCCTCGCGCACGGTGGTCCAGCCGGAGTCCTCGACGGGCGCGGTCTGGGGTTTACGGAAGTTGGGGAGCTGCACCCAGGCGAAGGGGAAATCGCCCTGCGCCCAACGGGTGCGCCAGTCCGACGTGAGGAGTTCGAGCTGGAGGCGGTAAAGCTCGGCGTTGCCTTTGCCGGCGTTGCTCTCGCCCTGATACCAGATCGCGCCGCGGATGGCGTAGGGAATGAGCGGCATGATTTTGCCGTTGAAGAGATTGGCGGGGTGATTGGAGTCGCGGCTGGGTTCGGTGGGCTTGCGGGGCGGGCGCGGGGCGGGCTTGCCCTCGGCGCGGGCTTTGGCGGTGGCGTCCTTGAAGCCGGCAACTTGTTTGACGAAGTCGGCCTGGGCTTTCTCGGGGCTCCAGCCGGCCTGCAGCTTGGCCCAGCGCTCGAAGATGGGCTTGAGTTCAGCGCGGTCTTTCTGCGCGTCCATGCTGGTCCACGCCTCGATGGCGGTGCCGCCGACGGAGGAATTGATGAGGCCGACGGGGGCTTTGATTTTCTGATGCACTTCGCGGCCGAAGAAATACGCGGTCGCCGAGAAGCTGCCGACGGTCTCGGGCGAACACACGAGCCACGCGCCCTGGCCCTGCTCCTGCGGCGTGGTGGCCGCGCCGTCGGCCTGGCGGAACATGCGGATGGCGGGGAATTTCGCGGCGGCCTTTTCTTTGTCGAAGTCTTGGGATTTCTCGACGCTCATGGCCATGTTGGATTGCCCGGAGCAGAGCCAGACTTCGCCGACGAGAACATCGGTGACAGTGAGGGTGTTGCGGCCTTTGACCGTGAAGTTGAGGGTCTCGGCGGATTGGAGCGGGGCGAGTTTCACTCGCCATTTGCCGGCGGCATCGGCCTTGGTGGTCTGCGTCTGGCCGGCGATGGTGACGGAGATTTCCTCGCCGGGTTCGGCCCAGCCCCACACGGGCACGGGCACGCCGCGCTGGAGGACCATGTGGTCGGAAAAGATGGAGGGGAGCCGGACATTGGCGAGCGCCGCGGGGGCGCAGGCGAGGGCGAGGAGCAGCGGGAGCGCGCGCGGAAGGAGCCGAGGTGTTTTCATAGCGTGCGGGGTTGTAGCAAGGGCGGCGGGGAAGTTCAAAGTTCAAAGCTCGAAGTTCAAGGTTTAAGGGAAGTTCAAAGCTCGAAGTTCAAGGTCCAGGGTTCCGGCGAAGTTCCAGGGCGGAAGGGCCCGGCGAGTCTGAGCCTTGGTGCTTGGTTGCTGGAACTTTCGTTGAGCTCTGGGCGCTGCTTGGGTTCTTGCATCGTGCCGGGCAAATTCTCTCCAAATCTGAAGCTGTGACCTCAGAGTCAGTTTCCATTCCGCTGCTGGGCAACGGACCCGGGATGTGCCTCCTTTCGCAGCGCGCCCAAGGACGGCGATCCCAACCCCGGCCGGCCCGGCTGCAAAGCCGGCCTCCCCGTCACACGGCGGTGGGGTTTTCACCACGCCCAAGCAGACTGCCTACGTCGCCATCCAGCCTCGCGCCGCCACCGTTGCGCTGGCTGTGCTGGCCACCCAGGCGGTCACCGGCGTTCACCCCGACCATTCCTTCGTCGCCCGGGTTAGTCAGGCGATGGTCCGCCGGCCCGTAAACAAATACGCGGCTTTGTTCTGATGCGCGTTTAAGCTGAGGCAAATGCGCCGGTTTTTTCCGCCGCTGAGTGCTTGGCTCGTCAGGCAGAGATAACGTTGGGATATGCTGCTTCCTCGCGCCGGGGCAGGAGCGAAAGTCCCGCCGCGACTCAGCTTCGTCTTGAACGCGCATCAGCATCAGCCGGGTGTTCGAGAATGCGAATCGGCCCAACCGTGTAAGCAGTTTTTGGGACTGTTGACCTGGCGGTTGCCCCACCAAACCCGTTATCACGGCGGCCCGATTTCACTCTCCGCAACACCCGGGTGAAACGGGGTGCTGATGAGATTTGCAAGAAGCTGAGATGCGTCCCGCCGCCTCCGCGCAGGCTCCCTTTCCTTGAGCTTTGAGCTTTATCCTTTGAGCTTTTTCCCCAATCCGCCGACAACCTAGGGATGAATAACGTTCCACCGCCATCGGGCGTTCGCCTTGCCAGCGCGGGCCGAAACCGGTACCCACTCTGTCCATGAAACCACACGCCCTCGTCGTTGACGACGAAGCGATCATCTGCCGCGTTCTGAAAACGTTCCTCACGAAACGGGGCTTCCGTGTTACCACCGCGCAGTCGTCCGCTGAAGTTCACCGCGTGTTGCCCGGCCAGCACCTCGATCTCGTCATCCTCGACGCGGACCTCAATGGCGAATACGGGCTGGGCCTTTTGCCGACGTTGCTGGCGGCCAGTCCCCGGCTGCCGGTGGTCGTGTACTCGGGCGTGGGTGCCGAGTCAGAGCTGGCGGGACTGGCGCGGGACAAGGGGGCCTTCACGCTGGTCAGCAAGGTGGATTCGCTGGACGTGCTGTGGGCCGAGATCCAGCGCGCGCTGCCGGCGCTCGAAAAGGATTCTGCCGCTGCGGCCGCCGCCACCAAGCCCGCCCGTGCGGCGGCGCGCCGTTAGCCCGGCCACCTGCCTGCGATGATTCTGACCCGCGTCCCGCCGCTGCCCGGCGATCCGGAGTTGCGCGAACGCGAGCTGCGCCTGCAGGCCATGAAGGCGCTGACCTCGAAGCTCGCGCATGATTTCAACAACTTCCTCACCCCCATTCTCGGCTACGCGACGTTGATCCAGGAGGCGGGCGGCGCGGGCAGCCCGGCCGCGCAATACGCCCAAACCATCGAGCGCTCGGGCCGCAAAACCGAGGCGCTCATGGACACGATCATGACGGCGGTGCGCCCCGAGCGCCGTTTCGCGCCGAAAGAATTCGACCTTGGCCGGTTGTTCGCGGAATTGCTCGACCAGTGGCACGCGCAATTGCCGCCCACGATTCCGATCACCGTGGTGCGCGAGTTCGCGCCGTGCGTGCTCCACGCCGAGCCGGCGCACTGGCAGACAGCCTTTCTCGCGCTCCTCGCCAATGCCCGCCTCGCGCTGCCGAGCGGCGGCACGCTCACGGTGCGGCTGTCGCGGCAGACGCCCACCGAGGCCGTCGCCGCGCAGTTGGGCCTCGCGCCGGGACCGGCGTTCGTCCTCACCGTCACCGACGACGGTTGCGGCATGACGCCGGAAATCGCCGCGCGCGCACTGGATCCGCTGTTCAGCACCGGCCCGCGCGCAACCACCGCGGGCCTCGGCCTCACCGCGGTTCACAGCACGGCGCGGATGCATGGCGGACAGGTCGTGCTCGCCAGCCAGCCGGATGCCGGCACGACCGTGACCGTGTGGTTCACCGACCTCCCGCGGCGCGAGGCGGGAGAAAAAAACGACGTCGCGCCATTGAACGATGCGGCGCAACTTCCGCCTCCCCGGCGAAATCGCGTGCTGCTCGCCGGCTGCGAGGAAGTGCTCCAGGAAAATCTGCGGAGCCGGTTGCAGGCCGACGAATACATCGTTCACCTGGCGCCGGACGCTGCGCAGGCGGCCAAGCTGCTGGCCCGGCACGCGTCGAGCCTCGCCTTCGTGGTAATTGAAGAGCAACTGCCCGGCACCACCGGCCTGGCGTTCGCCGCACGTATTCGCGAAGGCCACCCGGATCTGCCCATCATCCTGCTCACGCTCGGCGACGGCCCCGCTGATGCGGAGCGCCCATCCGGCCCGTTCGCGGCAATAAAAAAGCCCTTCCGGTGGAAGGGCTTTGCCGAAACCATCCAGCGCCTGCTGGCGTGAGCGCTCAGGCCACCACGGCCTCGTTTTCCAAGAATCCCTGCAACTGCCGCAGCCGCGTCGGATGCCGCATTTTGCGCAGCGCCTTGGCCTCGATCTGCCGGATGCGTTCGCGGGTGACTTTGAACTGCTTGCCCACTTCCTCGAGCGTGCGGGAGTAGCCGTCGCCCAATCCGAATCGCAGCTCGAGCACCTTGCGCTCGCGGTCCGTGAGGCTCTCGAGCACGTCGCCCAGCTTGTCCTTGAGCAGCATGTAGCTGGTCATTTCGGACGGGTTCTCCGCCGACTTGTCCTCGATGAAGTCGCCGAAGTTCGTGTCCTCGCTGTCGCCCACGGGGCTTTGCAGCGAGATCGGCTGCTGCGCCATCTTGAGCACGGCGCGCACGCGCTCGACCGGCATCTGCATTTCGTCGGCGATTTCCTCCGGCGTGGCTTCGCGCCCGAATTCCTGGATCAACTGCTTCTGCACGC
>BJHT01000147.1 GCA_014193395.1 Verrucomicrobiota bacterium
CCTCGCCGAACTTGCCAAGCTCCCAAGCGTCCCCGAATGGCCCACGCGCGGACGGCTGCCGGATGGGTCGATTGCCGATTACTGAAATTGGGAAGACCTCGTTGGAGTTGAGTGCGGTGGCGCGGAGACGAAAAAAGCTCAAAGAATAAAGCTCAAAGCTCAAGGGAAGCACCAAGGGCCAAGGTCCAATCGGGGCAACGGCGCAGGTGTGACGAAGCAGTCGAGGCGCGGGTCTCCCGCCGCTCGCTGGCCGCGCCACCACCGAGACGAACGCGTGTCCGATAGCGCCTGGCGATTTGTCGGCGACCAGTCGCCTGCACAAAAGCGGTGACAAGTCCCCGCACTCCAAACCACATCTGTCCCTCCCATTTTTTCTGCCCCCATTTTTCTGCCATCCCCCGTCTGCCGCCCTCAGATTCGCAACCATTTCAGCCACGCGAACCGGTGCAGCACCTTGTGGATCACCACGCACAACAGCAGCGTCACGCACACCGACACGCTCACGTTCACCAACTGCGGCACCTTCAACTTGAACAGAATGATCAGCAGCGGTTGCAAAATAAACGGCGTGTGAAACGCGAAGATCGACCCCGACATCTGCCCCAGCGCACACAACGGCGCGAACCCCCGCGCCCCCGTCCCCACGCGGTCCAGCGCCAGATACAACGCCAGCGGCACGAACAACATCACCCACGAATACCCCGCGCCGCGGCTCACCACCGCCAGCGCGCCCCCCACCGCGAGACCCGCCACCGCCGCCCACTGCCACCGCGCCCGCGCCTCGCGCGTCTTCCCGAACAGAAAACCCAGCGCGTATTGCAGCAGCGCGCCCAGCAGCATTTCCGGCGACAACCCCGTCGTCGCCAGTGGCAGCGGCTGCGTCGCCAGCAGCGCGATCATCCCCACGGACAACGAACCCACCAGCCACGCGACGAACCACACCGACGCCGAGATTTGCAGCAGCAGAACGAACAGCGACGAAATCCCAAACAGCAAGACGAAGAAATAAAGCTGCTCGCCGATGACATGGTCCTGATCGCACAGCACCAGGCTCTTCAACTTGCCCAGCAGCGTCGGCGCGATGCGCGTCGGGTCGTAATCCACCAATCCGAGATTCTGAATCACCTGGAACGCCACGGCATACACCGCGCCCAGCCAGAGATACGGCACCAGCAACCGCATCGCCCGCCGCCAGATGAACTCCCCCGGGCCCTCCTGTCGCCGCGACAGCGCGTGCAAATACCCGGACGCAAACAGGAACGCATACACCGCCCACGCGACCACCCGCACCAGCCCGAGAAGTTGTTCGAGCACCGCCGCATCAAAGCGCCGGTTGATGACGTGATGAAGCACCACGCCAATGATCGCCACTCCTTTGAGCACATCCACCGCTGATTGTCTGTTATCCATGCGAGCCTCCAACACCGTTTCCGATTTTTAATGCTAACACAATTCCAGGAAAACTTCCGGTAAGCCCGACGGGACCGTGCTCCGACGCTTCCTACATCAGCACGGCGGACGAATGCACGGACGATGCTGCGCTACGCCATCGGGAAACTCCCCGCCGCCGCACGGCAGCATTACCTTGCGATGGGTTAGGAATCGTTGTCCTCTCTCCGCCGCATGATCACACGTTTCGCTTGCTCAAAGCCACTCCCGCAGATTCAAGCCGGCCACCGATTCCAATTCCCATCTGTGTCCGCCTTGAATCTGCGGGATAAACCGCCGGAGACAGGGTCAGCGGGCGCAACGCGAGGCGATCCGAAGCTTTCGGTGATCCGCCTCACGCTCTTCCTCGTCGTGCTGCTCGCACCCCTCGCCACGCTCCCGGCCGCCGAGTCGGCGCTCTTCCCGGCCAAAGCCCGCATCCTTTTCCAAGGTGACTCAATCACTGATGGCAATCGCGGGCGCAGCGCGGATCCGAACCACATCCTTGGCCACAGCTACGCCTTCATCATAGCGGCGAAACACGGCGCGGCGTTTCCCGCGTTGCAGCTTGATTTCATGAACCGCGGCGTCAGCGGCAACACCGTCCTCGACCTCGAGAAGCGCTGGCCCAAGGACACGCTCGAACTCAAGCCCGACGTGCTCAGCATTCTCATCGGCGTGAACGATCAGGGCCGCGGCATTCCGGTCGATCAATACGAGCAGGTCTATGACAAGCTCCTCACCGACGCGAAGGCTGCGAATCCGAAGCTCAAGCTCGTGCTCTGCGAGCCGTTCGGCCTGCCCGTCGGCAAGCGCGCGGAAAACTGGGAGCCGTGGGCCGCGGGCCTGCGCCAGCGCGGGGCCATCGTCGCCAAGCTCGCGCAGAAACACGGCGCGGCGCTGGTGCTGTTTCAGCGCGCGTTCGACGAGGCGGTGAAGCGCGCCCCCGCCGCGCACTGGATTTGGGATGGCGTCCATCCGACTTACAACGGCCATCAAATCATGGCCGATGAATGGGAGCGCGCGGTGAGTGCATTCTGGGCGGCGAAGAAACCTTAAACTCAAATCCATGTCTGACTCCTCCTCCTCCCTCTCCCGCCGCGACGCCTTGAAATCCGCCGGTGCGGCCGGTGCCGTCGGCGCGCTCGCCCTCGCCGGTGCGGGCGCGCTGACCGCAGCCGAACCCGCGAAGAAACCGCTGCGCATCGGGGTGATTTCCGCCGCCATTCGCGGCAAGCCGCAGCCGCGCAATGGGCACACCTGGTCCTTCTGCCAGTATCTCCATCCGGAGTTTGATTTCGTCGCGATGAAGAAGCACTGGCCGCAGGCCTACGAGAGCTTCCAGAAGCACTATCGCAATCCCGCCAATCACTTCGGCGTGCTGCCCTTTCCCGACACGCGCATCACGCATTACTACGATGCCGACCCGAAGGTGGTCGCGCCTTACACCGAGGTTTTCCCCGGCGTGCAGGTCGCGCGCTCACTCGACGAAATGGTGAAGGAAGTGGACGCCATTTGGATGGGCGACGCGTCGGGCTTTGGCGAAGATCACTTCGACCTCGTCGCGCCGGGCCTCGCGAAAGGCCTGCCGACCTTCTGCGACAAACCCATCGGCGGCGACGTGGCGGGGACGCGGAAGATTCTCGAGTTCGCGCGGAAGCACAAAGCACCGCTCATGTCGTCGAGTTTGTTCCGCCATCAGTTCGGCATGGAGGCCGCGCTACGGATGCGCGACTCAGGCGAGTTCGGGCCGATCGAGTTCATCACCGCCACGTTGCACAGCCGCTACCAGCTCGACTCCTGGATGATCTACGGCCAGCACCCTGTCTGGTCCGTGATGACGCTGATGGGCGCGGGCGTGGACGCCGTGAGCATGTATGCGCACCAGGACACCTGCCACGCGTTGATCACCTGGCCCGACCGCTTCCCGGCGCATGTGTGGTATGGCGAGCCGTTCGAGAAGTTCGAGTACAACCGCGTGCAGATTCATTTCAAAAAGAAGGTCTATTCCTTCACGCCATCGATCCAGGGCAGCTTCGATTACGGGCACAACTACGAGATGTTCCGCATGGCCGCGACCTTCCGCGAGATGGCGCTCACCGGGAAGGAACCTGTGCCGCACCAGGAAATTCTGGAAGTCACCGCCGTCGTGCATGCTGCCGCGAAATCCCTCACCGAGAAAAGCCGGTTGGTGAAACTCGCGGAGTTGATGGGGTAACCGGAATGATGCTGTAGTGGGGAAACTGTGTGGATTTGCGAGCGGCGGAGTGCGGCCGTCCCCGGCCGCAGCGACGTCCGCCCGCGCGGAGGTGCTGAAAATTGTTCGCGTCACACTCCCGCTCCACCCTGCTGCGCCTGCGGACGGGCGCACTCCGGCCCCGCGGCGGAGTGCGGCCGTCCCCGGCCGCAGCAACGCCTGCCCGCGCGGAGGTGCCGAAAATTGTTCGCGTCTTACTCGCACCCCACCTTGCTGCGCCCGAGGACGGGCGCACTCCGGCCCCGCGGCGGAGTGCGGCCGTCCCCGGCCGCAGCAACGCCTGCCCGCGTGGAGGTGCCGAAAATTGTTCACGTCTTACTCCCCTCCACCCTGCTGCGCCCGAGGACGGGCGCACTCCCGCCGTGCCGCCTCGCCCAGTCCCGCTCCCCGGCTTGACCACCGCGCCGCGCCCGCCTACTAACGCTCCCCGCCACCATGAGCCGCTCGTCTTGAAACTATGATCCCCGCAACCTCCGCCCCTCCGCGCCTCTTTCCAGCCATCCTCCACGCCCTCGTCTTCGCCTTGCTCCTCGCCGCCCGCCCGCTCCTCGCGGCCACGCGCTTCGATGAGTTCACGAAAAAATTCGCCCAACCCGCCCAGCCCGCGCGCGTGCTCTCCGCCGGCCTCGTCGGCGGACGCGGCACCGAATGGCTCGCGGGCGGCGGCTTCCAACCGGACGGCACCGTCGTCCTCGCCGGCGTTTCCCTCGGCCCCGTCCTCGACCTCGGCGTGAAAGAAACCGTCCTCGGCCGCGACGCCGCCATCACCGTGCCCGCTCCCGCACCGAAGAAAAACAAAAAGGGCGAGCCGGAGCTCGACAAAGAGGGCAAACCCAAGTTCGCCCCCTTCGCCTGGAACCACGACCACGCCACCGCCTTCCTCGTCCGCACCTCCAGCGATCTCAAGACCCTCAAAAGCGTCACCCGCCTCGCGTGGAAATCCGGCGGCCTCACCGGCACCGCCGTCGATGCCGCGGGCAACATCTTCATCTGTGGTCCCGCCACGCCCGCCATCGCCACGGTCGGCGGCGACGTGCAGGAACTCCTCGCGCCGCCCGGCGAAACCAAACGCAGCGGCTGCACCCACACCTACGTCGCGCGCCTCACACCTGACGCCTCCAAAATCGTCTGGCTCCGCCACCTTCGCGCCGCCTCCGACGCCCCCGCCATCTCGCTCGACACCGCCGGACGCCTCCATTTTCGCGGCCCCGATTTCCGCGTCCTCGATGCCAGCGGCAAACAACTCTCCGCCATTCCCATCCCCGGCGGCGCAGGCGGATTCGCCGCCATCAATCCCCTCGACGGCACCATCGCCCGCGGCTCCGAGCATCACTGGCAGACCGGCCGCGAACCCTACCGCTGCCCCATTCTCAACATCCACAAACCCGACGGCTCGCTCCTCTACCAGCTCTACGATTGGGGCGGCCCCTTCGTCGGCCTCAACAACCTCCGCCTCGTCAGCGACACCGCCATCCGCGGCGTCGCCTACGATGCCCAGGGCAATCTCCTCCTCCACGCCTGGTCCGACGGCGGCAACAGCGTCGCCCTCTGCGAACCCACCGACCTCCGCACGCCCGCCAAGATGAACGGCCTCGGCTTCAGCGCCTGGGGTGCCGGTGTCCTCAGCCTCGCCTACGTCATCAAGATCGACACCAAAACCTATCGCGTCCTCGGCGGCACCTCGTGGATGGCCTACCAACAGACTGCCAACAAACCCAACAGCGCCCGCGTCAACGCCCTCGCCTCCGCCAGCGACGGCTCCGTCTGTTTCGCCGGCAGTTCCACCTGGGGACTCATCCAGACCGGCAACGCCATCGGCGGCGGCGAACCCGGCGGCGAATTCGTCGCCGTCCTCAACGACGACTGCTCCACCCTCCGCTTCTCCTCCGCCATGCCCGCCTGCGGCCAGACCATCGTGGACGACTCCTCCGCCGACCGCGCCCGCTGGGCCATCGCCTCCGGTCAGCTCAATGGAAAACCCGTCGCCCTCTTCCTCTGCGGCGCGACCGAACGAAACACCAGCTACGACCAAAACCCGCCCCCCGCCATCAACTCCCGCCAGCCCAAATTCGGCGGCGGCCACACCGACGGCTACGCCCTTCTTCTCGACCTCTCGAAATAATTTCAGCCCGCCAATCTCATGCGCCCTTCCACTCTCAAAAAATCTCTCCGTCCTTTCCTCTCTGAGCGTTCGACGTTGAACGTTGAACGTTGGGCGTTCCTCCTTCTCCTCGCGTTGTCCTGCCTCGCATCGCTCCACGCCGCCTCCCCGGCCCCCGCGCCGCCCGCTCCGGTCTTCCGCGTCATTTCCACCTTCCCGAAATACCACACTGCCGACATAGAATTCCGCGACCCCAGCGGCGCGAAATGACCCAACTTCTTCTACGGCAAACCCGCCACCGAAACCGGCTTTCTGAACCTCACCCCCACCATGCCCGCCGCCACCTTCACTCTGCTCTGCGATAAGATGTCCCAGGACAAAGGCGACCAAAGCCGCAAAGTCCTCGGCGAACTCTGCGCCCCGGAAAAATCCCCCACCGTCACCCTCACCATCACCGCCATGACGCCCCCGCAGGACGCCCCCGCCACCGGCAAAGACAAAGGCACCCAGACCACCGAACTCACCGGCACCCTCGACCTCGCCGGCCGCAAAATCCCCATCAAAGCCACCACCAAACTCCGCCACCACAACGGCAAAGGAGACGAGAAAAACGCCGCCCTCTTCCTCGACGGCCGCTTCACCCTCACCGCCGCCGACCTAGGTCTCAAATCCCTCCCCGCCACCGCCCCCATCCACATCCGCTTCGGCCTCACCGCCTACCCGCCAACGGCGGCCCAGACTACCAAGACGGAAAAGTAGGGATGCGGCTGAGTTAAAGGTTAGCCCGCGTCAGTCACTCTCACATCATGAGCAGATTCATCCTCAACAAAATTGCCCGAGTAGTCGAAGGCGCGGACCAGCGGTTTCGACATGTTTTCGGTGGACCAGCCAAACACAAAGGTGTCACACCGAAAGGGTGTAAGCAGCCGTTGCATCACCTTTACACTTTTGATACTGCCGACCCTGCCTTTCCTGTGCAGATTCCCGGCATTCGCTTTCTGCCGCTTTACTACTCGTTTCCATACAACGCCGGGGCTTGCGGCTACCGCATCAAGACGGAGACCGAGATTGAGGTGCTCTACATGGAGACCAAAAAGGTGGAGCGGGACTTTCCCTACCCCGATTACCCATCCCAGTTTCCAAAGCTCCGAGTTCACCTCGCGCCTATTTCATACGAGCAGCATAAGTCCCTGGTTTTCTATCTCGAAGCAGGGATCGAGGCATTGAGCGATGCTGATCGCAAGTTCATCGCGAAGGATTGCCGTTATCCGTTCACACAGCTCGGCGGTATTCACCGCATGTGGCAGGACATTCCGGAGGTCGCTTGCCCGAATCCATTGTGTGAGTACAGCAAATATGAATGTTTCATGGATGTGTTCGCGGTAGTCTGGAATGAGCCGCACCCCGGAATCTTCCTCTGGGATAGGGAGACCGCAGCTGGTTGCGATGTTCAGGTTATTTTCCAGATTTGCCCGAAGTGCTACTCTATTCACGCGTGCAACCGTTGCACATGAATGCCCGGGCTAACGACAAAGGTAAGCATCGAACCAAGCCCCGCCGCCAACCATGGTGGAACAAGATTCGGTGTGGCACCGGACCTGTCTGCAAATCTTAACTCCAAAGAATAGGCGTCAATGATCACCAATGATACCCATCCATTGATCGAGCATTTGCGGAAGGCCGATGCGGAGACTGAGCCGTCCGGACTATATGCCACCGACAAGCGATTGTTGTGGTCGCGAGTCCTCTACCCATTCCTAAAGCAGAATGGAGCTAAGATTGGGAATTCTTGTCCAGGTAAGTTCGTTTGCTTTAGGGAAGCCCTTGGTCGTGAAGCAGTCCTCACGCTTTTTTTCTGCTCCGCCATCAAGGTCAGACAGTTTGGCGACCGTTTCGCCGCGGACCGCCGTGTCATTTATCACGATCGCTGGGACGATCGACGCATCAAAACTGAGATTTGGGACCTTTGGAAGACAGCCGATGGCGTGCGACGGCTTTTCGCCTTTATCGGATTCGACCGCGGCAACGATCCGTTCAGCAAGGAATTTGTGCACCTCTCCCAAGAGATTGATTGGGCGGCGCACGGAGTGTTCTTTGCGAAGGAGGCGTGGCCTGATCCGAGGAACCGAGGGTTTTCTTGTCTTGTTGCCGTATGGGAAAGTCTGCAAACCAGTCCGGCGACAGAGATCAGCCCCGGGCGACACTCCAATGACAACCTTGCTTGAGCCATTCGCGGCGAGAAACCGGAACCGCTCCGACACCGAGACCATCTTGCCATCGACCCGCCAATGAAAAGCCTCACGCACCCTGTCGCGGCAACCGATCCAGTTCGGCACATCCTTCCCGTCACCGCCCTCATCCAATTCCGCATCGGCCTCACCATCTGTCCGCCAGAAAACGGTTACGAACTGGGGCGGTGGCGGCCAAGGGGGGAATGGTAGCGCATGGCGAACTTCACCGAACCAACTATGGAGCGAAGCACGAAAATCCGCCGTCATGCTCTGCTGCTAATCGTGGTGGCGTTGTTCTTCGTCATGCTGTTCGATGTTCCACACCAAATTGGGCACTACTTCGATAGCAAGCGCCATGCAGCCGAAATGAGATTGATCAAAGAAACGGCGATAATCACGGGTAAGTTAATACAATACGTTGAGACAACCGAGACCACTCCGCCCGACAGTTTCATAGGCTTCCAGCGGGCCGGGGTTTTGTCGGAACTCGATATGAAGTTTCTCACGAACAACGCCGCCGTCTTTCATCCGTTCCGACGAGACTCGCCAACCAATGCAATCGTGATCGAGTTAGCCGGCACGCAGATCGTTGGCCTCCGTTGCGGGTTTGGGACGTGGAAGAAAAACATCAGAGGTCTTAAATGATACCCACCAACCAAGATCAATCGCGACCCCAGCTCCGGTGCTAACAGTATGTGAATGAATAGCCTTGAAGAACCAAGTCCGCTCCGACACCGAGACCATCTAGCCATCGACCCGTCAATGAATAGCCTCACACACCCGGTTGCAGCCACCGATCCAGTTCGGCACCACCGCGCCGCCCCCGCCGCCATACAAGTCGGCTGCGATCACACCAGCTACCCACCAACAGCGGCTTAGATTACCGACGGAGGGAAGTAGGACTTCGGCTTAACTCAATCTCACTCGATGGAATTCACCGCGACCGAATCAGGATTCAAAGATGGTATGGGCGGCGCTTCCAATGCGGCGGACATACCGGACTACCATTACGTCCTGTTTGGTCGCCAGACCGATGACCAGCATCCTGAGTTCAGCGGCATTTATTTCGAGTTCGACGACCAACTCCACGGCTCGGTCAACTCGGTTAAAAGGGTCAGAGTTAGCCAGCACAGTGTGGTGTTCGAACTGAGCCACCATCCGAAGATTGTAATCAGGCGCGGCACGAGCCAGCCGCAGTGGCAAGAATTTGTCCGCGGCATCCGCGAGGTTTTTGGCGACGATCTTGTCCATCATGCCTGACAACCAAGTTCCAGACCGGGTGCAGCACTCGAGTCGCTCGGGGTTCACCGCCCCGGCGCTCTCCCTTTGGAGTGCGGTGACTTGTCACCGCTTTATCGAGGCGACTTGTCGCCGTCGAACGCCCGTAACTACCTCTCGCAGCCGGCCCTCCATCCTCGCGCCAGCGCGAGCAGGTCAGCGATCTTCTCGGGGCCGGAGGGGGCTTGCACCGTTGGGTTTGGAGAAACAGGGGAGCTGGCAGAAAAATGGGGGGCAGAAAAATGGGACGGGGCAAACGGCGGGCACGGCCAGTCGCGGCCGCTGGATGTTGGGCAGCAGGGCGCGGGGACGGTTGATTGCGGGAGATTTTTCTGCCCCCTATTTTTCTGCCAGTCAGTCGTCCGTGGTGGGAGTGATTAGTTCGACGGCGGCAAGCCGGGCTTCGGGGGCGGCGGCTGCCGTTGCGGGGGGCCGCGGCGGATGATGGTTTCCGGGGCGTCTTGTTCGGGGACTTTGAGTTCGGTGCGCAGGCGGGCGAGGTCGGCGTGCAGTTGCTTTTGGAGGTCGGCGACGGCGGGCTGGCCGTAGAGGCTCTTCATTTCCTGCGGGTCGGTTTTCAGGTCGAAAAGTTCCCAGTAGTTAAACTGCGGCTCGTAGAAGTGAACGAGTTTGTAGCGGTCGGTGATGAGGCCGTAGTGCTTGGCCACGTCGTGCGGGCCGGGATATTCGTAGTAGTGGTAGTAAAAGCTTTTGCGCCAGTCGGCGGGCGTCTGGCCGCGCAGGATGGGCACCATGCTGCGGCCGTGCATCTCGGCGGGGACGGGCAAACCCGCGGCTTCGAGGAAGGTGGGGCCGAAGTCGAGGTTGGCGACGATGTCCTTGTTCACGCCGCCGGGTTGGATGACGCCGGGCCAGCGGATGAGGAGTGGCGTGCGGAGGGATTCCTCGAAAATCCAGCGTTTGTCGAACCAGCCATGCTCGCCGAGGTAGAAGCCCTGGTCGGAGGAATAGACGACGATGGTGTTGTCGGCGAGGCCCTCGTCCTCGAGGAATTTCAGAAGTCGGCCGACACTTTCATCGACGGACTTGAGGCAGCCGAGATAGTCGTGGAGGTAGCGGTTGTATTTCCAGCGGACGAGGTCCTGGCCGGTGGGCGCGGCTTTGCGGAAGGCCTCGTTGCGCGGCTCGTAGTAGGCGTCCCAGAGTTTGCGTTGCTCGGGATTGAGCTGCGGCGGCGGGGTGAGCTTGAGGTCTTTCGGCGTCATCGTTTTCGCGATGGTCATGTCCTGCTGGTGCTCGGCGCGGCCGCGACCGGCGTAGTCGTCGAAGAGCGTGGGCGGCTCGGGATATTTCCGATCCTGGTCGTGGCCGAGGTATTTGAGGTTGGGCGCCCATTCGCGATGCGGGGCCTTGTGCTGGCACATCATGAGAAAGGGTTTGCTCTTGTCGCGTTGCTTGAGCCAGTCGAGGGCGAAGTCGGTGGTGAGGTCGGTGACGTAGCCGCTGTGTTTCACGCGCTCGCCGTTGCGGATGAACACCGGGTTGTAGTAGTCGCCCTGGCCCGGAAGTATCTGCCAGTGATCGAAGCCGGTGGGGTCGGTGACGAGATGCCATTTGCCAATGATGGCGGTCTGGTAACCGGCGGCGCGAAGGAGTTTCGGGAAGGTGGTTTGGGAGCCGTCGAAGCGGCTGTTGCTGTTGTTGTAAAAGCCGTTCGCGTGGCTGTATTTGCCGGTGAGGATGGCGGCGCGGCTGGGGCCGCAGATGGAATTGTTCACGAGGCAGCGGTCGAAGCGCATGCCCTCGCGGCCGATGCGGTCGAGGTTGGGCGTGGCGAGAAGTTTGCGCTCCTCACCGTAGGCGCTGATGGCCTGGTAGGCGTGGTCATCGGAGAAGATGAAGAGGACGTTCGGCTGCTTTGGCGCGGCAGTCGCGACGGTGTGGGCGGCGGTCAGGCAGAGGAGAAACGCGAAGGCGCGGGTGAGGCGGCGGGAGAGGGTGAGTGCGAACATGGCGGGAGGTTGTAGCGAGGGCAGGGCAGGGGAGTCGAGCGGGGATTTCATTTTCTCGGGGTGCGATGTGGTGTCGATGGGGACACGGGAATGGCGCAGGGTTTTTTTTGGGGCAAAGGAATGGAGGCAAGGGAATGGGGACGGATTTTTTTGTCTTCATTCCTTTGCCTCCATTCCTTTGCCACATCCGTTTTGAGATTTGAGGATCAGATTCCGGTGGGCCAGCTTCGGTCCGGGGGCGGTTTTCGCAACCGATCTGAAGGCCGCGTTTCTGTTGCTCGGACTGCCTGGTGGCGGCCGGGTGGCCGTTGCCGAAAGATTTTCGACGCCCCCCGAAAACGTTGCGGAACTGGGCGCGGAGATCGGACTGACGAATGTGGGACTGACGAATGGGGACGGGGCAGGGGGCCGCGCTCAGCATTTCACCCAGTCGAAGAAGCCAAGTTTTTTCAGGTCTTTTCGCAGGGTCGCGATTTGGTCGGCGGTGAGGTTGCCGTTGGGCAGGCGGGCGGGACCGGCATCGACGCCGAGCATGGTCATGGTGGCTTTGGCGGCGGCCATGTAGCCGTAGCCGGCAAGGAGCTGGATGAGTTGCACGGAGCGGAATTGTTCCATGCGGGCGGCTGCGAAATCGCCGGCGGCGGCGGCTTTCAGCAGCCGGTTGTAGATAGGCGCGGCGAAATTGTAGCTGCTGCCAACGGCACCCGTGCAACCGAGCGATACAGCGGCGAGGAGGATTTCGTCGAGGCCCCAGAGGATGTCGTATTTGCCGCGGTTGGCGTGGCGGCAGAGCTGGTAGGACATGAGGTCGGCGTTGGTGAATTTGAGGCCGACGAGCGTGGGGATGCGCTCGGCGGCCTGCGCGAGGAAGTCGGGCATCGCAAACTGCACGCCGGTGAAAGTCGGGATGTCGTAGAAATAAAACGGCGTGCGCGGCGCGGTGGCGGCGATGGCGGCGCAGCAGTCGATGAGCAGGCCGAGCGTGCGCGGTTTGAAGTAGCTCGGCGCGAGCGTGGCGATGGCGGCGGCACCGAGCTGGCCGGCCTGCGCGGCGAGCGCGGTCGAGTCAGCGACGCAGTTCGAGCCGACGTGGACGACGACCTTGAGCGGCGTGCCGGCGGTGACTTCCATCCAGCGCTGCGTGAGCTGGCGGCGTTCCTCGAAGGTGAGCGAGCTGCTCTCGCCGGTGGTGCCGCCGATGAACGCGGTGCTCACGCCGGTGCGCTGGAGGTGCGCGGCCTGGCTGGCGACGATGGCGAGATTGAGCGAGCCGTCGGTGTGGAAGGGCGTGTGCGTGGCGGCGACGAGGCCGGTGAGTTGGAATTTCATGCGTGGGTTCGTTTTATGTCGCGCGGATAGAACAGGAGCGGGCGGGAGGGTGCAATCTTTCAAGCACGCGGCGGCGGCAATGGCTGGTCCGGATGGTTCACACCTCATTTTGTAGCGCAGGCTTCCAAGCCCGCTGCATCGCGGGTTTCTAAACCCGTGGCGCGTCCGGCGAGGCCGACACCCTGCCGACTTGGAAGTCGGCGACACAGCAGGTTTGGAAACCTGCGCTACAAGGGAGCGCACGGCGCGTGGCGCATCCGGGTTTCTTGCAACGGACGATGCGTGTTGGCGCAGTCCCGAAGGAATGACCGGCTGCGGCGGCGCCGGTCCTGTGGGGCAGGCATCCTTGCCTGCCAGTTCGGGCGGCATCTTGCCGCCCGCTCCTTGCTTCGGGCGTGCGCGCGGCGGAGCCGGGAACACGGGGCAGGGATGCCCCGCGAACTGGCAGGCAGGGATGCCTGCCCACATCCGCCTTGCGCCAGAAATGCGGCGCTCCGCTTGCGTTTGTCGGGGATTTGTTTTCCCATCGCGCGCGTCTCTGTTACTAACCGCTCATACAACCAGCCTCCATGATGCCCGCCACCGCCAAGCCGCCCCGCGTGATCGTGGACGGCAAATTCCTCCGGCTGGGCGAGGCGAAATTCACCGTCAAGGGCGTGACCTACGGCCCGTTTGCGCCGACGGCGGGCGGCTTTCAGTTCCCCGTGCCCGAGCAGGTGTTGAAGGATTTTGCGTTGATCCGCGAACTCGGGGCGAATGTGCTGCGGCTGTATCATGTGCCGCCGCCCTGGTTTCTCGACGCGGCGCTGGAGCACGGGCTGCGGCTGCTGATCGATGTGCCGTGGAACAAAATGCACTGCTTCCTCGACTCCGAGGAGCGGCGCGAGAAGGCGCGGCTGGCGGTGCGGGAGGCGGCGTCGGCGTGCGCGGGGCACGCGGCGGTGTTCGCGTTGAGCGTGGTGAACGAGATTCCGCCGGACGTGGTGCGCTGGTATGGGCCGGATCGCGTGGGGGATTTCATCGACGAACTGGTGGACGACGTGAAAGCGATCGCGCCGGATTGTCTCTGCACGTTCGCGAATTTTCCGCCGACGGAATATCTGCGCGCGCGCAGCGTGGATTTCGTTTGCTTCAATGTTTACCTGCATCACCAGAAGCCGTTCGAGAGCTACCTCGCGCGCTTGCAGATGCTGGCGGACACGAAGCCGCTGCTGCTGGGCGAATATGGCATCGACACGCTGCGTGAGGGCGAGCAGTTCAAGGCGGAGTCGCTCGGCTGGCAGATCGAGACGACGTTCCGCGCGGGGCTGGCGGGGACGATTGTTTTCAGTTTCACGGACGACTGGTTTCAGGATGGGCGGCAGATTGAAAACTGGCAGTTCGGCCTGACGACGCGCGAGCGGGAGCGGCGGCCGTCGTTTCACGCGGTGAAGGCGAAGTTTGCGATTGCGCCGCATTTTCCGCTGCCGCGCACGCCGATGGTTTCCGTGGTCGTGGCCTGCTACAACGGCGCGCGCACGCTGCACGCGTGCCTGCATTCGCTCGAGCGGCTGAACTATCCGAACTACGAGGTGATCCTGGTCGATGACGGCTCGACAGACACCACGCCGCAGATTTCGGCGCAGTTCAAATCGGTGCGCTGCGTGCGGCAGGAGAACATGGGCCTGTCGGTCGCGCGCAACACGGGCATCGCGGCGGCGCGCGGGGAGATCGTGGCGTTCACGGATGCGGACTGCCGGGCCGACGAGGACTGGTTGTTTTATTTGATCGGCGATTTGCTCAACAGCCGGTTCGCGGCGATTGGCGGGCACAATTTTCTGCCGCCGGATGATTCGGCGGTGGCGGCGGCGGTGATGAGTTCGCCCGGTGGTCCCGCGCACGTAATGCTCACCGACCGGCTGGCGGAGCACATTCCCGGCTGCAACATGGCGTTCTACAAATGGGCGCTGGAGGAGATTGGCGGGTTCGATCCGATCTTTCGGCAGGCGGGCGACGACGTGGATGTGTGCTGGCGGCTGCAACAGAACGGGCATCGCATCGGGTTCAGTCCGGCGGGGTTTGTGTGGCATTACCGGCGCTCGACGGTGGCGGATTATCTGAGCCAGCAGCGCGGTTACGGCGCGGCGGAGGCGCTGCTGGTGCGGAAGCATCCGGAGAATTTCAGCGCGCTGGGCGGGAGCATCTGGCACGGGCGCATTTACGGTTCGGCGAACATCAGCCTCGGGTTTCGCGCGCCGATTATTTATCACGGGATTTTCGGGAGCGGCTTTTTTCAATCCATTTACCGGCCGTCGCACTCGATGCTCTTTCTGCTGACGAGCCTCGAATATCACGTGCTGGTGACGGTGCCGCTGATGATCATCGGGTTTTCGTTCCGGTCGCTGTGGCCGCTTGGGGTGGCGAATTTGTTGTTGTCGTTGGGCGTGTGCGTGGCGGCGGCGCTGCACGCGGAATTTCCGCGGGGCAAGGAACGCTGGTGGTCGCGGCCGCTGGTGGCGCTGTTGTTTCACTGGCAGCCGGTGGTCCGCGGCTGGGCGCGGTATCGCGAGCGGCTGTCGCTGGGCCACGCGCCGCCGACGTTGAGTCCGCAACTGGATGCGTTGTCGCTGGACGTCAACGCCGAGGACCCGGAGGAGATCGAGTATTGGGCCGAGGCGGGCAATCCGCACAGCCGCGTGGATTTCCTGAACGCGGTGATCCGGCAGCTCGCGCAGCAGGGCTGGTTGAGCCGCACGGACGCGGGGTGGAACAATTACGACGTGGAGATTTTCACGAACCGCTGGACGCGGATGCAGCTCGTAACGGTGCTGGAGCAGCACAAGAAGGGGGCGCGGCTGATCCGCTGCCGGCTGCGGCCGGCGGGGAGTTTGCTGGCGTCGTGCTGCGTGGGCGCGCTGGCGGCGGTGGCGCTG
>BJHT01000148.1 GCA_014193395.1 Verrucomicrobiota bacterium
CACCCCACTGCGCCCGAGACGGGCGCACTCCGCCACACGCACGCGGATTGCGGCCGTCCCCGGCCGCAGCAGCGTCCGCACGCACGAGGGCGCTGGTAGCAACGGAGATCGCGCTCCGCTCCACCTCGCTGCGCCCGAGGACGGGCGCACTCCGCCACACGCACGCGGAGTGCGGCCGTCCCCGGCCGCAGCAGCGTCCGCACGCACGAGGGCGTTGGAACCAAACGCGATCGCACTCCCCTCCTCCTCGCTGCGCCCGAGGACGGGCGCACTCCGGGTGTCGCGAATTCCCCCCTTCCAAATCCCTTCGCGCGCCGCCTTAATCGCCCGCATGGAAACGCGGCTCGCAGTTCGGAAAACCTACAAGCTCTACATCGGCGGCAAGTTCGTGCGCAGCGAGAGCGGGCGGCATCTGCTGGCCCGCGGCAACTCCGGCGACGCGCTCGACAATTACTGCCGCGCCTCGCGCAAGGATTTCCGCGACGCCGTCGTCGCCGCCCGCGCGGCCTTCGAGGGCTGGGCGAAAACCACCGCCTATCTGCGCGGCCAGATTCTTTACCGCGCCGCCGAGATGCTCGAAGGCCGCCGCGAGGACCTCGCGCGCGAGGTTTCCCGCTCACACGGCGTAACGATGGAGAAGGCCCGCGAAGGCGTGGGCCGCGTCGTGGACCGCCTCGTGCATCACGCCGGTTGGACCGACAAATATCAGCAGGTCTTCGGCAGCGTGAACCCCGTCGCGTCGCCACATTTCAACTTCACCACGCCCGAGCCGACCGGCGTCGTGGTGGTGCTCGCGCCCGATGAGCCGGTCCTGCTGCCGCTGGTTTCGCTGCTCCTGCCGGTCATCCTCAGCGGCAACACCGCCATCGTCATTCCCTCGGAAAAACATCCGCTGCCCGCGCTCACATTTGCCGAGGTGCTCGCCACGAGCGACCTGCCCGGCGGCGTGGTGAACCTCCTCGCCGGCAAACGCGACGAACTCGTCCCGCACCTCGCCAGCCACCTCGACGTCAACGCCATCGTCGATGGCACCGGCCTGCCCGCCGTCGCCGCAGCGCTGCAAGCGGGCACGGCGATCAACCTCAAACGCTACGCCGACCACTCGCTCGCCGCCGAGGACTGGTTCACCGACAAGGCCGTCAATCCGCGCTGGATTCTCGACACCGTCGAGTTCAAGACCGCGTGGCATCCGGTCGGCGTTTGAACCGCCCATCCGCCTTCGAAAAGCCGGAGGAGCGATGGACCACGAAATGCACGAAACACACGAAAACAAAGGGTGGAACCGCGTTTTGCGAATGAACGCGATCCGCCTTTGTTCGCCGACTCCTTCCTTTTTTCTACGCGCACTCCCAACTGCCGGGAGAACTCCCGCAGATTCAGGGCGACCACAGATGGGGAAACAAAAAGAAGAAATCTGTGGTCGCCTTGAATCTGCGGGAGCTTTCTCCAGCGGGTTCGTTTCACGGGTGTTTTCGGGAGTCCCCGTGATGGCTGCGCTTTTCGTGTGATTCGTGTCTTTCGTGGTTCTCAATTCCTTTCCCAGCTTCCATCCCCTACCCCGCCGATGACTCTTCCCGAACTCGCTCCCTCGATTGAACTCGCCCTCTTCCGTGCCGACGCCACCCGCGCCGATCTGGAGAAACACTGCGCCCTCGCGCGCGAACTCGGGCTGCACGGCGTGTGCGTGAGCAGTTCCCGCGTGGCCCTCGCCCGCCATTTGCTCGAAGACAGCGACGTGAAAGTCGGTTGCACCATCGACTTCCCGCTCGGCGGCGCGGACGCCGATGTCAAACGCTACGAAACGGAGGTGGCGCTCGACCACGGCGCGCACGAAATCGAGTTCGTCGCCAACCACGGCTGGCTGCGCGAGGGCAACACTGAGGCACTGCGTCGCGAGCTGCGCGACATCGTCGAAGCCGCCGACGGTCTGCCCGTGAAGGTTCTCGTCGAAGCCACGCTGCTCCCGACCGAGACGCTTGTCGCCGCCGCGCGGCTCGCAGTCGAGGCCGAGGCGAAATTTCTCACGCTCTCCTATTTGTTCGGCACGCGCACCGCGTCGCCCGAAGTGATTGCGGCGCTCCGGCAGGCGACCGGCCCCGAGTTCGGTCTCAAGGTCTCCGCCACCGCGCCCACCGTCGCAGACGCCGCCCGCCTCATTGCCGCAGGGGCAAACCGCTTGGGATTGGCCACCATTCCGCGCGCCTGATTTTTTTCCCAGCAGAGGACACCGGCCGGAACAAGGGGAAAAAATATTGGCAAAGGAATGGGGGCAAAGGAATGGGAACAAGGAACTGAAAACCAAAATCTCCTTCCCCTGTCCCTATTCCTTTGCCCCCATTCCTTAGCCAAAAAATTCCCGCTCCTCCCATTCCCCTGCCCGCCCGCCGGCTCAGAGCGCCAGCAGCAGTTTGCGGATTTCGTTGAGGCGGGCTTTGGGGTCGCGCTTCGTGAGGCGCGGGAATTTGTTGCCGATGGTGATGAGGTCGCGGTTGCGCGTGAGCATGAGGCGGTCGTCGCGGGTTTCGAGCGAGGTGATGCCGCGTTCGCTGGCGAGGATTTTCAGCTCGGTGACGAGGAGGAGGAGTTCGACCGGCGCGGGCAGCGGGCCGAAGCGGTCGAGCATCTCGGTGCGCAGCGCGGTGACGGCGGCCTTGTCGGTGGCCTGCGCGAGCTTGCGGTAGATCTCGATGCGTTGCTGGGGTTCGAGAATGTATTTGAGCGGCAGATAGGCGGGGCCGGTCGGGATCGGATCGGGCGTGCTGTTTTTTTCGGCGACGGTGTCGTCGTCGTAGCTCTCGTAGGTGGCGACTTCGCGCGGGACGTTGATTTCGAGCTCGTCGGTCGGGGCGCGGCTGGTGCGGGGTTTGGCGGCGGCGCGGGTCTCCTCGCCGGGATGGAGGGCGATGAAGTCGAGTTGGAGCCGCACTTCGACGCGGGGTTTCACTTTTTCACCTTTGAGCGCGCCGACGCTCTGCTTGAGCAACTGGCAGTAGAGATCGAAGCCGATGGCGGTGATGTGGCCGCTTTGCTCGGAGCCGAGGAGATTGCCCGCGCCGCGAATCTCGAGATCGCGCATGGCGATTTTGAAGCCGCTGCCGAGGGTCGAGTATTGCTTGATGGCGGTCATGCGCTTGCGGACGTCGTTGAGCAGTTGCGCGTGGCGCGGGAGCAGCAGGTAGGCGTAAGCCTGATGTTTGTAACGGCCGACACGGCCGCGGAGTTGGTACAGCTCGCTCAAGCCGAAGCGGTCGGCGCGGTCGATGATGATGGTGTTGGCGTTGGGAATATCGAGGCCGCTCTCGATGATGCTGGTGGAGAGGAGCACGTCGGCCTCGCCATTGATGAAGGTGGTCATCACTTCCTCGAGGTCGTCGCTGTCCATCTGGCCGTGGCCGACGACGAGGCGCGCGTGCGGGACGAGCGTGCGGAGTTTCTGCGCCATGGTCTGGATGGTCATGACGCGGTTGTGGAGGAAATAGACCTGCCCGCCGCGGTTCAGCTCGCGCTGGATGGCGTCGCGGATGAGGCGCTCGTCGTATTGCACCACGAGGGTTTCGACGGGGAGGCGGTCGTGCGGCGGAGTCTGGATGGTGCTCATGTCGCGCGCGCCGGTGAGCGCGAGGTAGAGCGTGCGCGGAATGGGCGTGGCGCTGAGCGTGAGGACATCGACGAGGTGGCGGAGGCGCTTGAACTTCTCCTTGTGCAGCACGCCGAAGCGCTGCTCCTCGTCGATCACGACGAGGCCGAGGTCCTTGAAGGTGACGTCATTTTGCACCAACCGGTGCGTACCGATGACGATATCCACCGAGCCGGCGGCGCAGTCGGCGATGACCTGCGTTTGCTCGCGGCGCGTGCGGAAACGCGAGAGCAGCTCGACGCGGATCGGGTAGTCGGCCATGCGCTCGCGAAAGGTGTTGAAGTGCTGCTGCGCGAGGATCGTGGTAGGCACGAGGATCGCGACCTGGCGGCCGTCCATCACGCATTTGAACGCGGCGCGAATGGCGACCTCGGTTTTGCCAAAGCCGACGTCGCCGCAGATCAGGCGGTCCATCGGGCGCGGGCGTTCCTGGTCGGCCTTGGCTTCGTTGATCGCGCGGATTTGGTCGTTGGTTTCCTCGTACAGAAAAGCGCTCTCGAACTCGCGTTGCCACGGGGTGTCGGCCTTGCACGCGTGGCCGGTCTGCGAATCGCGCGCGGCCTGGATCGAGAGGAGTTCGCTCGCGAGGTCGCGCACGGCGTGTTCCGCGGTGGCCTTGGTCTTGGCCCAGCGCGTGCCGCCGAGGGTGTTCAACGGCGGATGCGCCTTGCCCGCGCCGACGTATTTGCTAATGAGATGCGCCTCGGTGACGGGCACGTAGAGCTTGGGCGGCGTCTGCTCGGGGCTGCTCGGGGCGTATTCGATGACGAGGCATTCCTGGCCGGCGGTGGGATCGGCGGGAGCGGTTTTGCCGGCGCGCGGCGTGGTGGGGGGAAGGGTTTTCAGCCCGGCGTACCGGCCGATGCCGTGCTGGAGATGCACGACGAAATCGCCTTCTTCGAGTTCCGCAAAATCAATGTCGAGGGCCGAGCGCGTGGCGGCGGCGTGCGGGGATTTCAGGCGGCGGGGACGCTGGACTTTGTAACGGCCGAAAATCTCGGCGTCGGTGACGATGACGAGCCGCGCGGCGTCGCAGACGAAACCGCGGGCGAGCGAGCCGAGATGGAGAGTGGGGCGCGGCGGCGCGGCGGTGCGAGCGGACTTGCCGCTCGCGGGCGCGGCGGCGGACGCTGGTGCGGGAAGGAGGTCGTTCCAGATTTCCTCGAAGCGCTGGCGTTCGCCGGTGTTGTTGCAGAAGACATGCAACGCGTAGTCCTGGCGCAACCAGCGGTGAAGCTGCGCGAAAAATTCGCGGCGCTGGGCTTCGGCGATCTGCGGCTCGGGCGCGCGCGGGCCGAGCGGGCGGTAGGCGTCGAGGCTGGCGAGGGAGGGCCAGGGGGCGATGGGGCCGCTGGTTTCTGATGGGGACTCGCCGGTGGCGTTTGGGTAGGGCGCGTCTGTCGTCAGCGCGCCGCTTGAGGATTCTTCCGGGCCGCGGCGCGCTGGGGACAGACGCGCCCTACCAGCGGCGGGTTCTTCAACGTCGCCTTCCAGTTCAGGCAGTTCTTCGGCGGACGGAGGAGGAAGATCAAGCGCCGGGTCGTGCAGCTCGACGATGGTGATTCCGCGGTCGCGGGCCGTGCACAGGAAATCTTCCCATTGCACGAAAAAGGGGCTGTGGGCGGGGACTTGCTCGGCGTAGCGATCAGCGTGGGCGGCGAGCGAGGACGGCTCGCAGAGGAGGAAAATGGTTTCGCGTGGGAGGTAATCGAGCAGCAGCGCGGGGTGGAGCGGCGGGGCGGTGGCGGGCGCGGGAGCGGGCGCAAACTCCGGCGAGAGGAGCCGGCGCAGAATTCCGATCTCGCCGGCGGGCGGCACGACGACGCTGGTGATGGCCTCGCGAGAAATCTGGGTTTGCGGATCGAAGTAGCGCAGCGAGTCGAGGTCGTCGCCGAAGAACTCGAGGCGCACCGGCCACGGGCAGGTGAGCGGATAAATGTCGAGAATGCCGCCGCGCAACGAGATTTCGCCCTTCTGCGTGACCTTGGCCTCGGGGTCGTAGCCCTGCTCTTCGAGCCACTCGACGACATCGAGCAGATCAGCGCGTTCACCGACGCGGAATGTGCGGGTGCGCTCGCCGATGGCTCCCGGCGGAAAGGTCGGCTGCAAGAGCGCGGTAACGCTGGTGTTGATGAGCGGCGCGCCGGCCGCGGCGACAACGTCGGCCGAAGCGGCGGCGGAAGATAGAGCGGGAAGGTCCGCGAGCGCGACCAGCGTTTCAAGGCGCTCGCTGACGACGTCGGCGTGCGGGAGGCGCGGCTCGTGCGGGAGCACTTCCCAGGCGGGGAAGAAAAGCGGACGGGCTGAACGCGGGACGGGAACCGCAGACGACGACGCGGCAGCCGCGAGCGGCGGGCCCACCCCGAGCCACGTTTCGAGATCCTGCTGAATCGTCTCCTGCGTCTTGAGATCGCCGCTGACAATCAGGATCGGGCGCTCGGGAAAGAGCTGCCGGAGCAGTATGGCGAAGGCCGGCTGGGCGGCGCTGCTGACGGTGTCGCATCGCCACACGCCGCCCGCCGCCAGGCGCTGACGCAGGGCGGAGACGGCGGCCGTATGCCGCAAGGGTTCGAGAATCTGACCGGCCGAGGACATGCCTTGGCGCGGAGCTTGTTGCCTCCGGGCGGGGCGCGTCAACTTGGGGTTGGAGGTATCGAGGGAGTGGGAAGCAGCCGCGCCCCGCCCTGTAGCGCAGACTTCCAAGTCTGCTGTATCGCGGGTTTCCAAAACCGCAGCGCCTCGACTTGTCGCACGCGCCCGAAAACCCGCAGCGCCTGCCGATTTGGAAATCGGCGATACAGCAGGTTTGGAAACCTGCGCTACGAGGCGGAGCGGGTGCGGCTGGTCGCTGCGACAAAACGCAGTCCGGGGCGTGTGTCGGACCGTCGTTCCTGTAACCTTTGACCCCGCCACCCCGTCTGCTTTGCCAGCGTGGTTTTTCAGCCGCGTCCGGTGGCGTCGCAGGTGCCGGCGGGCAGTGCAAAAAACACAGTCTGGCGCGGGTGCGTCCGCTGAATGAATGGGAGCAGGCTCCCGTCGGCAAACCACCAAAACGGAATAGGTATTTTGAAATATTTTATGGAATCGATGTTTAGCCGCAATCACACGCCTCGTCTCGAAGACGCGTTTCAGACCCGCCGCCAGTTTTTGAACCGCTTCGGTACCGGCATGGGCGGGCTGGGCCTGGCGGCGATGCTCGGCGAGCAGTTGCTCACCAGCACGGCTGGCGCAGCAGGGACGAGCATTTCGCCGCTCGCTCCGAAGAACCCGCATTTCTCGGCCAAGGCCAAGCATGTCATCCACATTTTCGCGCAAGGCGGGCCGTCGCACATTGACACTTGGGATCCGAAGCCGGAGCTGGCCAAGCATGGCGAGCAGAATATTTCGGCGATTGGCGGCATGCCGCTGCCGCCGGTGTTCAAGTTCAAAAAGTCCGGCAAGTCCGGCGTCGAGGTGGGCGAGATTTTCCCGAAGATCGGCGAGTGCATCGACGATGTGGCGGTGATCCGCTCGATGCACACGGACATTCCGGCGCATGAGTTCGCGACGGTGATGATGAACACGGGATCGGGCCGGATGGTGAAGCCGTCGATGGGTTCGTGGGTGACTTACGGGCTGGGCACGGTGAACCAGAATCTGCCGGGCTTCATCGCGCTGGCTCCGGGCGGCACGGCGCTGGGCGGCTCGGCGAACTGGCGGTCGGCGTTCCTGCCGGGCGCGTATCAGGGCACGAGCATCAACACCGCGAACCTGAGCGTCGAGAAGCTGATCGAGAACCTGAAGAATTATCACGAGACCAGTTCCGAGCAGCGCAAGCAGTTGGACCTGCTGAAGAAGCTGAACGAGATGCACAACGAGCGGCTCAAGCGCGAGGCGGCCCTCGAGGCGCGCATCCAGTCGTTCGAGCTGGCGTATCAGATGCAGACCGAAGCGGTCGATGCGTTCGACATCGCGAAGGAATCGCAGGCGGTGCGGGACATGTACGGCGACACGCCGCAGGGGCGGCAGATGTTGATCGCACGGCGGCTGGTCGAGAAGGGCGTGCGTTTTGTGCAGGCCTGGCACGGCGGCTGGGATCATCATACGGCGGTCGAGAAAAACCTGCGGACCAAGGCAGGCGAATGCGATCAGGCCATCGGTGCGCTGCTCAAGGACCTCAAGCAGCGCGGGCTGCTCGACCAGACGCTGGTCGTCTGGAACGGCGAATTCGGCCGCACCCCGCGGCACGACAAGGGCCAGCGCGGCGACCCCGGCCGCGATCACCACAACAAGTCGTTCGTCGCGTGGATGGCCGGCGGCGGCGTCAAGGGCGGTACGGTCTATGGCGCGTCCGACGAGTTCGGCTACAACGCCGTCGAGAACAAGGTCCACATCCACGACCTGCACGCGACGATTCTCCATCTGCTCGGCTTCGATCACGAGAAGCTGACGTATCGCTACAACGGCCGCTATTTCCGCCTGACCGATGTGTACGGCAGCGTGGTCAAGGGTTTGGTCGCCTGACGAGGTGGGCGGGGCGGCCCGGTTTTGATGAGTGCCCGAATGATGAATCACCTGGCGGCAAACCGGGCGGCGTCATTCGGGCCTTTTGTTTTTCGGATTCCAATTGGCACAACATGAAAATGCGCAGCGTTATGAAAGTGGAGATGCGGCGGTGGATTCTCGCGGTTTTGTTCAGCGGCACGGGCTTGGCGTTGACGGCGGCACCGCCCGCGGCGGAGAAGCTCGACCCGGACCAACTGGCGTTCTTCGAGAAGAAGATTCGCCCGGTGCTGAACGACCATTGCTACAAATGCCACAGCGCCACCGCGGAGAAGTTGAAGGGCGGGCTGTTCGTTGACTCGAAGGAAGGGCTGCTCAAAGGCGGCGAGACCGGGCCGGCGGTCGTGCCCGGCAATGTGGCGAAGAGCCTGCTGCTGAAATCCATCAAGAGCGACGACAAGGAAACGGCGATGCCGCCGAAGGGCCCGAAGCTGCCGGACAATGTGATCGCGGACTTCGAGCAGTGGGTGCGCTCGGGCGCGCCCGATCCGCGCGTCGCGGTGGCGGGGGCCAAATCGATGCAAGCCGTCGATCCAGAAAAGGCCCGGAAACATTGGGCGTTTCAGCCGGTAAAGAAACTGGCGACGCCGGCGGTGAGCGATCCCAAGGGTTGGGCCAAAACCGATCTCGACCGGTTCGTGCTCGCGAAATTGCAGGCGAAGGGCATGGAGCCATCGCCCATCGCCGACAAGCGCACGCTCATCCGGCGCGCGACGTTTGATCTCATCGGCCTGCCGCCCACGCCCGAGGAAGTCGCGGCGTTCATCGCGGACAATTCGCCCAACGCGTTTCGCAAGGTGATCGACCGGCTCCTCGAGTCGCCGGCTTACGGCGAGCGCTGGGGACGGCACTGGCTCGACGTGGCGCGTTATGCGGACACCTCGGGCGACCGGAATAACAACCCCAAGAATCCCGCCTCCTACGCCTACGCGTGGACCTATCGCGATTACGTGATTCAGGCGTTCAACCAGGACAAGCCGTTCAATCAGTTCATCATCGAGCAGATCGCCGCGGACCGGCTGCCGCTCGGGCAGGATCGTTCGTCGCTCGCGGCGCTGGGTTTTCTCACGGTCGGCAAACGCTTCATGGGCAATATCAACGAGGTCATCGACGACCGCATCGACGTGGTGACGCAGGGTCTGCTGGGGATGACGGCGGCGTGCGCGCGCTGTCACGATCACAAGTTCGACCCCGTTTCGCAGCGCGATTACTACGGTCTGCACGGCGTGTTCAACAGCTCGGTCGAGCCGGTCGAGGAGCCGATCATTTCCTTCCGCAAATCCCGCGAGGATTACGAGGAGTACCTGAAACAGGTCGCGGCCGTCGAGGAGCGCATCGCGGGGCTGCGCGAAACCGAGGAGAGCAAGGTGCTGGCCCAATTCCGCAGCAACACGGAGAAATATCTGACCTTCGCCCGTGAGGTCGTGAAATCCGGCGGCAAGAACGCCGCGAAGATCGGCCGCGAGAACGGCTTGGACCCGGACATTTTCGAGCACTGGGTGGACCTCCTGAAGAAAGCCTCCACGACGCACGATCCCGTGTTCGCGGCGTGGGTCGCCTTCAGCAAGATTGCCGACGACCGCTTCGCGACGGAGGCGAAGACGCTGGCCGCCAAGATCTCCGCCAACGCCGATGCGGCGCAGCGGATGAATGATCTCATCGCAAAGAGTTTCACCACCGCGCCGGAGAAGTTTGCCGACGTGGCGCAAGTTTACGGAAAACTCTTCAAGGATACCGACAAACTCGTCGAGAAGACCGGCAAGGACGGCCAGCTCGATCCCGCGCATGAACAACTCGCCGCCGTGCTTCACGGCGAGGATTCACCCATCAAGCTCGATCGCCGCGGCTTCCAGCGGATCATCGGCAACAAGATTCAGAACGCCGAAGCCGCCGAAGCTTCGAAGATCGTCGAGTTGAACATGAACCACCCCGGCTCGCCCATCCGCGCGATGGTGCTCACGGACAAGGACCGGCCGGTGGATTCGTTCATCATGATCCGCGGCGAACCCGCCAACAAAGGCCCCGTGGTGCCGCGCAAGTTCATCGAGATTCTGGCGGGGCCGAAAGCCGAGCCGTTCAAGAACGGCAGCGGGCGCTACGACCTGGCGCTGGCCGTGGCGAGCAAAGAGAATCCGCTCACCGCGCGGGTCTTTGTCAATCGCGCGTGGCTGTGGCATTTCGGCGACGCGCTGGTGCGCACGCCGGGCGATTTCGGCCTGCGCTCGGAGGCACCGGCCAACCCGGAGCTGCTCGATCATCTCGCGTGGAAATTCATGGAGGACGGCTGGTCGGTGAAACAACTGCACCGCACGATCCTGCTCTCGAGCACCTGGCAGCAGACCAGCCTCAACGACGAGCGCAACGCCGCGATTGATCCCGGCAACTCGCTGTTCTGGCGGCAGAACCTCCAGCGCCTGGATTTCGAGGCCCTCCGCGATTCGTTGCTCATGCTGAGCGCGAAGCAGGAATTCACCCAGCGCGGCGGCCCTCCGGTGAACCTGGCGTCCACGGCGGCGGCGGCGCGACGGACGGTGTACGGCATGGTGGATCGCGTCAAAATGCCCGACGCCTACCGCATCTTCGACTTCGCCAATCCCGACATGACCTCACCCATGCGGATGCCCACGACGGTGCCCCTGCAGGCGCTCTACATGATGAACAACACCTTCGTCATCGAGCAGGCGCGCGGCATGATCGAGCGCGCCGACTTCAAGGCGCGCACCACCGACGAACAGCGCGTCGATCATCTCTATCAGCTCGCCTACCAGCGCCTGCCGACAGCCGACGAGCGGCAGATCGCACTCGAATATCTGCACGAACAATCCAGCGCTTCTGAATCCGCCCCGGCGCCGGCTGCCGCGACGACCGTCTGGCAATACGGCACCGGCGACTACGACCCCGCCACCAAGACCGTGAAAGGCTTCAAACCGCTCCCGGTCTTCTCCGGCACCGCATGGCAGCTCACCGGCAAAGTGCCCAATCCCAAACTCGGCGGCGCGGCCCTCACGGCCGACGGCGGACAGCCCGGCGATTCCACCCAAGACGTGGTGCGCCGCTGGGTCGCACCCCGTGACGGCACCGTCTCCATCGACGCGATCCTGAGTCATTCCACCAAGCGCGGCGACGGCGTGATGGGCATCATCGTCTCCAGCCGCAGCGGCGAACTCGGCCGGTGGAAAGTGTTCAACACCAGCCAGCCCACGCGCTTCGACAAAGTCGTCGTCCGCAAAGGCGACACGCTCGACTTCATCACCGACTCGCTGCAAGACCCGACCTACGACACTTTCACCTGGGCGCCCGTCATCCGCCTCGTGGACGCCAAAGGTCAGGAATGGAACGCGATGACTCAGTTCGCCGGACCGGCTGGCGGCAAAGGGACCGCCCGCGTGGTCAAGGCCAAGTCCCTCACCGTGTGGGAGAAGTTCGCGCAGGTCCTGCTTGAGGCGAATGAACTGATCTTCGTGAACTGACAGCCCGCAGCGATGCGACTGCCCCAAAAAAACCGCCCGTTCCGCGTAATGCGGGACGGGCGGTTTTGTTTTGATCCAGCTTGAACTCAGCGCAGCACTGCCCGCGCCGGCGCTCCGTCGCTGCCCACAAGATGGATGGGCAGACAGACGAGGTCGTAGTTGCCGGGTTTGATCTTCGCGAGGTTGAGGCCCTCGATGATCCAGACTTCTTTGCCGAGTAGGATTTGGTGGGTTTCGACGCCATCCTTCTTGAAGCCGCCGACGGAGAGGTAATCGACGCCGACGGTCATCACGCCGCAGTCCACGATGTGTTGGGCGCCCTCTTTGCTGATGTAGATGAAGTCCTCGTCGAAGGCCGCGGTTTTCCAACTGCGCTTGCTGTTGCGGGTCTTGAAGAGGATGCGTTCGCCGCGCTTGAGTTTGTGCGCCTTCAACTCCTGATCGTGGATGCAGACCTTGTCCTTGATCTCGATGACGCGGGCGCGGCCGATGGTGGCGTCGGGCGGGAAGGCTTCCATCGCGCGGCCGTCGCGGATGAAATGCCGGGGCGAATCCATGTGCGTGCCGGTGTGCGCGCTCAACGAAATATGCGTGAGGTTGCAAACCGCGCCGCCCTCGATGCTCTTGACGCGCTTGGTTTCAAAGGCCGGGTCGCCGGGCCAGTGGACCATGCCTTGATAATTCGGAACGGAGATGTCGATCCACTTTTTGCTCATGCGGGATTGGTTGATTGGAGAGTTGAAGGGTTAAAGGGTTGAAAGGATGGGTGGTCCATTGGTTTAGGAAAAAACGGTAGGAACCACGAAAGACACGAAACACACGAAAGGAGAAAAGCCTGAGACAACGGTCTGATTCATCTGATGAAGAAAGTCAGCAGTCTGCCAAGAGCATCGTCCCAGCTCTCTCTTTTCGTGTATTTCGTGACTTTCGTGGTTCATCTCAGCGGCTGCCTTCCAGTTGCCTACTTGAAGGCGATGACGTGCTTGATGCCGCTGCTCTTGCCGACGAGCAGGTCGCGATAATCGGTGATCGGATGGCGCGCGGTGATGACCTGCGCGAGGGCCTTGGGCCAGCGTTTCTTGAACTCGCCTAGGTCGCGGATGGCCGCTTGGAATGCGGCTTTGTCCGCATTGACCGTGCCGATGATGACCTGGTTTTTGAGCACCAGATTCCGCATGAGCTGGTTGCCTTCGATGGTGATGTGGCCTTCCGGCGCGGGAATGCCGGTGAAGACGAAGACCCCGTTGAGACCAAGGACCTGCATGACCCCGAAGGAAACGTCGGCCACGCCGATGGCTTCATAGACAAGGTCGATGTTGCCGACTTTTTCGGCGAGCTGGGCCGGGGTCGTGTCAGTCGTGGAAAAGTATTTCGCGCCAAAAGATTCGACGAGCTCGGCTTTCGGATTCGGTTTTGGCGAGCGGGAATAAACGTAGGTGTCGAAGCCGTTCAGCACGCAGGTCATGGCCCCGAGGATGCCGATGGGACCGGCCCCGAGGACCACGGCGCGCAGGCCGGTGCCCTTCGGCAGCCCCGGTTTCGCGCACGCCCACGGCAGTCGCGCCTGCATCTGCCAGACTTGGCTGAGGCCCTTCTCGGCGATGGTGAGCGGTTCGGCGAGGACGGCGAATTTGCGGAGTTCCTTGGGGACGACGGTGAAGTTTTTTTGGTCGTCCACGAAATACTCGGTCATGTAGCCGTGGTGCTGATTGATGCCGCGTTCGTTGAACTTCCACGTCGCGCAAAAATCCTGCCGGTCGGCGCGGCACGGGCGGCAGTCAGGATCGGGACACGGGCGCCGGACCGACGGCACCACGAGATCGCCGACGGCGATGCCTTTCACCTTCGGGCCGGCGTGCGTGACTTTGCCGAGCGCTTCGTGACCGAGCACGAGGTAATCGGAGCCCGCAGGCGGCGCGCCATAGACAAACGTGCAGATCTCGCGGTCCGTGCCGCAGATGCCGACATCAAGCGTCTGGACGCGAATTTGGGTGGGCTGCGTGATTTCGGGAGCCGCGTGTTCGAGGAGCGCGACCTCTTTTTTGTGGGGCACAACGCCAACCGCCCGCATCATTTTCTTTTTCATCAAAGTTCTCGGTTAAGCAGGAAAGGATCGCCGCCCCGGGGGCCGGAGCGAGCCGCAGAGTAATCCTACAAGTGCGCGCCACGGCGCAAACAAATAATCCGGCAAACAATGGGTGGCGGATATCGCGCCGGCATTGGAGAGCACAATGACGAAGAAGATGCACCAAGCTCAAAGCTCAAGGGAAACTCCAAGCGCCCAGACCATGAAGGCCGGCGCGGGCATTGCGAACCGGCGATACCTCGAACTGACCGTGCCGCTCCACCAAGTGCGAAACCCTCTCCACGTCACACAATCCCGCCGCCAATAACGTCGGTTTTGCGCGGGCGGACGGGGCCGAGCTTGATGACGTTTTCGGGATCGAAGTCGGTGGGCATGAGCCAGTCTTCGGTGACGTCGATGGGCGGGAAGAGATCGTTCTCGTCGTGCTCGCGCTGGCGGGCTTGGAGCAGATCGTCGCGCGTGAGCTTGGTTTCCAGACCGGAGGCGATGGATCGTTTGATGGCGAAGCTTTTGGCGCGTTCGACCACCGCCGCGATGATCGCGCCGCTGGCGAGGTCGCCGCGGTAGCGGAAATCTTTCTTGCCGCTGCGATAGATGATTTCGAGAAACTGGTTCTCACTGCTGCGCGCGAAATGCGCCTCGGTCACGGCTTTGGCGAGGCCCGCGCGCGGCTCGGCGAGGGGCAGCGGTTCCTTCAAATAGATTTCGTAGATGCCCTGCGCGCCGGCGGTGAGGTGCGGGCTTGTCCGGGCTGCTGGATTATTCAACGGCGACAAGTCGCCTGCGCTAAAGCGGTGACAAGTCACCGCACTCCAAACCACGCCGTGCCCAACAGTGTTATCTGCTGCGCTGCTTCGGGTCGGAGTTCGGCATGAGTAGGGGCTGGCGGCGAGACGCCGGCAGAACTCGCAGGCGGGGACGCCTGCGGTACCGGGGTGGCGTGTCAATGCGCGGCGGCGGTTGGCAAATGGAAGCAGGCTTCGGGTGACGGGCACGGCTCAGGATGGGTTATGGTCGCGCCTTCAGCTCGGCCTGCTTCTGTTTAAGTAGCTCCACCGCGTGTGGCTTGGAATTAGTTCCCAAGTCCAAGTGATGGATGTGACTGTCTCCGTGTCGGTCGGTGACTGACACGAACAGGTCTCCGCCTCTCTCCTCGAAGGAAATCTGGGCGGTGTTGGTGGAAGACAGTTGGCGAACGGTCTCAAGGCTCAAGGGAAAGGCTGTGGATTTACCCGTGCAGCCAATTGCGCCAAGGCACAGGGCAGAACAGACTACTGAAAGATGGAAGTAGAATCGGGTCATCGAGAAAGGGTAGGTCCGCATATCAGTCGTTGCGAGAGTTTGTGCAGATATCCGCCAAGATAACCCCAGCGGGGTTTTCCGTGAATAGCCGGGGGCGCGCGAGGCACGAGCGCACTCCCGGAAATGCCGGCCTAAATGCCTGCCACGCCGGCGGGGTGGCCCCATTCTACGAACGGTGGACGCCTTGGTACCGGGGGAACCCCGCCGGGGTTCTGGAGCGCGGCGGCGGGAGTCCGGGGGTGTCGCTCGTTCCTCGCGCCACCCCCGGCTATTCACGGGGAACCCCGCCGGGGTTCGCCCGTGGGATTGAGATGCAACGGATTTCTGGACCAGCATTTGGTTAGTTTTTGGGGTTGAGCTGGGCCTCGAAGGTGGCGGGGGTTTTGTAGCCGAGGGAGGAGTGTTTGCGGTGGGTGTTGTAGTAAGCTTCGATG
>BJHT01000149.1 GCA_014193395.1 Verrucomicrobiota bacterium
CAGGCCGATCTTCCCGCGGATGGGTTTGGGCAAAGCGCGGACGAGATCCCGAAAAGCCTCGCTCAATTCCAGCGGTTTCAATCGGCCAGATCCTTTTCCAGATTGCCGGAGAAGCGCTTGCTCTTCCCGCGCTTCCGCTCCGCCGTGATTTTGTGCTCCATCCGCTTTTCAAATGTGGCCAGTTCCGCCGGCGTCGCGCCGTATTCGCGCCAAGCGTAGTCATCCGAGGTGACCGTAACGGGGCGCAGCGCGACAATCTGGTCGCCCGAAACAATGCCGATGTCCTCGCCCCGCTTGGCCTTTTCCAGCAATTCCGAGAGATTGGCACGGGCTTTGGTGATGGTTAGCGTCGTCATATCGGCTATTAAGCGGCTTTAACGCGGCGGGTCAAAGAGGAAGTGGTTGGCGGAAACGGCGACGAACCCATCCGCGCCGATACAGCGGGCGGAATCGGAGTTTCCAGAAACACGGAGTACAGCGCTGCGACGCGCGCGCCCGCATGGTTGCGATTCCCGTCCCCCGTCACGCCCGCCGCAGTCGCTCCAGCAGATTATGCGCGAACACCACGTTGTCGCACTGGAGATAGTTCATCTCGCCGCCCATCCGCGAGAAGCTCTTGCAGAAGCGCAGGTAGTAGGCGGGGCTGCTCTTGGGCGGCTCGCCCTGCGTCCAGTCCCAGTTGCCGCCGTCCTGCAAATCCACCACGAAAAAGCTGTGGTCCTGCACAATCGGACGCCCGGCCTGAAGGCGCAGGTTGTTCACGCAGCTAAGGCTTTTCTCGAACACCTGCGGCGCCATGATCGCCGAGCCGACCGACAGCACCGCGCCGCCCGCCAGCCGCTCGACCGCCGCGCCGAACAGCCGGAAATCCACGCCCGCCGCGCGCCCGATCACCGCGCCGTTGAACATCGGATGATTGGCGATGATGTCGTAGCCGATGCCCGGATGAACGGTGAGCGGCACGCGATGCTTGAAGGCCTGTCCGAAGATCGACGTGTGTTTCCACGGATGCCGCACCTCGTGCCGGCCCGCCGCCAGCCCGTGCGTTTTCATCGCCACGAGCAAATCCGCGCGCGCGGGCGCGAGCGGATGCCCCGGGTTGTCCCGTAGCAACTGTTCCAGCTCGGCCGGCTCCGGCAGCGTCACGCCGTCCTCCTGAATGAAGCGCCCCAGCGCCACGCCGTAGCCCTCGCCGCGCACGCCGCCCGCGAGCAGCGCCAGATGAAGGTTGCGCCCCGTTTCATCCCACGTCCCGAAGGTGCCGGTCGCGACATTTTGCTCCACGCTCTCGGTGGACCAGTTTTGAAACGCGAACTCCCAGTCGTGAATGCTCCCCGCGCCGTTCGTCGCCAGATGCGTCACCCAGCCGCCCTCGAGCAGCCGTTCCACAATTGCCGCCGCGCCGTTCTTCACCAGATGCGCGCCGTAAATAAACATCACCGCCGCCTCGCGCCGCCGCGCCGCCAGAACGCGTTCCGCGCAGCGCTCGATGATCCCGCGCGCCGCGTCCTCGCACGGCGGACACGGCGCGTCGGGATCGACCAAAATGTCCTCGATGCGCGCCATGCTGCGGCGCTCGGCCAGCGGGTAAACGCGCAGTTGGTTCAGATCAAGCGGCGTAGGGTATTCGTTCATGCGACGCACGAGTGTCCCGGTCGGCCCGCGGCTTGGCAACCCTCTCCGTGCCGCGTTCACGCCGCAGCGGCGGGGAACAGCAGGGGCGGGGCGCCGCACTCTCGCCGCGTGTGGCCGGCCTTTTGCGCGTTGCCAGCGCGGGTGATGGCCAACAGGATTGCGGCATGAATTTTCGTGAGAAAATCTTTGCAGTGGCCGACATCCGCGCCTGGCGTGAGCAGGCGCGGCGGGACGGACGGCGGGTGGTGGTGACCAATGGCTGCTTTGATTTGTTGCACGCGGGGCATGTCACGTATCTCGAGGCGGCGCGGAATCTCGGCGATGCGCTGTTGGTGGGGCTGAACAGCGATGCATCGGTGCGGCGGCTGAAGGGCGAGAGCCGTCCGCTGAACCACGAGCAGGATCGCGCGCTGGTGCTGGCGGCGCTGGAATCAGTGAGCGCGGTGGCGATTTTCCCGGAGACTTCGGCGGCGGAGTTTCTGCGGCTAGTCGAGCCGGACATTTACGTGAAGGGGGCCGACTACACGCGCGAGAAGATGAACCAGGAGGAGCGCCGCATCGTGGAGGCGTGCGGCGGGGAGATTCGGTTTCTGGAGTTCGTCGCGGGGAAGTCCACGACGGGGCTGATCGGAAGGATGGCGGGTGGGGAAAAGTAATTAGTGATTAGTAATTAGTCGGGGAGGCGCTCGGTGGGATGGGCGCGTGGGAGGGTTTCTCCGGGCACTAATTACCAATTACTAATCACTAATTACTTTTCCCGTCCGCCCACCGAGCTTCCTCCTTGCGTTCCAACGGTGGAGTTGGCCAGTTTCGCGCATGGAAGATTTGCAGAAACCGTCCGCAATTGACTCGGAGTTTTACCGGCCCGCCGCTGAGTTTTTCAGCGCCCACCGCAGCCTGGCGCTCACGTATGATGACGTGACGCTGGCGACGTTGTACTCGGAGGTGCTGCCGCGGGAGACGCAGTTGGACACGGTTCTGGCGGAGGGATTGAGCCTGCATATCCCGGTGATTTCCGCGGACATGGACACGGTGACGGAGGCGCGGATGGCGATCGCGATGGCGCTCAGTGGCGGGCTGGGCTTGATCCATTACAACATGCCGGACCGGCAGCAGTTGTCGGAGGTGAGCCGGGTGAAAAATCACGTGCATGGCTTGATTCAGGATCCGATCAAGGTCGCGCCGGAGCAGTTGATCGGGGATGTGCTGGAGATGATTGAGAAGCGGACGTTTGCGTTCGCCACGTTTCCAGTGGTGGACAGCGCGGGGAAGTTGCTGGGGCTGTTGCCGGGGCATGTGGTGAAGCCGCGGTATGCGAAGCGCAAGGTGGCCGAGGCGCTAACGCCGCGGAGCCAGATTCACACGATTCACAAGGGGGAACTTGGCGGCGATCCGATTGCGCGGGCAGACCGTTTTTTCACGGATCATCCCGGCATTCACAAGCTGTTGGTGGTGGATGACCAGGACCGGCTGCACGGGTTGTTCACGATGAGCGACATCGAGCGGATCACGCAGGAGAAGAGCGCGCAGCTCAAGCCGGCGCGCGACGCGCAGTTTCGGCTTATCTGCGGCGCGGCAATTTCGACGTCGCGCAAGGCGGACGGGTCGCTGGATCGCGAGCGCATTCTCGGGCACGTCGGCGCGCTGGTGGAACGGAGCGTGGACGTGGTGGCGGTCTCGACGGCGCACGGGCACAGCAAGGGCGTGGGGGAGTCGGTGCGGTTGATTCGCGATGCGTTTCCGAAATTGCCGATCATAGCGGGCAACGTGACGAGCGCGGCGGGCGCGGAGTTTCTGGCCGGTTGCGGCGCGAATGTGATCAAGGTGGGGCAGGGGCCGGGATCGATCTGCACGACGCGCATGGTGGCCGGCGTGGGCGTGCCGCAGTTGACGGCGCTGTATGTCGCGTCGCGGGCGGCGGTGGGGCGGGGCGTGACGATTGTGGCGGATGGCGGGATTTCCAAATCGGGCGATGTGGTGAAGGCGCTGACGCTGGCGCACGCGGTGGTGTGCGGCGGGATTTTTGCGGGTTGTCCGGAGGCGCCGGGAAACATCATGGAGATCAACGGCAAGCTGTATAAACAGTATCGCGGCATGGGCAGCGCCGCAGCGATGAAGGCCGGTTCGGCCGCGCGTTACGGGCATTCGCCGGACACGACGCGCAAGGTTGCGGCGGAAGGGGTGGAGGCGCTGAAGGAGGCGTCGGGGACGGTGGAGAGCGTGTTGACGTCGCTGATCGGCGGGCTGCAATCGGGGATGGGTTATCTGGGCGCGGCGAACTTGGAGAAGCTGCGGGAGAAGGCACGTTATATTCGCGTCAGTCCGGCGGGGCAGCGGGAGGCGGCGCCGCACGACATCATCGAGGTGAAGGCGGGGAATTAGTGAGTAGTAATTAGTAATTAGTGATTAGTAAGGCGGGGCGTGGGATCGCTGATCACTGGCGGGAGCGCGGCGGTGTCCGCCGAGGACCAGCCGCAGCGGCCCCGAAACCGCGCAGGCACGCGCGAAAGCAGAGGGGGCCCATGCAAGCAGTGTGCGGCGGTTGGTGCTGCTCTTTACACGGATCGCCGCAGTTTCACCGCGATCTTCGCGCGGAGCGACCTCCGCGAGCAGGCGTTCTGCGAGGTCGCGTAGGCACCGCTTCGACCACGCCTATTTTCGGGTCGGACCTCCACTCGCGACCCTCTGCGTTTCTTCCCATCTCTGCGGTGTTCTGAGCGGGCTGCCGGGCAGACGTCCGGTCGCGGAGGGGCGGACGCGGATCAGAACACCGCAGAGATGGGAAGAAACGCAGAGGGTCGCGGGTTACTTTGGCCGGCGGCGGCGAGCGCGGAGCGACGCCCGTTCCGCCCGCTGTCGTCGGCAAGATGTCGTTCGACGATTCGTATGAAGAGCAGGGCGGATGCCCGCACCGCTCGCGTGAGTGGGTTCCGCCGCGTCACCTCGGCGGCTACGTTTTTACCTTGCCGGAGAGGGTCGCGGATCAGAACTCGATTTCTTCATTCACGGTCCCGCACTGGGGGCAGCGGGAACGATCGACGTCCTCGTCGTCGGTGTACACGAAGGCGCATTTCGCGCAGCGGAAAATGTGGTCTTTGCTGGGCATCGGCTCGAAGCGGCGGCGGCGGCGTTCGTAGTAGACGGCGACCACGGCAATGCCGGCGAGCATCGCGGCCAGATACACGAACAGGAGTTGGTCAATCGTCATGAGCCGGGCGGGGCGGATGGCGGAGGCGGCAGGAGTGGCGGAGAAGCTTTGGGCGGCGGGGCGTTGGTGGGATTCGTGGCAGCGGGCGGAACAATCACGGGGAGAGTTTTCGCGGGGTTGGGCGTGGGGGCGGGGGCGGGGACGACCGGCGGGTGCGGACGCGCAGCAGTCGTGGCGGCGTTGGTCGCGGCGAGAGCGCTCCACGCGCCGCCCACGGAGTTAAACTGCGGGCGGAGCCAGGCGAGGGGTTCGCGCGCGTCGATGGTTGACCAGGCCGGCACGCTGCGAACGCGGGTTACTTGGGGGCGCGCGATTTCGGGCGGACCCAGGTTGGTGGTGAGCAAGGGAAGCGACAACATCGGCCGGGCGAGCGAGCGAATCTCCGGCGAGAGTTTTTCCGCGCCCGGTTCCAGCGCGGCCAGGTTGGTGCGCAGGAACGAGGCCAACATGCCACCAACGGCCGGCGAACTCGGGGGCAGCGCCGGGTTCGGCTCGGTCCAGTCTTCGAGCCGGTGTTGCCGGGGCGGGACGTTGAGCCAGCCCTGGCCCGAAAAACTTTTCGGACTGACCAGCGCGAACAGAGTGGGATCGCTGGCACCCAGGGTTTCGAGCACCTGCCGGTTGACGTTCGCGTCGAGCACGAGGGCGATGCCGGGGCTGGGAACGGGAGCCGCCGCCGGCGCGCGGCTTTTTTCCGAAAAAACAAACAGCAGCGCGATCTGGGCGAGAAAAAGCAGCGCCACGGCGCCGCACCACCGTTGCCGCGACCATGCGGGCGGAACTGCTGCCGTGGGAGAGTTCATGGCGACGGCGTCACGCGCGCCGGTGCGCCTACGGGCCGCGTCGCGAGAATGATGTCTTTGATGCCCGCCTCCTGGGCGACGAGGCCGAGGCGCAGGATGACTTCGTGCGCCACGGCTTGATCGGCCTGCACGACCAGGGTGATCTCGCCGCGGGCGAGCGTGGCGGCGTCCCGGAGCCGGATTTTTAAGTGGTCCAGTTGGATTACCTGGCTCTGGAAATACAGCAGTCCGCCCCGGTCCACGGCGACGACAACGGTGGGTTTGCCGGTCGCCGGCAGACGCCCGGCCTCGGGGAGATTGATCCGCACTCCGGAGGTGAAGACAAACGAGGACGTGAGAACCAGGAAGATGAGCAGCAGAAAAAACACGCCGGCAAACGGCGCGGCATCCAGCGGCCCGTGAAACATCCGCGTATTGCGGGGGAATTTCATGAACAAGAGGGCTGTTTAACCACGGATGGACACGGATGGACACGGATGGGGAGCGGCCAAGCTACTGCCCTGGTTTTCACCAAGCGTGTGCGGTGGATCAGTGTGGTTTCCGGCTGCCTCCGACTCTGCAGGAGACTCGCTGGCCGTGAGGATTTCGGGACGTGGGCGGTCCCGGTTCGCAGCGGATGCGCGCTCGCGAAGGTCCCGACAACCGCGCGCGTCCCGGTGCCGATGTTGGCGCTGCGACCGGGGACCGGTCGCGCTCCGTTTCGGTGGCGTCTTCGCTGTGCTGTGTTCATCGGTGTTGTCGGGGTTTGTCGGTGATCTCTCCGTTCCGACTGCTGGCTTCCGTTTCATCCCTTGCGTCCGCTGCCCATGTCGCCCAGGAGATTCACGATCTCGGTGGAAATCTTCTCCATGTCGCGCACGATCGAGTTCACGCGGCTGACGAGATAGTTGTAGCCGACGTAGCAGGGAATCGCGACCGCGAGGCCGAGCGCCGTGCTGATGAGCGCCTTCCACACGCCGCCGGTGAGCAACACCGGGCTGGCCGCCAGCCCGTGCGCCTCCATTTCCCGCAGGATGTCCACGAAGCCGAGCACCGTGCCAAACAGCCCGATGAGCGGTGCCACTTGGGCGATGGTCGCGATCAATCCCAGTTTCTCCTCGAGCCGCGGCATCTCGATCAGGCCGGCCTCTTCGATGGCCTCGCGCACGCCCTCGCGGCCGCGGTCGCGGCTCAGGATCGCGGTCTTGACCATGCGCGCCACCGGCCCCGGCGTGGCGTCGCAGATGGAGAGGGCCTCGACGATGTTCTCGCGCTTGAGCACATTGCGGATGCCGGCGATGAACTCGGTGGAATTGATCTGGTCGCTGTGAAATCGGAGGAGACGTTCCAAGAACACGGCGATGGCCGCGGCCCCGGCCAGCAGGAGCAACCACGCGACCGGACCACCCGCAGAAAGCAACTTCGGCAACATGCGAGTTTTTATAGGTTTGGAAGACCAAAGATCAAAGCGCAATCTCCGCCGGTGGCGGCGCATTCGTCTGGCTGGAAATTCTCCTCGTTGGGTCCGGCCGGCGATTTGGCCGCAGCGGGGGGGCGGCTGTTGGCATCAGAATATGGGGCCGGGAATGGGGCTGTGGAGGTTGTTTTTTCTGCCCCCGTTTTTCTGCCCGCATTCTTGGGCGAGAAGGTGAGGCGCGGGGGATTGGACATTGCACTCGGCAGGTCGGTGCGTACGATGCGCGCGCTTTTATGACTGATTTACCTGATTCCATTGTTCCTTTTCCCGGCAGTCGTGCGGACGGACGGCGCGCAGATGAGCTGCGGCCGATTCGTTTTCAAAATGACATCGCGCCGCACGCGACGGGCTCGACGTTGATCGAGTGGGGGCAGACGCGCGTGATCTGCGGGGTGACGATCGAGGAGGCGGTGCCGCGGTGGATGAAGGAGCAGAAGGTGAGCGGCGGCTGGATCACGGCGGAGTATTCGATGCTGCCCTACTCGACGCTGACGCGGAAGCAGCGGGATATCTCGAAGGGGAAAATCGACGGACGGTCGTCGGAGATTCAGCGGTTGATCGGGCGGGCGATCCGCTCGGCGGTGGATTTGGAGAAGCTCGGGGCGCGGACGATCTGGGTGGATTGCGATGTATTGCAGGCCGACGGCGGCACGCGCACGGCGGCGATCACGGGCGCGAATGTCGCGCTGGCGCTGGCGATTCGAAAGCTGCTGGCGACGGGGGTGTTGAAGGAAAACCCGCTGCTGGCGGGGGTCGCGGCGGTGAGTGTCGGCATCGTGAAGGGCGTGGCGCTGCTGGATTTGTGTTACACGGAGGATGTCTCGGCGGAGGTGGACATGAACATCGTGATGACGGCGGGCGGAGATTTCGTGGAGCTGCAGGGGACGGGCGAGGAGGCGACATTCAATGATGCGCAGTTGGTCGCGATGCTGGGGCTGGCCCGCGGGGGGGTGCGGACGTTGCTGGAGTTGCAGCGCGGGGCGGTGGGGTGAGCGGGAAGGGCTGAAGGGTTGAAGGGGCAAAGGGTTGAAGGGTTGAAGAGTTCGAGGAGGCAACGGTTCAACCCTTCAACGATCCCACGGTTCAACGGTTCAACGGTTCAACGGTTCAACGATTGTAGCGGGTGCGGATTTGGTGCGGGAGTGAGTTTTAAGCATGAAGGCGACGACGCGGATTTATTTGATCAGGCATGGCGAGGTGGCGGTGGCGTATCACCGGACGTTTGGGGGCAAGATCGACATGGAGCTGTCGCCGCGCGGAGTCGAGCAGGCGAAGGCAACGGCGAATTACCTGCGGCGGGTGCGGTTCGATGCGATTTATGCCAGTCCGATGCGGCGAGCGCAGCAGACGCTGGCTCCGCTGGCAGCGGAGTTTGCGGAGCTGGTGCCGGTGAATCTGGCCGATTTGCGCGAGGTGGATTTCGGCGAGTGGACGGGGCACACGTGGGAGCAGGTGTTGGAGAAGTTCGGTGCGCACGCGTTCGACTGGCTGGAGAAGATGGATCAGGCGGCGATCCCGGGCGGGGAATCAGCGGCGCAGTTTCGGGCGCGGGTGGAGCCGTGTCTGCGGCGGATTCTCGATCAGCATCATGGGCAGACGGTGGCGGTGGTGTGTCACGGAGGCGTGATCCGGATGCTGCTGGCGCTGTTGCTCGACCTGCCGCTGGTGGTGACGGGGCGGTTCGAGATCGAGTATGCGAGCGTGAGCGTGGTGGACAAAGGGCCGCTGCGGACGGAGGTGCAATTGCTGAATTTCACGCCGTGGCGGGATTGGCCGTGAGCGGGGCCAGGAATTTTAACCACAGAGACGCGATGTGCACAGAGAGGGGGAGCTGCAACCAAAGCGGAGCGCGACCGGTCCCCGGTCGCAGCGGCAGCCTCGGAGCCGGGGCGCTGGGATTTTCTTGCGGCATCGCGGGTGGGGGGCCGCTGCGGGCGGGGACCGGTCGCGCTCCGGAAAAAATCCTCGCGGCATTCGAGGCTGTTCCAGTGTTGTACTGCAGCGAGGGGGAGCTTTTTTTCCAAAGATGAAAAACAAATCATTGAATGAGTTGGTCTTCGCCATCCGGCCCGAGGCGGAGGAGCCGGTGGTGGCGCTGGTGGAGCGGGTGTTTGGCGTGACGCCGGCGGTGTATCTGAATTCGGAGACGGGCGAGGTGCGGGTGTCGGTTTACACCGAGCTGGCAGAGGCGGCGCTCGGGGAACTGCGGCGCGAGCTGGTGGCGGGATTGGAAAGCTTGCGCGCGGCGGGTGTGGAGCCGGGGGACGGAGTGATGGCGATGGCCGTGCGGGCGGTGCGGCGCGAGGATTGGGCGGAGTCGTGGAAGAAGCATTTCAAACCGCTGGCGATTGGGGGTTCGCTGTTGATCCGGCCGAGTTGGAGTCGGCGTCGCGCGCGGGCGGGGCAGGCGGAGGTGGTGCTGGATCCGGGGCTGAGTTTCGGGACGGGGCAACATGCGACGACGTCGTTTTGTCTGCGGCAGTTGGTGAAGCATCGGCCGCGGTCGGGTGCGGCGGGGCGCGGGTTTTTGGACATGGGGACGGGGTCGGGGATTCTCGCGATCGCGGCGGCGAAGCTGGGGTATGGGCCGGTGGTGGCGTTTGATTTTGATCCGGAGGCGGTGCGCGTGGCGCGAGAGAATGCGCGGCAGAATGGGGTGGGAGGGAGCGTGCGGATGGCGCGGCAGGATCTGACGAAGGTGCCGGTCGGGAGCCGGGCGCGCTATGACGTGGTGTGCGCGAATCTGATTTTCGATCTGCTGATTGCGGAGTGCGAGCGCGTGGTGAACCGCGTGAAGCCGGACGGTGTGCTGGTGCTCGCGGGCATTTTGGAGACGCAGTTCGAGCGCGTGGTGGCGGCGTATGCAGGGCAGGGGCTGCGGTTGGTGGCGACGCAGGTGGAGAAGGAGTGGCAGTCGGGAAGTTTCGTGCGGGCGGGGAAGATGGCAGAAAAATAGGGGGCAGAAAAATGGGGAGGGGATTTTTGGGAGGGTTGGTTTGGAAGGGGCCGGGGGCGTGGAGGTTGGGAAGTTTCAGCCGCAATCGCAGCGGCGGAAGACGGCAGAAAAATGGGGGCAGAAAATGGGGAGGAAATTGCAGCCTGAATTTGGCAGACGAATGGGAGCGAGCTAGTTGCCCGCCTTCATTCGGCTGCCCCCATTCGTCTGCCGAATCCGGCTGGATGAGGCGAGAGGGCCGGGTTAATCGGGCGCTCCGCCTTGTCACCTCGGCGGCTACGGCGCTGAGTTACTTCGCGAGCGCGCGGACGAAGCGGTCGATCCGCGCCATGCCCTTCTCGATGTTGGCCATGCCGGTGGCGTAGCTGATGCGGATGTAGTCGTCGGCTCCGAACGCGATGCCGGGGACGGCGGCGACTTTTTCCTGCTCGAGGAGGCGGGCGCAGAAGTCGGCGGAGGTGAGGCCGAGCTTGGAGATGTTCGGGAAGAGGTAGAACGCGCCGCGGCTGTTGACACAGGAGACGCCTGGCATGGCGTTGAATTTTTCCCACGCAAATTTCCGGCGGCGGTCGTACTCCGCGAGCCAGCTCGGCAGGTGCGCCTGCGAGCCGTTGAGCGCGGCGACGCCGCCGCGTTGCGCGAAGCTCGTCGGGTTGCTGGTGCTGTGACTTTGCACGGCGTCGATGGCTTTGGCGATGGGTTCGGGCGCAGCGAGAAAACCGAGCCGCCAGCCAGTCATGCTCCAGGCTTTGGCGAAGCCGTGAACGACGATGGTGTGGTCGTAGTGCGCCGGCGAGAAGCTCGCGACGCTCTGGTGTTTCGCGCCGTCGTAGAGCAGGTGTTCGTAGATTTCGTCGCTCATGATGAGGACGCCCTTTTCCACGCAGATGTCGCCGAGGGCCTTGATTTCGGCGGGAGTGTACACGCTGCCGGTCGGATTGCTCGGGCTGTTGAGAATGAAGAGGCGCGTGCGGGCGGTGATCGCGCCGCGGAGTTGGTCGGGCGTGACCTTGAACTCAGTGCGGTCGGTGGTGGTGAGGACAACGGGCGTGGCTCCGGCGAGCTTGACCATCTCGGGATAGCTGAGCCAGTAGGGCGCGGGAATGATGACCTCGTCGCCGGCCTCGCAGGTGGCGATGATGACGTTGAAGCACGAATGTTTCCCGCCGCAGGAGATGATGACCTGGCTGGGTTTGTAGCTGAGGCCGTTCTCGCGTTTGAACTTGTCAGCCACGGCCTGGCGCAATTCGGGGATGCCGCTGCTCGGCGTGTACTTGGTAAAGCCGTCTGCGAGGCCCTTGATGGCGGCCATCTTGATGTGGTCAGGGGTGTCGAAGTCCGGTTCGCCCGCGCCAAAACCCACGACATCCATGCCCTCGGCTTTCATTTGTTTGGCCTTGGAATCAATGGCCAGGGTGAGCGAAGGAGCGAGGGAGGCGGCGCGTTGGGAGATCCGATAATTCATAAGCGGCGCAGAGAATGGGGAGGGGGGCGGCGTGGGGCAAGGGGGTTTTCCGAAAAATTAAATGGCAGAAGTTGGGGCCGCACGCGCGGGGATCCGAGCGGGAACGCCTGCTGCGGTGGAGCGCGGAATGCCTGAAAACAAAGGGCGCGAGTGATGGGTTACGCGGTCGGAGAATCTCGACAGCGGGGTAAATCCTCCCGCTCTGGCGCGGTCCGCTGCTTTCGCGTTTGCCGCGCGCTTCTTGGTTTCAACCACCTTTTTTCCGGGTGCAGGAGAAGGCGCGGACGGTGGCCGGGCGTGCCGCCGTCCTTGCACGCGGGGTGGCGGCGACCTAGCCTCCGCGCCCATGAAACTCACATCTCTGCTGGTGGCGGCTTTTTGCGTGCTGGGTGGTTCGGTTTTCGCCGCGGAATCGGGCCCGCCGTTCCCGGGAAAGAAGTCCGTGTGGAACGGATACGATCGCTACGATTTCCCCGTGGCGGGGAAAAATGTCCTCGTGGTGGTGCCGAAGGCGGCGGCGGCGGGGAAGCCGTGGGTGTGGCATGGCGAGTTTTTCGGGCACAAGCCGGCGCCGGATGTCGCGCTGTTGGGGAGGGGATTCCACATCGTGTACCTGAGCGTGCAGAACCAGTTGGGCAGTCCGGAAGCGGTCGGCCACTGGAACCAGTGTTACGCGGAACTGACCGGAAAATACGGCCTCGCGCAAAAGGCGGCCTTGGTGGGGCTGAGCCGTGGCGGCCTGTATTGCTACAACTGGGCGATTGCGAATCCGACCAAGGTGGCGTGCCTCTACGGCGACGCGCCGGTGTGTGATTTCAAGAGCTGGCCCGGCGGCAAGGGAAAAGGCAAGGGGAGCAAGGGCGACTGGGCGCTGACGATGAAGGTGTATCGCTTCGCTAATGAGGCGGAGGCGCTCGCGTACCCGGGCAACCCGGTGGACAACCTCAAGCCACTCGCAGATGCCAAGGTGCCATTGCTGCACGTCTATGGCGACGCGGATGACGTGGTGCCGTGGGACGAAAACACGGGCGTCATTGCGGAGCGGTATAAGAAACTGGGTGGCGACATCACGCTGATTGGGAAGAAGGGCGTGGGGCATCATCCGCACGGCTTGGAGGACTCGACGCCGATTGTGGATTTCATTTTTAAGCACGCGGCGGTGCGATAGTGGGCGGGGGGCGGAGGCAGAAAAAAGGCAGCAGAAAAATGGGAAGGCAATGGCGACCTCGCGTCGATCCCGTATCGGGGGCAGTCTTGGTCGGATTAGTCCTGCCCTCTCGTCGCGAGGTTTCGGCGGCTGGCGATCAAAGGTTGGCGAATAGCCGGGACTGACCCGGTTCCGGGTTTGGAATCAGAGCTCCGACAAGGGAGCGAATTATTCCTGCAGGTAGATCAGGATGCGGTCGTGGACGATGACGGCGAGGTCGTTTTTGCCGTCGCCGTTGAGGTCGGCGACGAGGGCTTCGCGGGGTTCGGGGGCGTCGCCGCGGCGGCTGCGGAAGGTGCGTTCCTCGAAGACCTGCCAGCGGTCGGAGGGCTTGAGCTGGTGGGGTTTCTCGAAGGTGACGATGTCGAGGTGGTTCTTGGCGGTCTCGAGGAAGACGAGGTCTTTGCGGCCGTCGTTGTTGAGGTCGCCGGTGACGACGTCCATGAGGCGACCGTCTTTGATGGGGGTTTCGTAGCCGTCGAGTTCCTGGATGTCCCAAACGAGGCCGTTGAAGACGAGCCACGCGGCGGCGTTGATGCCCTGGCAGGCGAGGCTGTTGGGTTGTTTGGCGGCGAGATTGATGCTGCGGAGCGTGGTGAAGTCAGTGACGGGGAGCGGGAGGTTGCGCACGACGCGCCAGACGCCGGCGGAATCGCGTTCGCTCAGGGTGAGGAGTTTGCGCTCGGCATCGAGGAGGAAGAGGCTGGATTTGTTGGGGCCGCCGTTGGGCACCGAGGCGGCGGCGACGATGCGGGAGTGGTTGGCGGAGCCGTTAATCTGGTCTTTGACGAGGAAGTTCCAGACGGTTTTGTTGGTCGAGCCGGCGGGCTTGGGTTCGGGCTGGAGGAGGACGGCGCGGACGAAATTTTTCTGGGCGAGGAGGAGTTCGGGTTTGCCATCGGCATCGACGTCGGCGGCGCTGAACCAGGGTTGCTCCACGACGCCGCCGGGCGGGGCGATGTCGAGTTCTTCGAAGTCTTTGCCTTTGACCTGGCGCAGGATTTTTACTTTTTCGTAAGGGATGAGGACGACGAGGTCGGCGAGGCCGTCTTGATCGACATCGTGGAGGGCGAGGGAGGTGGGATTGGATTTGAAGGTGTCGCTGAGCTTCTGGGTTTTGACTTTGCCGTCGGCGGTGCGGAGGTGGAGGAAGCGTTTGCCGTCGAGGTCGGCAATGATGAGGGCGGTGGGCTTGGCACCGGGCTGGAGGGCGCCGACGACGAGGCCGAGGGGGCGGCCTTCGAGGGGAAGGATTTCGGGGAAGGGAATGCGGCCGTTGGCTTCGAGGCGCGTGACGCCGACCTGCCGTTCCTCGGGGCTGAGGAGAAAGATGTCGGGCTTGCCGTCGCCATTCCAATCGGCGACGGCGATTTCGCTGATGCCGGAGAGCGAGGGAAAGCTGCGCGGGGCGGAGAAGGTGCCGTCGGGCTGCTGGAGGAAGAGCGTGAGCTGGCCGCTGTCAGGCTCGGCGACGAGGAGGTCGGTGAGCTGGTCGCCGTTGAGGTCGGCCCAGATCATGCCGCGGCGGGCTTTGTCGGAGCGGTTGACGGGGAGGACCTGGAACTGGCCTTGGAGGAGTTTGCCGGAGAGGGCTTCGGCGGGTTTCTGGAGGAAGTTGGAAATCTGCGCGCGGCCTGACTGCTGGGCGATGGTGATGATTTCAGTCTTGTGATCGCCGTCGAGATCGTCGGCCCAATAGGAGCGGACGGGCGGGAAGGGAAAGTGAACTTCGGGTCCGAGCTGGCCGGCGGAATTTTGCAGGCGGAAGCGGAAGGGCGCGGGATTTTCCCAGTTCACGAGGAGGAGGTCGTCGCGGCCGTCGCCGTTGATGTCGAGGACTTGCACGGATTTGACGGAGCCGGTGAAGGGGATTTTCTCGGGTTCGCCGAGCATGTGGTCGGCCTGCTGGGCGAGGAAGTAAATGTGGTTTTCGCCCAGCAAAATAAGGTCGGTACGCTTGTCGCCGTTGAGATCGCCGTGGGTGAGGATGTTCGGCGAAAGCTGGCCGTCCTCGATCTGCCAGCGTTTGGGCTGGCTCCAGCCGTTGGTGCCGAGGTTGTAGATGACGACGAGTTCCTTGGGTTCGCCGTAGTAGGCGATGTCGGGGCGGCCGTCGCCGTTGAGGTCGGCGACGGTGAGGCTGGCGATGCGTTTTTCGGAGGCGATGGATTCGACGCGAAAACGCGAGCCGGGGGGAAGTTCATTGAGGTCGCGGCGGGAGGGCAGGGCGGCTTTGGCGGTGAGATTGGTTTTGCCGGTTTGGTTGTAGAGGAGCGTGATTTTCGAGCGGGCGTTGTTGACGACGACGAGGTCTTGCAAACCGTCGCCGTCGAGATCGGCGGCGTGGAGCTGGCCGATCTGCTGGTCGAGCGGGAAGATTTCCGGACCGGTGAAACCGAAGCGCGGGCCTTTGTTTTCAGCGGCAGCGAGGGCATTGGGCGGAAGGAGGATCGTGGCGAGAAGCAGGGCGAGGGCGGAGCGGAGGAAGAGGTTTGGCATGTCGTCGCAGGGTTAGAAAAGCGCGCGGAAACTGCCAGCGGGCCGCAGGGTTGGCGAGTGTATTCGCCGGGGACGTGATGCGTGAGGCGTGATGTGTGATTACTGATCGCTGCTCACTAATCGCTCACGTTGGTCACGGATCACGCAGCACCCATCGCAGGCTCGGCTATTCGCCGATGAGATGGAG